>NZ_JBHTJS010000015.1:0-106449 GCF_042676125.1 Oceanisphaera ostreae
AGTGAAGCGTAAAGAGTGAAGCGTAAAGAGTGAAGCGTAAAGAGTGAAGCGTAAAGAGTGAAGCGTGAAGCGTGAAGCGTAAAGAGTGAAGCGTGAAGTAATACCAATCTAAGTAAAAATGTGATCTATTTGAAATATGGATACTCAAGGCAACAGAGTCACCTCCCATTAAGCACCGAGTTGTCTGCAGGCCGCACCCACAGGGGACTCCGTGGTATAGGGACGGATGAAGAGATCTGCTCCACCGACCATCACATGACAGGGACGTCATGTGCTGAGCGCCACAAGGATGTGCTTGCAGCGTGTCGGTGGAGTAGACCCTTCGTTCGGCCTTTACATAGCAGCTAAATAGATCAGTTACTTACTCAGTTTGGTATAAAGAGTAAATATAACGGTTGTCTTTAAAAGCACCATTTAACCTTAAAATTCTTAGGGTTTTTTATTACTAATTAAGCTGCTAGGGTAATAAAACAATCAGCAAAATGAATAACGGAGCAAATATGAAAACCACTTCAATTGCCCTGTTTCTAGCACTAAGCGCGGGGTATTTAGGTGCCGCTACGGCCGCCTCCACTAAGGACAGCACAGTAAAGACAGGCAAGGAAGCCATCGCCAGTGATCATGAAACAAGTCAAACACCAACCGTATCCAACCATACTTCGATAGCAACCAAAAAACACAGCGATAAGCCTTAAGCTTTCAAAAAACACCTGCCTTCTGAAGGCGCGAAGACGGCAGAAAAAAACCAACAAAAGAATACCGCTTTATGTTGTGCTGGGCGCTGAGTTTCAATCTTACCAATCAAAACTTAGCTGTTCGCTGTGGGCAGCTTCTTGTTCATGATCTAGCTCTACGCTCACGCCTACCAAGCGCACGCTTCGACCATTGGCTCGTGCCCACGCTTCAATACACAGTTGTTCGGCCATGTCTGCATCAAGCTCAGCACAACGTCGAGACAGCGTCGTTTGAGTAAAGTCATCGAACTTCAGCTTGATGCACAGCCCCTTAATAGCGCGATTATTTAGCCTATTAACTAACTCCGGCCATAAGCCCGATAATACGACTATGCCTTGCTCTGCTTGCTGAATATCTTCCTGCAACGTGGTTTCTACGCCAACCGACTTTCGTATGCGATCAGTCTGCACTTCTCGATCGTCTATGCCCAGCGCGCGCTGCCATAACAAAGCACCAAACTTCCCAAAGCGGCGGATAAGCTCAGCTTCTCCTACTTCACCTAATTGGGCACAATGGGTTAATCCCATCGTGCTAAGCTTTTCGGCTGTTTTTCGACCCACTCCAGGTATTTTGGCCAGCGGCAATTGGCGTACAAAATCGGCCACCGCGGCAGGAGGCAGTACAAATAAACCGTCTGGTTTGTTTTCATCCGAGGCAATTTTGGCTAAAAACTTATTGGGCGCGACACCGGCCGAGGCCGTGAGCTGCAGTTCTTCATGAATAGTGTGGCGAATATGCTCGGCAATGCGGGTTGCACTGCCAGCAAACCAAGTGCTGTCGGTAACGTCTAGATAGGCTTCGTCGAGGGATAAGGGCTCAACAAGGTGGGTATAACGATGAAATATTTCACGAAGCTGCAGCGATACCGCTTTATAATCGGCCATATTGCCCGGCACTAATAATAAATGTGGGCAGCGTTGCAAAGCCTGATGGCTCGACATGGCAGAGTGGATACCAAACTTACGAGCAGGATAATTGCAGGTGGCAATCACGCCACGTCGCTCGGCTCGCCCACCAATGGCCAAGGGTATATCACGCCACTCGGGGTGAGCGCGCATTTCCACTGCCGCATAAAAGCAGTCCATGTCGACATGAATAATTTTACGCATCACTCAAGAGCAGCTGTACGCTGTACGTTAATCGCTATACGAAAAACCAATTCGTACGGCGTACAGCGGTTAACGTACAGCCACATTTAACGCCCTTCGGCGTTAAATGATGCGATTTTCTTCGAGCATCTGGCGCTTGGCTTCTGCTTTGGCGATTTTCTTCTGGCGGCTTTCGCACGGGTCGTCGCAGTCGCAGGCTTTATCTATGCCCACGGTGCCTAGGCCGCCGCAAGAGCCAGCAATGGTCTTGCGTTGCACAATATAGCCGATGGCCATGGCAAAAAAGACCAAAGCAAACGCGACAAAAGTTATCAGAAAATACAGCATATCAACCTCTTAAGTACTTCTTGAAAGCGTGGGTCATATCAACTTTGAAACCATCATCCGTTTTGGTCAGCAGATACACAGCAAGATCATGCTGCTCGGCAAAGGCCAGTGCACGTTCAGGTCCCATGACGGTCAGTGCCGTAGCAAGTCCATCTGCAATCATACAGGAGGGATGGATCACTGTCACCGATGCCAAATTATGCTTAATGGGCTGACCGGTTTTCGGATCTATGGTGTGGGATAATCGCTGACCATCTAGCTCGTAGTAATTACGATAATCACCAGAGGTAGCCACGCTGTTATTACCCGCCAGCACCACCTGTTGCACTAATTCGTCACTGCGGCCATCACTGTTATGAGGCTTTTCTACTGCAACAGTCCACGGCTTATTATGACCATTATGGCCGCTAAGGCGCACTTCACCGCCAATTTCCACCAGATGATTACCCAAGCCTTGCTCGTTTAAGTATTCAGACACCACATCCACGCCAAACCCTTTGGCAATCGACGATAAGTCTACATACAGCTCGGGTATTGCTTTGTATAGATACTGGCCATCGGCGTCATATGCTACGCGCAAGTGTTCAAGCCCGGTGTGAGCCTGCGTTTCGTCTAGCTGCTGTTGTGACGGTATTTTCACCGGTCTTTCGTCTGGGCCAAACCCCCACAAATTGACCAGTGGGCCAACCGTCACATCCAGGGTGTGTTCGGTTTGGCGACCTAATTGCAATGCCGCCGTGACTACCTTGGCGGTGTCAGCAGATACAGCAAAAGGGCCTGAGCTTGTAGACTGGTTAAATTGGCTTAGCTCGGAGTCATCCAGATAGGTCGACATCTGCTGGTTAACCACATCGAGACGTTGGTCAATCTCAGTTTGTAGCTCTTGAACTCGCTCCGCTTCAAGGCCGGCAATTTTAATAGAATAGTAGGTGCCCATGGTGTTGCCGATAAGGTGTTGCTCACTGGCAGTCAGGGGCGCATGAATATCAGCCGGTTTGCACGCGACCAATAAAAAGGCCAGCCCCAGTGGGGCCAGCCATTTAGTTATATAAGAACTCATTAGAGTTTAATCACCTTTGCGTTTAACTCAGGGTGTTTAATCAATGGCCTTTGACAAGCAGTGTTTAACCACCAAAGTCATCAAGCATAATGTTGTCTTCTTCTACGCCTAAGTCTTTGAGCAGCGTGATCACAGCGGCGTTCATTACCGGCGGTCCACACATGTAGTATTCACAATCTTCCGGCGCTTCGTGATCCTTCAGATAGTTCTCAAACAACACGTTATGAATAAAGCCAGTATGACCAGTCCACTCATCTTCTGGGGTTGAGTCACTTAAGGCCACGTGCCACTGGAAGTTATCATGCTGTTCTTGCAACGTATCAAAATCTTCTACATAGAACATTTCGCGACGTGAACGGGCACCATACCAGAAGCTGATCTTACGCTTAGAGTCTAAACGCTTAAGCTGATCGAAGATGTGCGAGCGCATCGGAGCCATACCGGCACCACCACCAACAAACACCATTTCTGCTTCGGTATCTTTGGCAAAGAACTCACCAAACGGACCAGAAATAGTCGCTGTATCACCTGCTTTCAATGACCAGATGTAAGACGACATTTTGCCCGGAGGCGCGCTCCAGTTACGGGGCGGCGGTGTCGCAATACGCACGTTCAACAGAATGATGCCTTCTTCTTCCGGATAGTTGGCCATGGAGTAAGCGCGGATAGTTTCCTCGTCTACTTTAGACTCCAACTCGAAGATGTTGAACTTGTCCCAATCTTCGCGGTATTTCTCAGGCACTTCAAAGTCTTTGTACTGAATGTGGTGCGGTGGCGCTTCTATTTGAATATAACCACCGGCACGGAACGGTACACTTTCGCCGTTAGGAATTTTTAGCTTCAATTCTTTAATGAAAGTGGCTTTGCTGTCATTAGACAACACTTCGCAATCCCATTTCTTGATGCCAAACACTTCTTCCGGCAATTCAATTTTCATGTCTTGCTTGACGTTAACCTGACAAGACAAGCGCTCGCCAGCACGAGCTTCACCTTTAGAGATGTGATCCAGCTCGGTTGGCAGAATTTCACCGCCACCGTCTAAAATACGCACACGACACTGGCCACAAGTACCGCCGCCGCCACAGGCAGAAGAGACGAAGATACCGTTATTGGCCAACGCGCCTAGCAGTTTACCGCCAGCACCCGTGGTGATCGCCTTATCGGGATCATCATTGATGCTGATAGTCACATCCCCTTCCGCGACCAGCTTGGACTTAGCAAACAGGATAATGCTTACTAGGACCAGCACAATCACGGTAAACATGACCACGCCTAGAATGATTTCCATCGTTTATTCCTTTTCTATCACCGGATTACAGGGATATGCCAGAGAAAGACATGAAGCCAATTGCCATTAGGCCGGCAGAGATGAAGGTAATCCCCAAACCGCGCAAACCATCAGGCACATCTGAATACTTCATCTTCTCGCGTATACCGGCTAGCAATACAATTGCCAGCATCCAGCCTACACCTGAGCCAAAGCCGTAAACGATGGACTCAGCAAAGTTATAATCTCGCTGCACCATGAAAGACACACCACCGAAGATGGCACAGTTTACGGCGATCAACGGTAAGAAAATGCCCAGTGCGTTATAGAGCGCCGGGAAGAACTTATCTAACAGCATTTCCAGAATTTGTACCAAGGCTGCAATAACCCCGATAAAGGTAATGAAGTTCAAAAAGCTCAAGTCCACGCCGTCAACTAAGACGCCATCTTTCAGCACATAGTTGTAGACTAAGTTGTTTACCGGTACTGCTAAAGTCAGAACCACTACAACCGCTACGCCCAAACCAAACGATGTTTTTACCTTTTTAGACACTGCCAAAAAGGTACACATGCCGAGGAAGAAGGCCAATGCCATGTTTTCGATGAAAATGGCACGAACAAACAAACTAATATAATGTTCCATGCTTACTCCTTCGCCTCAACCTGATCGGGGCGCATGGTACGCACTACCCAGATAATGCCGCCGATAATAAAGAAGGCACTAGGTGGCAACAGCATTAAACCGTTCGCTTGATACCAACCGCCATTTTTAACTAGCGGCAAAATTTCAAGACCAAACCAAGTACCAGAGCCAAACAACTCACGAATAGTGGCTACGATCAGCAAGATCAAACCATAACCTAAGCCGTTACCAATACCATCAAAGAACGACATTAAAGGCGGACTCTTCATGGCGTAGGCTTCGGCGCGGCCCATTACGATACAGTTGGTAATAATCAAGCCAACGAATACCGAGAGCTGCTTGGAAATGTCATAGGCGTACGCTTTTAAGATCTGATCCACTACTATTACCAAAGAGGCAATAATGGCCATCTGCGCAATAATACGCACCGAGTTTGGGATCTGATTACGTACTAATGAGATAAACAGGTTAGAGAACGCGGTAACCGCAACCACCGCCAGCGCCATCACGAATGCAGTTTGCATTTGTGAGGTAACCGCCAAGGCCGAACAAATACCCAGTATCTGTAGCGTAATGGGGTTATTGCCGACAATAGGTCCAAAGAGAACCTTTTTAATTTCTGCTTTATCAGCCATTGTTGAGCTCTCCTTCACGCACCTTGGTCAGGAAAGGACCAAAGCCCTTATCGCCTAACCAGAATTCAAAGGTCTGCTGCACGCCCTTAGACGTTAGGGTAGCGCCAGACAAGCCATCAACACTTGAAGGAGCATCAGCAGGCGCGCCGCCTTTCACGATTTTAATCGCGGGCTTACCATTTTCGTCATACAGCTTCTTACCCACAAACTGAGCGCGCCAGCTAGGGTTTTCCACTTCACCACCCAAACCTGGGGTTTCGCCCTGATCGTAGTAAGTGATGCCTTTAATGGTATTGCCATCGGGTGCAACGGCAATAAAAGCGTACATGGTAGACCACAAACCCTGACCGTGGATGGGCAGAATAATACTGTCCAAGTTACCGTCTTCGTCGTTGGCCATATACACAGGCACTAAATTAGCACGACGACGGATGCTGGCAGGATCTTCGCTTGAATCAAGCTTTATGCTTGATTTTGGCTCTTTCGCTGCCACACGTTGGTCATAGCCTGCAACAGGCTGGTCCGAAAACTCACCAGTCGTCAGGTCTAATAACTTGGCATCAATAAAACGCTCATAGTTTTCGGCTACGTCTTTACGACCAAAGCCGGCAACGGCAACGATATTGGTTTGTACGTCTAGTGCTTTATTCAGTTGTTGGGTTGGCTTTAGCAATACTGCTGCACCCGATACCACGACCGAACATACCAAACATAAGACGCCGATTACGGCAAATGTTCTGCCGACAGATTCTTTTTTAGCCACGAGCCAGTCTCCGTTTGATGTTAGCCTGCACCACAAAGTGGTCAAACAAGGGAGCGAACAGGTTGGCGAACAGAATAGCCAGCATCATGCCCTCAGGGAAAGCGGGGTTGACCACTCGGATGAGCACCACCATGACGCCGATCAATGCGCCGTACCACCATTTAGCCTTATTGGTAAAGGAGGCAGACACGGGGTCCGTTGCCATAAACATCATGCCGAAGGCAAAGCCACCCAACACCAAATGCCAATACCACGGCATGCTGAACATAGCGTTAGTGTCGGAGCCGATGAAGTTAAACAAGGCAGCCATGGCCACCATGCCAATCATCACGCCGGCGACTATTCGCCAAGAGGCAATACCCAGATAGATGATGAACAAGCCACCAAGAAAAATCGCCAGGGTAGAAACTTCACCAATTGAGCCTTGGATATTACCGATAAAGGCATCCATCCAGCTAATCAAGGTGCCAGTATTGGCATCCATCAGAGCCGCTTGGCCACCGCTCGCCCACTGACCTAATGCAGTCGCGCCTGAGAAGCCATCAACCGCGGTCCATACCGTGTCACCTGAAATTTCTGCCGGGTAGGCGAAAAACAGGAAGGCACGTCCAGCCAACGCAGGGTTGAGAAAGTTTTTGCCAGTACCGCCAAAAATTTCTTTGGCCACTACCACACCGAAGGTGATACCCAGCGCCGCTTGCCATAACGGCAAGGTCGCAGGAACAATCAGTGCGAACAGCACAGAGGTAACAAAGAAGCCTTCGTTTACTTCATGCTTACGTACACTAGCAAAAATGACTTCCCAGAAACCACCAACCAAAAATACCGTCGCATAAATTGGCAGGAAGTAAGTGGCGCCCAACAGCAGCTTACTGCCCCAGCCAGCACCATCGCCTAGGGTTGCCCCTAAAGCTTGTGCTAGACCATAGCGCCAGTTGCCATCGATAATACCCGCCAGTTCGCCTGGGCTGTACATGCTCATTAGGGCATTAATCGTTTGCCCCCCTGAGTTGTACATACCAAAGAACATGGCTGGAAACGTCGCCATCCACACCATGATCATGATGCGCTTCAAGTCGATACTGTCGCGCACATGAGAGGCATTGCGTGTCACCATACCGGGGGTATAGAGCACGGTAGCTACCGCTTCATATAGGGCGTAAAACTTTTCGTACTTCCCACCCGGCTCGAAATGATGTTCGAGCTTTTCTAGAGTGTGTTTTAAGCTCATTACTTAGCCCTCTTGCTCAATCGTGGTCAGACACTTGCGCAGCACCTGGCCATAATCGTATTTACCCGGACACACATAGGTACATAGCGCCAGATCTTCTTCATCCAGTTCCAAGCAGCCCAGGGTTTGCGCACCGTCTGTGTCGTTAGACAACAAGTCACGTAGCAGCAGAGTCGGCAAAATATCAAGCGGCATAATGCGCTCGTAGTTACCGATTGGCACCATTGCACGAGGTGAACCATTGGTGGTGGTAGTCAAGTCAAACAGCTTGCCCTTGGTCAGATGACTCAGGTAAGCACGGGTGACAGAGAACTTATTAGCACCGGGTGCTAGCCAACCAAACAGTTCTTTTTCACGACCTTCAGCCAGTACCGACACCTGCAAGTGATAACGACCCAAATAAGCATGGGGGCCACTTGCGGCGGTGCCGTATAGCACGGAGCCAGAAATAACGCGGTTTTCACCGTCTTGTAGCTCACTGGCAGTTAATGCATCTAACGACGCACCAATGCGAGTACGTAGCAAACGCGGTTTTTGTACCACGGGGCCACCTAATGCCACCACACGATCGGTAAATAGCTCACCGGTGGTGAACAGCTTGCCAAAGGCGATCACATCTTGATAATTGATGTGCCACACCACTTTGCCCGGAATTATCGGGTCAATAAAGTGAATATGAGTGCCGGGCAAGCCCGCAGGATGCAAACCAGTAAAGACATGTTCTTTAATATTGCCAGCAGGCGCCTGAGGTAGGCTGCCTTCACCTTTACATACGTGCACTTGGCCTTCTGTTAGCCGGCTTAACACCTGTAGACCATCGGTAAATGCCTGGGCATATTCCTTAATGATCAATTCGGCATTAGCGCTCAGCGGATTAGAATCCATGGCGGTAACAAAGATGGAGCTTGGTGTGGAATCGATAGCAGGCACCTTGCTAAAGGGGCGTGTACGCAGCGCCGTCCACAGGCCGGATTCAACCAGCTGGTCGCGAACGGTATCGAGTTCCAGTTTAGAAAGTTCAGCAGAAGCATATTTTGAAAAAGTAATCTGATCTTCGCTGTCATCAACCGCTATTACTACTGATTGCAGAACACGCTTAGCACCACGGTTTATTTCAACCACGGTACCAGCGGCGGGAGCTGTGAATTTAACGCCAGGATTCTTCTTGTCTACGAAGATAACCTGACCTTTTTTAACATGATCCTCTACCTTAACGAACATGGTAGGGCGCATGCCCACAAACTCTTCGCCGAGCGTAGCAACGCGCTTGATGGCAGGGCCATCGTAGATTACTTGCTCTGGTGCCCCGGATACCGGGAGGTCCAGCCCTTTTTTAATTGTAATCATACTCACTTGCACTACTTGTTAGAGGAAGACAGGTACTTGCCATGTCGAACATGACAACATGCTGATGAGTCGCTACCGGTCTGCCCACTTTCACGTCGACAACCGCCCGACCACAGTCCGGTAACATCCAGCCTAAAACTTAAGGCGCATAATGTTAACACTTTTACCGCAGTGGCTGCCATGGCAATTACCAATATTTACCACCGTCAGCATAAATGGCGGTGACATAAACAAGACTGAAGCTAAAGTAAAGTAATGATAGTGGGTTGCTCATTAAAGTTTAGCCCCAAACGGGCCTCACCAGTGCATGACGCATCTATAAAGGTGCGTGATGCTAACCGCTCACCCCACCTTGACCTCGGCACGCAGGACTGTCTTGAGCCCCTTCACGAGCCTGCCACTCAGCCGTGGTAAAAGTGTGTAACGCCAAGGCATGTACGCCACCCGCCAGTTCATCGGCCAACAAGGCATTCAGCTTTCGGTGGCGCGCTAGCAATCTCTGCCCCTCAAACTGCTCGCTTATCACCACCAGCTTAAAGTGCGTCTCTGAACCCGGCTGCACGCGGTGCATATAGCTTTCGTTGATGACTTCTAAGTGCGTTGGCGCCAATGCAGCCTGCACTTTTTGTTCAATTTGAGCTTGTATAGACATTATTTACTCCTAATTAATATTTAAGACCCACGCTGTACGCCTTACGCCTTACGCAATACGTCATGCGTCTGGTGGTTATCTTTGACTTACAGCGTAAGACGTATGGCGGTATTTCATCTCTTGTTCAGCAAACGAAACGTTAAATTAATGCGCTCGCCTTCACTGGCTGCCATTTTAGGCAAGGCATGCTGCCAATGATGCTGCATTTCGCCGGCCATCACCAATAAACTGCCGTGGGTTAATAGCAGTTGTCGGCGTTCACCATTAACGTGGCGTAACACAAAACGACGGCTGACGCCTAAGCTTAGCGAGGCTATCACCGGGTTAACGCCCAATTCAGGCTCATTATCGGCATGCCAGCCCATACTATCTTGGCCGTGGCGATACAAATTAAGCAACACCCCATTAAATGGCTGCTCGCAAATGGCCTCTATTCGCCGTGCAATATCACGCACTAACGGGTGCCAAATTGTAGGTTCTCGAGTTTTGCCCGAATAGCGATAACGGCCGTCGCCCATCCAACAAGACAATCGCGGCTCGTCCAACTCACGGCCAAACATCGTTAGTTGATGTTGTTGCCAGGAGATCTCGGCGCCCAGCTGTGCCTGCCAACTATCAGCCTCAGCGGCAAAGGCCTCGGGCCACCACAGCAAGCGCCCTTGCTCAAGGGTTAACCATTGAGGAGGATCAATCCATAGCTGCATGCTGCTTTTCCCCTATTAGCTGTTAAAATGCTTTTTTTCTATTGAGTAAAGCCGTCATGAATCACCTTTTCCCCCTGCCTCAAGGCGGTGAACTACTGCTTCGTCGTTATCCTCGCCCAGCCCAACATGGCCTGCAAGCATGGGAAGCGGCAGATGAATACCTGATCAACGAACTAGAAAATCATAGCTGGAATAAAGATGCTCCAGTGCTGATTTTAAACGATGCCTTTGGTGCCCTTAACCTAGCGCTACACCACCATCAGCCGATTAGCATTAATGACTCTCGCATTAGTGAGCTGGCATTGGCCGCCAATGCGCAAGATAATGAGCTAGAGCTCAGTGGGCAATCTCTTACCAGCCTAGATCCTTGGACTGCACAAGCGCCTGGTTTGGTACTGATGAAACTGCCCAGAACCAATGCCTTGCTGGAATATCAGTTGGCCTATCTTAGCCAAATAATGGGGCCCGACACCCTATTTATTGCCGCCGCCAAAGCCAAAGACATTCACGGTTCAACCCTCAAGTTTTTTGAACGCTATATTGGTGACACGAAAACCAGCTTGGCCTGGAAAAAAGCGCGTTTAGTGTTTAGTAAGCGCGATGCTGACAAACCTGCCAGCGAGCTTCCCTTGCCACTGGCTTGGCAACTTGAGGGCACCGACTTTAGTATTTATAACCATGCTAATGTGTTCTCGCGTGCCAATCTTGATATTGGTGCCCGCTTTATGCTGGAACACCTGCCCAGCAATCGTCCGGGGCATATTATCGATTTAGGATGCGGTAATGGTGTGTTGGGCCTGATGGCCATGGCGCAAAACCCAGAAGCCACCGTGACCTTTGTTGATGAGTCGTATATGTCCATCGCCAGTGCCGAACTGACGGTGCAGCATAACTTGCCATCAGACAGCGCTCGTGCGGGCTTTGTGGTCAATAACTGTCTTGATGACGTCGCCGTTAACAGTGCCGAGCTCATATTGTGCAACCCACCTTTTCACCAGAAGCAAGCCATTACCGACCACATTGCGTGGCAAATGTTTGTGGATGCCAAGCGCATACTCAATTCTGGTGGCGAGCTGTGGGTGGTGGCCAATCGCCATCTTGATTACCATATCAAGCTAAAGCGCCTATTCGGTAATCAAACGGTAGTGGCATCTAACCATAAATTCGTTATTCTCAAAGCCATTAAAACCTCTTAAGGAATCTATTATGAAACTCATTAAATGGTTAATGACCGGTATGCTAGCCCTTAGCTTGACTGCCTGTGCTAGTTACTACCCCATCGCCGTTGATGTGGCGCCAACAGTGGATGCCAAAGGCGGTGTGTACCGCGGCCAGACTCTCACACTGAGCAGCCAGGACAGCCGCAAAAATGATTACGTGATTCAGATTGAACAGAACAACAAGGCCCCCGTCGTAGTGGGCGCCAGCAACAATATAAAAGTACAAATGGAACAAGCGTTGGCCCAAGGCCTGAGTAACCAAGGTGCCTTCGTTGAAAACGGCGCCCCCACTCAGGTAACACTGGAGCTGCAAGAAGTGTTGGCTCGAGTGATCCGCGGTCATATTAGTTACGATGTAGTTCAACAACTGCGCATGCAGCTTACGCTCAAGCGCGATGGCCGCACCATTACCAAGCAATATCGCCGCAGTGCCCAGGCGGAATTTCCTGGTCGCCTGCACCCAGAGCTAGACAAGGTAAAAGATGCCTTGAACGAGCAGCTGAGCTTGATGGTCAAAGACATGCTGTCTGACGCTGATGTGCAGCAGTTTATCGGTGGTCAGTCGTGAAGCGCGGTTTCATCCTGCTTGCCGGATTAATGGCCGCTACCGCGGTCTTGGCCGGCCCCAGAGTCGAGCTGGTGACCAATATGGGCACCCTCGAGGTAGAGTTGAACGACACTGCCGCCCCGGCTACCGTCGCCAACTTTTTGCGCTACGTGGATGACGGTAGCTACGACGGCAGCATTTTTCACCGTCTGATCCCGGGGTTTGTAGTGCAAGGAGGCGGGTTTGATACCGATTACAAAAACCTGCCCACGTACAGCCCGGTAGTCAACGAGTCTAACAACGGCCTAGATAACCAAACTGGCACCATTGCGATGGCCCGCACTCAAGATCCGAATAGCGCAACCCGACAGTTTTATATCAACCTCAACGACAACCAATCACTCAATGGTGGCCGCAAAGTCGGCTATACAGTGTTTGGCAAAGTAACCGCTGGTGACGAGGTACTAGCAAAAATGGCTAAGGTCGATACCGGTATGAACATGCAACTGCGTGCTCGGGACGTACCAGAGCAAGATATCGTATTGCAGCAGGTTCGACGCTTAAACAACAGTCAGGCTAGCCACTAAGGTGCACGACGCCACCAAAGAGGGTAAGCGCAGCTGGTCCCAACAACTGGCGCTGTACGCTGAGCGCCGGGTGCTAACGTTGTTAGCGTTAGGGTTTTCTTCTGGTTTACCCATTTTGCTGGTGTTCGGCACACTGTCGTTTTGGTTACGCGAAGCCGGTGTTAGCCGCACCAGCATCGGCTTTTTTAGCTGGGTAGCGCTAGCCTATGGCGTAAAGTGGCTATGGTCGCCGTTAGTCGATCGCCTGCCTTTGCCCATACTGTCACGACTAATGGGCCGAAGACGCAGCTGGATGCTGTTTTCGCAACTGCTGATTATAGCGGCGCTGGTTGGCATGGCTTATTCTGAGCCCACTACCCACATCGTTAGTTTTGCGCTGTTTGCGTTAGCTGTGGCGTTTGCCTCGGCTACCCAAGATATTGTGATTGACGCCTATCGAATAGAAGCCGCTCCCGAGCGCCTGCAAGGTGCGTTGGCGGCGGCTTATATGACCGGTTATCGGCTGGCGATGATTATGGCTGGCGCTGGGGCATTGGCTATAGCGGCGTGGGCAGGATCCGACTTAGGTTATGACCCCATAGGCTGGCAAACCGCCTATTTGTGCATGGCGGGTTTTATGCTGGTGGGGGTGATTACCTGCTTACTGCTCCACGAGCCTGATGTAGATTTAAAATCGCAAGCGGTGGCACAAGCCGAGCATCGTCAGCAGTTAATCAATCAAGGGTATCCGCGTTTTCTGGCTAGCTTGGCGGCATTTATGCGCAGTGCCATGGTGGCACCCTTCGCCGAGTTTTTTCAGCGTTTTGGCAAACAGGCGTTGATTATTCTGGCTCTGATTGCCTGCTATCGGATCTCGGATGTGGTGATGGGGGTAATGGCTAATCCTTTTTATGTCGACATGGGGTTTAGCAAGTCACAAATTGCCACCGTAACCAAAGTGTATGGTGTGATCATGACCTTAGTGGGTGCGGCATTAGGGGGAGTATTAGTCAGTCGCTTTGGTACCTTACGCATCTTGATGCTAGGGGCGATATTATCGGCTGGCACTAATTTAATGTTTGCCTTAATGGCGCAATTTGGTCCAGACGTGCAATTACTCACCGTGATTATCTCACTCGATAACCTGAGTGCCGGTATTGCCACTGCGGCCTTTATAACTTATCTGTCTAGCCTAACTAACGTCGCTTTTTCGGCCACGCAGTACGCACTATTCAGCTCGGTAATGATGTTGCTACCGAAATTTTTGGCAGGCTTTTCCGGCATAGCAGTAGATGCTTATGGCTATGCGCCGTTTTTCATCGGCACCGCCGCCATCGGGCTACCTGTGTTATGGCTGATCAGAAAGGTGGGGAAAACGACGTCAAACGTAAAGGGTGAAGGGTGAAGGGGACAACATAAGATCAAAACACTCAAACCTGGGGCTATTTTTGCCACGGAACCCACGGAAAAATAAAGGCTAACATCAAGATATATTCTGGTAAGGCTTTAAGACAAGCACTGGTGAAGAGTTAAGGGGCGTGCTCTTACCCTTAACTCTTTACCGTTTTATCGCTCTTCGTCTGTGGGTTCCGTGGATTCCGTGGCGAAGAAGTCTTTAATCTCGGTCTTTAAAGGTTCAGGTTTAACCCTTCCCCTTTACGCTTCACGGTTTACCCATCAATCTCGGAAGTTGTTGAACTGCAGCGGCTGCTCCTGATCGTCCTGGCGCAGCAGCGCCATCACCTGCTGTAGATCATCGCGCTTCTTGCCGGTGACTCGCAGCTGTTCACCCTGAATTGACGCCTGTACCTTGATTTTACTGTCCTTGATTTTCTTGACCAGCGTCTTGGCGAGGGGGCTCTCGATGCCCTGTTTGAAACCCAGTTCCTGAATATGACGCTTGCCCGAGCGCACTATGCTACCCGGATCCAACACCTTGGTGTCGATGCCTCGCTTGATCAAGGCCCCCCGCAACATATCCCGCATCTGCTGCAACTGAAACTCAGCATCAGCACTCAGTTTTACCTTCTCGTCTTTCAGTTCAAAGCTGGCTTCAACACCACGAAAATCAAATCGAATTTCCAATTCACGGTTGGCATTCTCCACCGCATTACGTACTTCATTCATTTCAACTTCAGACACAATATCAAAAGATGGCATGATGGCTCCTTTAAAACGGTTTTATTAACCGACAGCGATAAAATAATACGCTGGCACCCGTGAAATTTCACAGTTAACGTATAGGATTAGACTTACTATACATAATAACAAAGTTCAGGGGATAGAGTGATGATGGAATGGACCATTCTTGGAGCAGGTGCTTTAGGCTGTGTTATCGCGGGGCAACTTCACCAAAAAGGTGAACAAGTTGGCTTTATGCTTTCTGAGCGTCATCGCGGTCATTTTCACCCAAAATTAGATTTGATTACGCTCAGTGGCAGCCACCAGTTAATTAATAGTCAGCCTCGCTTTCCTGAGCATTCACGCAAGGTTGAATGCTTGCTGGTGTTCACTAAGGCCTACAATGTACTGGACGCCCTTAAAGAGTTACGGCATTTACCTAAAAGCACGCCGGTGATTTTATTTAACAATGGCATGGGGCTTACCGAGCAAGTAAAAGCGTTATTGCCCGATAATCCCTTATTGGCTGGTGTGTGCAACCATGGCGCCATGAAAGAACAAGACTGGCTGGTGCGTCATACCGGTAAAGGAGAGACTTGGCTGGGCCCCTTAAATGAAGCGGGCAAAGCTTGGGCACACTTGGTGAAGCCATTAGCTGCAGCGTTAGGCCATACAGAGTGGGGGGACGATATCGCCCTGCATCAGCGGCGCAAACTGGCCGTGAATGCCGTGATGAATCCTCTGACCGCTTGCAACAATATCAGTAACGGCCAATTACTAGAGCCCAGATTTTCTGAGGTGCTAGAGCAGCTCACGGATGAAGTTTATCAGGTGATTGCGCGCCTAGATGGCAATGATGCCGAAACCAAAGAGGCTTACCGCCGCCGTTTGCACCAAGTGATTGAGCAAACCGCGACTAACTCCTCTTCTATGCAACAAGATTTAGCCTGCGGGCGTAAAACCGAAATCGATTACATTAGTGGATATATGCTAACTCATGCCGACGGACTACCCGTGCCCGTGAGCCAGCAGCTGTATGATGAAATTAAAAAGCGGGAAGATAGCATGCAGCGCCCGGCTCCCGGCGCCAAGCGCCAAGCTTAACCAAACGACAAGACACCGAGTCCAAAGATTCGGTGTTTTGTATCGGACGCTCTTCAAAAAAATACCAAAGCAAGAAGCCTAGCTAAAAAAAAGACACCGAACCTATCTGGCTCGGTGTCTTTTTTTAGCTAGACGCTCGGCTGAATTAAGGTTTATACACCTTCACATTATCAAAGCCTTGCTCTTTTAAATGAATCGCTTGCAAGCGACTCATTACGCCACGGTCGCAATACAGCAAATAGGTTTTATTGGGGTCTAGCTCGGTAAACTGGCTCGATAGCTTAAAAAATGGCATTACGACCACTTTATGACCCGGCACCGCCAATGGCGTTTCTTCTTCTTCTTCTGGCGAGCGAATATCGATGATCACTTCGCCAGCTTCATCACTGCCTTGGCTAAACTCGACTTCGGGCAACTGCCACTTTTCTTCTAACTTGCGAATGTCATCCACTACTGCCGCCTCTATGGCCGCATCCAGCACGCTGAAATCAAAGTTGTCTTCTTCTTCTGCCACTCGGCCCAACTTTGCCTTAATGGTCGGGCTCTTAGAGATAACACCACAATATTCAGGCATTTTTTCGGCATAAGGAGCCGTGCCAATACGGCGTGCGATATCAATAATATCTTGCTTATCGTAGGCCACCAGCGGGCGCATGATCAGCATATCGGTCACCCTGTCAATCACGTTCAAGTTCGTCACCGTCTGGCTCGATACTTGCCCCATAGCTTCACCGGTCACTAAAGAATTAATAGCCAATCGCTCTGCGACTACAGCACCGGCACGCATCATCATGCGCTTAAGGATCACGCCCATGTAGCCGTTATCGACTTTTTCTAGGATCTCGCCCACTACGCCCTCAAAAGGCACCGAGATAAACTTAACCCGATGGGAAGATCCGTACTTCTTCCACAAGTAGTACACCACCTCACGTACCCCAGCCTCGTGCTCTTCACCACCTAGGTTAAAGAAGCAATAATGTACGCGGCTGCCGCGCTTGATGAACTGATAAGAGGACACACCCGAGTCATATCCACCGGACATCAAGCTGAGTACACTTTCTTGAGTGGCAATAGGATAACCGCCCAAACCGGGATATTGTTGAGTCACCAAATACAGGCGCTCACCATCCAGCTCAAGGTTCACTTGCACATCTGGATTTTTTAATTTTACTCCCGCCGTATCGCAGCGCTGATTTAAGCCGCCACCCACATAGCGCTCCACATCCAATGAACTGAATATCTGTTGGCCACGGCGCTTCGCGCGTACGCAAAAGGTTTTGCCAGCCAATAAGCTACCAAACGCCTGTTCGGTGTGGGTTAAGATATCATCTAACGTAGCCACTTGGTGCTCTTGTACTTCTAAATACGACTGAATGCCGGGAATACAGGCCAAGGAGTCAATCACGCCTTGACGATGTTCTTCAACATTACTGCGCACGATCAGCTTGTCCCAGTCGGACCGAATTTTGACGTTTTCATCCAAAGGGCTTAATACATTACGAATGTTGCCTTGCAGTAGTTTGCACATGCGCTGGCGCACCGAACGGCTCTTGATGGTAATTTCTGGATGAAGCTTGATAATAAATTTCATAAATGCGGTACGCCTAGAACAACAAAAGAGTAAAAAACATAAAAATAAAGCCCGACATTATACACCGAGCAGCGCCCAGCGCCCAGCACCAAGCGAATCGCTAAAAAATACAAACCATAGCAGTAAGCGGTACGCTGTACTCCTTACGTTAAAGATAAACACTGCTCGGCGCTGTGCTCTTTACTTAGCGCGGCGCGTTTAAGTCCATGGGTGCGGTGAATTTGGGCTTGCCTTGAGAAATGGTAATTTCTACGCGGCGATTACGGCGGCGGCTTTCTGCAGTATCGTTCTGCACTAAAGGCCGCGTGCCTGCCATGCCCATTACCACCATGCGCTCGTCGGCAAAGCCTTCCACCTTTAATAACTGATCGGCTACCGCCAAGGCGCGCTGTGACGATAACTCCCAGTTAGAACGAAATAGCTCATTGTGGCTTTGTACATCATCGGTGTGACCCGAGACTAATATTTCACCTGGGATGTCTTTAAGCAAACCGCCAATTTTGCGTACTACTGGCCAAAACTGCGGCTGTAAAAAAGCCGAGCCAGAAGAAAATGACGCATTTTCTTTAATACGAATAATCACCTGCTGGCCCAGCGCTTCAATTTCAATGGCATCTAGCTCAATAGAATCATTCAATTCTTCTGCCAGCTCTTGCGCCAAAGCCATGGTTTGCGGGTCAACTTGCGGAATATCCGCCTCTTCGCCACCACTTTGGTTGCCCGTTTCGCGGTTTTGCCCTGAAGAACGGTCGGTTTCGCCAGGCTGAAAGTCGAGTTCGGCCTGGGTTGAGTCGGTAGTGTGCTGCATGATCACATCAATAGGGGTGGGCTGTGGCTGGCCGGGACGAAACTCTAGCGCAATCACCGAGGTGCCTTTGGGTATTTCGGTCACTTCTAATTGATTTTGTACCCCAAAAGCATACTTCATGCTGCCGGCTACTTGTTTGAACTTCACCACATCCATCTCGGCAAAAGCCAACAGCAGTACAAAAAAACTCATTAATATAGTGGCGAGATCAGCAAAGGTCGCCATCCAAGCGGGGGCTCCGGCGGCGGCCTTCTTACACTTTTTAGCCACTACTCCTCCTTCGACCGCTTATTATCGGCCAAGTAGTTTTCTAGTAAGCCCTGCAACACCCGCGGGTTTTGGCCGTCTTGAATGCCCAACACCGCATCTAAAATAAGCGTGCGGTTCAAGCGCTCTTCTTCTGAGCGCAGTTCGAGCTTGTCGGCAATGGGCAGTGCTAGCATGTTGGCCAACATGGCGCCATATAGGGTTGTCAGCAAGGCAATGGCCATCGCTGGGCCGATGGCTTTAGGATCATCCATATTGGCCAGCATGGCCACTAGGCCGATAAGGGTACCAATCATGCCCATGGCTGGTGCCACATCGCCCAGTGCGCGAAATATTTTGGCGCCCTGCTCCTGTCGCTCGGCGGTAAGGTCAATGTCTTTTTCTAGCGCCTGCTTCACGACGCTCTGTTCGTGACCGTCCACCAGCATATCCACCGCTTTTTGCAAAAACGGATTGGTGATTTCGGCCTCTTCCAGTGCTAAAAAACCGCCTTTACGGGCAGCGTCGGCAAGTACTACTACCCGCTCAATTAGTTCTTCGGGCTTTTCTAGCTTAAAAATAAAGGCCTTGGCCGCGACTTTAGCTGCGCCTAAAAATTGGCCCAAGTTGAACTTCATCATCACCACAAAGAGCGAGCCGATAAAGACAATAAAAAAAGAGGGCACATCGGCATACATACCGAGACTGCCTCCTAGCACCATGGCCATGGCAATAAATGCCAAACCACCGACTAATCCGATAATCGTTGCCAGATCCAAAGCAAGGTCCTTATGAGTTGTTACATGTTTATAAACATGATTATTATGGACATAATTGGCGCCAATCTTACCTTGTTATGCCTTATGTTGTCGCCTTAGGTTTTATCGGCAACGTTCATGAATCCTTAAACTCTTTTAATCACCCGCTTGCTTCGCATTCTATAAGTTTCGCCAAATGTACGGTGGCAATGATACTATTGGCCATCATTTTGCCGCTTAATGACAGAGGATGCCCGTGGCTACCAAAAAACCTGAAAATATGGATTTTGAAAGCGCCCTCGCTGAACTAGAAAATCTGGTAAACCAGCTAGAAGAGGGTGATCTGAGTTTAGAGCAGTCACTTAAGTCGTTTGAACGAGGCGTACAGCTGGTGCGCGCCGGTCAACATCGACTGACTCAGGCCGAGCAGCAAGTTCATATTTTACTGCAACAGGATGAAGAACAGCTCACCCCTTTCGCATCGAGCCAAGAGGAACGCTAAGTGGGCTTCATTCAACTGCAACAGCATTATCATGAGCGTATTGCTATCGTATTGGCGGATGCCATTAATAACCTCACTTCATTGGCGCCCACGCTCAAGGCCGCCATGGAATATGGCTTACTGCAAGGCGGAAAGCGCGTGCGCCCCATGCTGGTATACACCAGTGGCGACTTGCTGGACCAGCCCAATAATGCGGCCTTAGATGCCGCCGCCGCCGCCATAGAATGCATTCATGCTTACTCGTTGATCCACGATGACTTACCCGCGATGGACAACGATGATTTGCGCCGAGGACAGCCCACGGTACACACCGCATTTGATGAAGCTACCGCCATTTTAGCCGGCGATGCGCTGCAGGCGTTGGCTTTCGAGTTATTAAGCCAACCTACACTCGGCTTAAGCGCCGAGCGACAATTACGCATGGTGCAAGAGCTAGCTAAAGCCAGCGGTTATCAGGGGATGTGTGGCGGCCAAGCGCTTGATATACAATGGGAGGGCAAGGCCATAGATCCTGCCACCCTAGAAAGTCTGCATCGTCACAAAACCGGCGCGTTAATTCGTGCTGCCGTGCGCTTGGGCGCACTTTGTGCTAACAATATGCAAGAAGTACATTTTACTGCATTAAGCCGTTATGCCGACGCCATTGGGCTCGCATTTCAGGTGCAGGACGATATTCTGGATATTACCGCCGACACCCAAACGCTGGGCAAAACTCAAGGCAAAGATCAAGAGCAGCAAAAAAGTACCTACCCTGCTCTGCTCGGGCTTGATGGTGCCCGCTCTCTTGCCGATAGCTTACAGCAACAGGCATTGTCGGCGCTGGCTGATATCCCCTATCCTACTCAAACACTGGAAGCATTCGCTCTCTACATCGTAAAACGCGATTTTTAGAGCGAGCATAATAATAAGCTTATGAGTCTGAATATTGCCGATTATCCGACCTTGGCACTGGCTAATCTCCCCGATGAGCTACGCAGCCTGCCTCAAGACAGGTTGCCAGCTTTGTGCTCAGAGTTAAGATCCTATCTGTTGCACTCGGTTAGCCAAAGCAGTGGACATCTAGCCTCTGGGCTAGGTGTGGTCGAATTAACCGTAGCCTTGCACTACGTCTATAACACGCCATTCGATCGTTTAGTGTGGGATGTAGGCCATCAGGCTTATCCACACAAAATTCTTACTGGTCGACGCGAGCGGATGGCAGATATCCGCCAGTTTGAAGGGTTACACCCCTTTCCTTGGCGCGAAGAAAGCGAATACGACACCCTTAGCGTGGGCCATTCCAGCACCAGCATTAGTGCTGCGTTAGGTATGGCCATTGCCGCCGATCAAGAACAGCAAGGCCGCAAAGTGGCCGCCATTATCGGTGATGGTGCCATTACTGCGGGCATGGCGTTTGAAGCTCTTAATCACGCCGGTGATATTCATAAAGACATGCTGGTTATTTTAAATGATAACGAGATGTCAATTTCAGAAAACGTTGGCGCACTTAATAATCACCTGGCACGCATTATGTCGGGTTCGCTATATAGCAGCTTGCGTGAAGGCGGCAAAAAAGCGTTAGAAATGCTGCCGCCACTGAAAGAGCTGGCAAAGCGCACCGAAGAACATCTTAAAGGTATGGTTATTCCTGGCACTCTCTTTGAAGAGTTCGGTTTTAACTACGTTGGCCCCATCGACGGCCACGACATTAATACCTTGGTGGAAACGCTGCGCAATATGCGCAAGCTAAAGGGCCCCCAGTTTTTGCACATTATGACCCGCAAAGGCAAAGGCTACTTACCCGCCGAAAAAGACCCTATTGGCTATCATGGGGTGCCAAAATTTGATCCCGCTGAAAGCAGCTTACCCAAAAGCACGCCTTCTAGCCCCAGCTACTCCAGTATTTTTGGTGCCTGGCTGTGTGACATGGCCAAGGCGTGCCCGCAGCTAATGGCGATAACGCCGGCCATGCGTGAAGGCTCGGGCTTGGTGCGGTTTTCACGTGAATATCCTCAGCGCTATTTTGACGTAGCCATTGCCGAGCAACATGCTATTACGCTGGCGGCAGGCATGGCCATTGAAGGCAAAAAGCCGATAGTGGCCATTTACTCTACTTTTTTGCAGCGCGGCTATGATCAGCTGATCCACGATGTAGCGTTACAAAATTTGGACGTGCTGTTTGCTATCGACCGCGCGGGCATAGTAGGTGCCGATGGTCCTACCCATCAGGGCGCTTACGACTTAAGTTTTATGCGCATCATTCCCAATATGGTGATCATGACCCCGGCTGATGAAAACGAGTGTCGACAGATGCTGTATACCGGTTATCAGCATCTCGGCCCTGCTGCAGTGCGTTATCCGCGCGGCACCGGTATGGGTGCTGAGATCCAAGAGCAGATGACCGCACTCGAAATCGGCAAAGGTCGCATTATTCGCCAAGCGAATGAAGGTAAGAGCAAGATTGCCCTGCTCAACTTCGGTACCTTGTTGGCCGAAGCACAAGCCGCCGCGGAGCAGTTAGACGCCACCTTAGTCGACATGCGCTTTGTGAAGCCGTTAGATGAGGCACTGTTGTTGTCGCTGCTCGATGGTCACGAGCTACTGGTCACTATCGAAGAAAACGCCATTATGGGCGGTGCCGGATCGGCGGTAAATGAGTGCTTAATGCGCAATAAGAAGCTGGTGCCGGTATTAAACCTCGGCCTGCCTGATATATTTATTGAGCAAGGCACCCAGCAACAAATTTTAGCCAAGCTGGGCCTAGATGCCGACGGCATAGTGCGCTCAATTAAAGAATATTAGGTTAGTTAGCAGGTAATTGAGGGAATGGAGAGTTATCTCCATTCCCTCATCCTTAATCCTAATCTTCAACTTACATATTCGGGTAGTTGGGGCCACCGCCACCTTCTGGTACCACCCAAACGATGTTCTGGGAAGGATCCTTAATATCGCACGTCTTACAATGTACGCAGTTCTGAGCATTAATCTGGAAGCGCTTCCCCTCCCCCTCTTCGATGACTTCGTAGACGCCAGCTGGGCAGTAACGTTGTGCCGGCTCCGCCCACATAGGCAGATTTTTCGACAACGGAATACGGGTATCCCTAAGCTGAAGATGACTGGGCTGATCCTCTTCATGATTGGTGTTCGACAAAAATACCGATGACAGCTTGTCGAAGCTGATCTTGCCATCAGGCTTCGGGTACTCGATTTTCTTGTACTCGGACGCTGGCTTCAACTGAGTGTAATCACTGAAGGTATCATGCAACGTCAGCGGGAGCTTGCCATTGAAAACATTCTGGTCAACGACATTGAAGGCACCACCCAGCAGTGTGCCGAACTTGTGTATCGCCGGGCCAAAGTTACGGCTGCGGAACAGCTCATCAAAGAGCCAGGAATCCTTAAACTTATCGATGAAGGACGTAAGGTCCTTACCGCCCTCGTCACCGGTACCGAGAGCTTCGAACACCGCCTCGGCCGCCAGCATGCCGGACTTCATCGCTGTATGAGTTCCCTTGATCTTGGAGAAGTTTAAGGTACCAGCATCGCAGCCCAGCAGCAGCGCCCCAGGCATAGTCATCTTAGGAAGGGAGTTAAAGCCGCCCTTGGCGATGGCACGGGCGCCGTAGGAAACTCGCTTACCACCGTCGAGATATTGCTTGAACAGTGGATGGTGCTTCATTCGCTGGAGCTCGTCAAACGGGCTCAGCCATGGGTTGCTGTAGTTAAGATCGATGATAAGCCCCACCACTACCTGATTGTCTTCGGCGTGATAGAGGAAGAAACCACCATTGGTATCCCCATGATCTTTATCTGATAAAGGCCAACCGGTGCCGTGCAGTACTAGGCCAGGCTGGTGTTTTTCCGGGTCGATATCCCAGAGTTCCTTAATACCGAGACCGTAGTGTTGCGGGTCTGCGCCCTGATCTAGTGCAAAGTGTTCAATCAGCTGTTTACCCAGATGACCTCGACAGCCTTCGGTGAACAATGTGTATTTAGCGTGTAGCTCCATGCCTGGCATGTAGCTGTCCTTCTGCTGACCATCGTGAGCGATGCCCATGTCACCGGTGGCGATCCCCTTCACAGAACCATCTTCATGATAAAGCACTTCGGACGCCGCAAAGCCCGGAAAAATTTCGACATCCAATTCTTCTGCACGTTCGCCTAACCAGCGACACAAGTTTCCGAGGCTAGCAACGTAATTGTCGGTGTTATGCATCGTCTTAGGTACCAGCGCATTAGGAATACGGCGGGCGCTGTACGCGTCTTTCAGCAGATAAATCCTGTCTTCGGTGACCGCGGTTTTTAAAGGAGCACCCTGCTCTCTCCAACTGGGGAAAAGCTCGTTTAAAGCACGCGGCTCGATGACGGCGCCAGAGAGGATATGAGCGCCCACTTCGGAACCTTTCTCTACCACACAGACCGTCAGCTCCTGTTCGGCGTCCCAAGCTTGTTGCATCAGCCGGCAGGCCGCCGATAAACCTGCCGGCCCCGCACCGACGATGACGACATCAAATGTCATGGATTCTCTAATCATCATAAACTCCACATGACGTGAATACGGAGACTGCCATGTAGCCTCCTAACGTTAAGACCAAAAATAGACTCAGAACACTAGGTGTGTTGCCAGCGCCACCAGAGGAATAGCCAACACTGTTCTGATAAGGAAGATCACAATCAGATCCTTCACCGTGAGCGGAATATCAGACTCCAGCATGGCGTTTGCGCTTTCGGTAAAGAAAATAATTTGAATGGTAGATAAGGTGCAGACAAAGAACACGCTCATGGGTGCCACATCAGCTCCTGCGATAATAATCGCAGGCAAGGCTATCTCGGCGATAGAGAGTAATACTGTCGGGGCAATCTTGTCCGCATCGGGCAAAGCTAGCAGATTGAGCAAGGGCTCAAACACCATGCCAAGATAATCAAATACCGACGTATAAGTGCCGACGATCAGCGCTATGGTCGCAATCGACAAGATATAGGCGACAATTTTCTGAGCAAAGGTCGCTGCTTCCCAAAAATATTTATAGAAGACATCGGGCCTTGTCATCGAGGCTCGTTCGGCGGCGGCACTGCAGGCGCGCATCCATATATTGCCACTTGGTTGGTCGGTACTTGCGGTTGTCTTCTGTGCTGGCTGACCGTCAAAATAGATATCCTGTTTGTTATTCAACGGCGGTATGCGAGTGACCACGGCGGCCAGTAAAAAGTTGATGATAAAAGACGAGATAATCATGTGCGGCAGGTAATCCATGATGCCGCCGATTGAGGCCAGCAAGGCAAAAAAACCCAGACTACAGATGCTAAAATTAGTCGCAATACTGGCCGCTTCGCGTTGGGTATAATGGCCGCTTTTGTAAAGCTTGTTAGTGATAAAAATGCCAACCGCAGGTGCAGCAACGAAAGAGGCCACGGCATCCACCGCAGCTCGGCCTGGCAGTCGGTAAAGCGGACGCATCAGAGGTTCCATCAGGGTACCGACAAACTCGAGGAAACCGAACTCGGTGAGGAATAGCACGAAGAAACCGGCGATGATGACCGTCAGGAGCACACTGCCACCGAGATAGAGCGCCAAGCCGCCAACATCCTTGTGTAGAAACCAGTCGGGCCCTATCTTGAACACTATCAGGGCGGCAAACACAGCACCTAGCAGGAACAGCGAGCCGGCAACAATATTGTCCTTACGGTGATAGCGCTTCAATGCGGCATTACTGGTTACCTTGGAGGCAACCCAAGTGATGCATAGCAGTATCGTAAGCCCCAGTGTGATGTATTCTAGATTCGAGCCCAGAAATGCCTTGATGGCGCCAATGATGGTCACCAGCGGCACATTCGATTTATCGGCATCGACCGAGAAAGGAATAAAGAAAATCAGCAAACCAATCATACTGCCAAGCAGCGCCTTCACGGCTCCACTGCTCCTTCCCTGTATTGTTTCAGCGTTATTCATCCCTCTATCTCCATATTTGATTACGCGTTAGATTTCCAACCATGGCTACTGGGGATTTCTATAGCAGTAGCAAATGCACACCATTCACTCAGGGCTACACTTCCTTAATCAACTCCCCAGCAAACCTTACTGATACTCGTTACCTCAAACGTCATTGCGCCAATTGAGCGTTCAGCTGCGGCAGTACCTCAAACAAATCAGCTACCAGACCGTAATCTGCTATCTGAAATATCGGAGCATCTTCATCCTTGTTGATTGCCACTATCACTTTGGAATCCTTGATACCGGCTAGATGCTGGATTGCGCCTGAAATACCGACGGCAATATAGAGATCCGGAGCCACGATCTTGCCGGTCTGGCCAACCTGCATGTCGTTCGGCACGAAACCGGCATCAACAGCAGCACGGGAGGCACCAATGGCAGCATCCAGCCGGTCGGCCAGCTGCTCAATCAAAGCAAAGTTCTCGCTATTACCCATACCCCGACCGCCGGAGACAACGATCCGTGCCGCAGTCAGCTCGGGACGGTCGGAGATAGATACAATTTCATCGATAAAACGGGAGAGTCCAGCATCGAAAACAACCCCCACAGTGTCAATCACCGCTGCACTGCCGGTGGCGGCCATGGCCTCGAATGCAGTGCCGCGCACCGTTATCACCTTGATCGGATCCAGAGATTGGACGGTAGCGACGGCATTACCGGCATAAATAGGTCGCTTGAAGGTATCAAAACTGTCGACCGCAACAATATCGGACAACTGCCCTACATCCAGCAGCGCCGCGACGCGTGGTAGCAGGTTTTTGCCGGTCGTGGTGGCTGGCGTTAATACATGGTGGTACTCCTTGCCATTTTTACTCACCAAGTGCACTACCAGCAAGGCGACGTTTTCAGCCAACTGATGCTCATATGCCTGATTTTCCGCCAACAGTACTCGAGATACGCCGGCAACTCTGGCAGCTTCTTCGGCAACAGCCTGACAGCCGGCACCGGCTACCAAAACGTCTATATCGCCTCCTATTTGGGCTGCCGCCGAGACCGTATTCAAGGTAGCCGATTTCAGGCTGCCATTATCATGTTCCGCAACAATCAGAATAGCCATCAGATCACCTTCGCTTCATTTTTCAGTTTGTCGACCAGCTCCGCAACCGAAGCCACCTTGCACCCACCCTTACGTGCGACCGGTGGCTCCACCTTCAGCAGCTGGGTATGAACGCGCAGCTCCACACCAAGCTCTGCTGGGGTTTTGACCTCCAACGGCTTTCTCTTCGCCTTCATGATGTTCGGCAACGAAGCATAACGCGGCTCGTTGAGACGCAAATCCGTGGTGATGACCGCGGGCAACTTCAGGCCGATAGTCTGCAGGCCGCCGTCGACTTCCCGGGTGACCAGGATTTCATCGCCTTCAACTTTTACTGCGGAGGCAAACGTACCCTGCCCCATACCAGTGAGCGCAGCCAACATCTGTCCGGTTTGATTGTTATCGGCATCAATAGCCTGTTTACCCAGCAGCACCAGATCCGGTTGCTCTTCTGCCACTACCTTGGCTAACAATTTGGCTACCGACAAAGGTTCGGACCCGCTCTCAGCTTCAATATGAATACCTCTATCGGCACCCAATGCCAGCGCCGCACGAATCTGCTCCTGTACGGCTTTCGGTCCAATGGACACGACCACCACTTCGGTAGCCGTGCCGGCTTCTTTCAGCCGAATCGCTTCCTCGACGGCAATTTCGCAGAACGGATTAAGCGCCATCTTGACGTTACTCAGATCTACATCGCTGTGATCCGCCTTGACGCGAACCTTGACGTTATAATCAATAACTCGTTTAACGGGAACCAGAATTTTCATGTCAAAAACCTCCGTTTATTAACGGGAGACAGGCTGCCAACCGACAACCTGCCTGATATCAGTCTTGCAGCACAGTACGAGCGATAATATTGCGCTGAACTTCGGATGAGCCTTCATAGATACGCATAATGCGCACATCGCGAACATAGCGCTCTAGCGGCATTTCACGGGTGTAACCATAGCCACCATGGATCTGCAACGCCTTGTCGGTAATGCGCCCAGCCGCTTCGGACGCGTAGAGTTTCGCCATTGCCGACTCCTGCGAAAACCGTTCTCCCAGCTCACGCTTGGTGGCCGCTTTCAGGCCAAACATGCGTGCTGCTTCCAAATCGGTCGCCATATCGGCGATCATCCATTGCAGCCCCTGAAACTCGGCAATGGGGTGATCGTTCACCTCACGGGTTTTGGCCCAGAACAGGGCTGCTTGATAGGCGGCGCGAGCAATACCGGTGCAGCTGGCGGCGATTTCAACTCGGCCGTTGTCCAGCACATTCATGGCAGTACGGAACCCCTTACCCTCTTCTCCGCCCAGCAGATTTTCGGTGGGCACCTCACAGTCCAGTGCCACTTCAAAAACGTGGCCCCCCTTCAGACCCATGGTACGTTCGGGAGAGCTAACTTCGACTCCGGCCGAGTGACGATCAACGATAAAAGCGCTGATGCCACGGTGACCGGCGCTCTTATCGGTTTTGGCGTAAACCACCAAGAAGTCTGCTTCTGCAGCATTGGAGATAAAGTGTTTGACGCCGCTAATGCGGTAGCCATGCTCGGTTTTTTCCGCAACGGTACGCATGGCGGCCGGATTAGAGCCCGCGCTGGGCTCAGTCAGCGCAAAGCCACCGAGCTTGCGACCTACTGCTGCATCAGGCAACCAGGCTTGTTTCTGCGCTTCGGTACCACCGAGCAGGATCGAGTCACAGGCTAAAAAGTGTGCCGTCACCATAGAGGCGGTAGAGCCGCAGGCCGCTGCCAGGTGTTCGACAGCCAGATAAAGAGAAACGGCAGATACACCGGTGCCGCCATAGGCTTCTGGCAGGTTCATCCCCATGATGCCTATTTCGGACAGTGCCGGCAGGTGACAGGTTGCCGACAGGCTGTTTTCGTCTATTTCAGCTGCGGCTGGTGCTATCACCTCCTGGCAAAAACGCTGCAGTGCATCGGACAACATCAAATCATCTTCGGTAACAGTAATATTCATATTAATCTCTCCTCGCTGTGCCGATCCCGGTTAAAAAATCTGGTTATTCACGACATTAGATGTTTTGGGGACGCGACTGTCCCTACCTGTCGAAATCGGCTAGTGCAATATGGGTATTTTTTATTTCTGGGCCTAGAGCTAAGATTTAGACGCTATTGATCAAACAGTTCGTCATTGTGCTCACCTAAGGTCGGTGCCGTCTGAGGAGCTGATGTTTTCCAGCTACTTGCCCGAACAGGCTGAGCCATCATAGGGATATCACCGAGGCGTGGATGGTGCTGGGTCGGCAATAATTGACGTTCACCATGACGAGCATTCGTCAGAGCTTCACCCATACCCAGTACGGGTGACGAAGGGATCCCGGCTGCAGCCAGAATGTCGATGGCTGACTCGACGCTGTGTCTGGCAAGCCAAGTTTCTATCAAATCCCGTAGTTCTGGTTCATGGCGGGTACGTTCTTCATCGGAGCAAAAACGAGAATCTTCGGCGATAGTCGGCTGATCCATTGCGCCGCAGAGGGCGGTAAACTGGCGGTTGTTCAGCACAGCGATAATCACCTGTCCATTCTGGGCAGAGAAAGAGCCAAACGGTGTAGACAACGGGTGCCGGTTGCCGACTCGTCCCGGGGCTTCACCACCGAACATCCACTGTGCTACCGGAGTCGGCATCAACGAGAACAAACAGTCCAACATTGCAATATCCAAATGAACTCCCTCACCGCTACGCTGCCGATCGAACAGGGCTGCCAGTATGGCCCAGGAGGCATAGAGCCCCGCCACCAGATCGGCAATGGATTCGCCGACTTTAGTCGGTTCACCATCCTTCTCACCGGTGATCGCCATCATGCCAGACATCGCCTGTACCACCAGATCATAGGCCGGTAGCTGACTGTTCTCGCCGCTCTGACCAAAGCCGGAAATGCTGGCATAGATAATATCTGGGTTAACCGCCTTGACTGCCTCGTATCCCACACCAAGACGCTCGGCCACACCGGGTTTGAAATTTTCAACAAAGACATCGGCATCACTCGCCAGCTCCAGTACTCGGGCCAAGTGACTACTGTTTTTAAGATCCGCCACCACCCCTTTCTTATTGCGATTCATCAGGGTGAACAGAGCGCTTTCCCCCTCTTTAAAGGGGCCTACATGACGATACTCATCTCCCGCTGGCGGCTCTACCTTGATGATGTCGGCGCCCAGGTCAGATAACAAGGCTGTACAGAAAGGGCCGGATAAAACCCGAGTCAGGTCAACTATCTTGATCCCCTCAAGGGGGAGGCGCTTATTATTCAGTTCCATGATAGGGCTCTCTCATTCATCCTTTAGTGTTGGAATAAGTTTGTCACCCTGTAACCATCGTGTAAAATAGTAGTTACAAATATTAACTATATGGTTTTCTGATAGTGATTACGCTTCACCAACTCAAGATTTTTATCGCAGTTGCCGAGTACGGCAGTACCTCTTCTGCAGCTCGTAGCTTGCATCTGTCACAACCAGCTGTATCACTTATCGTACGTACTCTGGAAACAGAACTAGGGACCGAATTATTTATCCGTAATCCCCCTAAAGGGCTTTCTATCACGCCTTTCGGACGCGGAAAACTGGAAGAAGCACGCGCCCTGTTATCCAAGGCGGACGCGTTCAGGGAGCCTCAAGATGCGGGCGAGCAGCTTCACGGCCAGATCACCATCGGGTACTTCACAACGCTGGGCCCTTTCTATATACCCAAGTTGATTCGACGCCTGAGAAATAAGCTGCCCAAGGTCGAAATCCAGTTACGCGAAGGCGATCTCAGCGTAGTCAACCGCATGCTCGATACCGGTCAGGTCGAACTGGCCCTGACCTATGATCTGGGCATGACAGGGCGCCCCCAGGTATATCTGCTAAAGGAGTGCCTGTTTTATGCGGCCCTACCGCCGGAACACCCGTTGGCACAACAAAATAGCGTTACCCTCGAAGAATTAGCGCAGGAAGACCTGATCCAGATTGATCTACCCTCCAGCCGGGAATTTTTGATGTCCCCTTTCTGGCAATATCATTTACAACCCAATATCACCTACAAAACCACCTCACTGGAGATAGCACGCGGTATGGTGGCTCATGGTTTGGGTGTGTCAGTGTTGATCACTCGTCCTGCCTCGCGGCTGACCTATGACGGTTCCTCTTTGGTTTGTCGACCCATTTCGAATGAGCTAACGCCACAAAAGCTAGTGATGGCTCACTCCCACCACTTTTCACCAACTCAAGTGGCCGAAGCGGTAATGGATGAAATCAAAATGATGTTTGCCGAAGAAGATTATCCTACAGAGCCGAGTCAGTAATACCTGTCCCATTCGCTATGTGTGGGGTAATTGTGTTTAAATCGGTAAAATACTGCTTTATTCGAATTTTGTTAGTTACAAAATTTCTGGGCTTTCGCTTGCTTAATACTTATTACCACAATCATCACCCCACTATCCGCTGGATACGACTTTAAAACCTGCCGCACACCAGATAAACACATCTACAAAAAGCACAAAACTCTAACTCCTACTAAATGATGATAAGTTACCGAAAAATGCGGCATACTGTAGCCAAGTCACCCAATCTTGTTTTTAATTTTATTTTTTGATCTAGGCAACTCATGCCGATTTTAGCAATTTTGCTTTCTATTCGGGACTTATTATGACTTCGCCCTTGCGCGTACGTTATCAAACGATTGAGATTGGCAATAAAGATATTCATTTGTGTACTCTGCGTGATAAACAGGAATTTAGCGACCCTGAAGGAGTCGCTGAAGAGCTTGGCATCTGTTCTGCCTCTTGGTCACTGTTCGGTGTGATATGGCCATCCAGCCAAGTGTTAGCTAACCATATGCTAAATTACGATATTGCAGAAAAACGTATTCTTGAAGTAGGCTGTGGCATTGGTTTGACGAGCATAGTGCTTAATCAGCGAGGTGCTGATATTACCGCTACTGATTACCACCCCAAAGTAGAAGACTTTCTTAATACAAACACCCTGCTCAATAACAATAAAAATATTACCTTTAAACGGGTCGATTGGGCTAACGAGCACAGCACCTTAGGCCTTTTTGATGTAATTATTGGCAGTGACTTATTATACGAAGACCAGCATATAGACATGCTCGCGGGCTTTATTGAACGCCACGCCAGCCCACAATGCGAAGTGATACTGGTTGACCCCGGCCGTGGCAGAAAAAATAAGATCAGCACTAAAATGATCGAGTTTGGCTTTGCCAGCTGTCACATCAAACCCGAGCAGACCGATTACCTAGAACAGCCCTTTAAAGGCCACATTCTTACCTTTTCACGCAGTTTGATAAACGAACTAACAACGTAAAAGTGCCTGCATGATAGCGAAGCCAAGTGGCTTCGCTAGGGGTCACTAATGCAAACTCGGTATGAACTGCCGTTTTTACTCGGGCACGTCACTTAACGGGATAGCCAGTGCCTTAGCAATGCCCGCTCCATATGCCGAGTCGGCTTTAAGACAATTACCGATATGGCGGATCTTGATTTCTCGAGGCGCATCGGCAATGGCACGAGCCGTGTTATCAAATAACACCTGCTGCTGTGCCGCTGTCATCAAACGAAATAAAGCACCGGGCTGAGAGTAGTAGTCGGTGTCTTCTCGATGATCCCAGTGCGCCGCCGCCCCGGACAACTCCAGTGGTGGCTCGCTAAAGTCCGGTTGCTCTTGCCATTCACCATAACTGTTCGGCTCATAAGCCAGGGTGCTACCGTGATTATCATCCACACGCATAGCACCGTCACGATGATAGCTGTGCACCGGGCAGCGAGCGGCATTAACTGGGATTAGGTGATGATTAACCCCTAGACGATAACGCTGGGCATCACCGTAAGAGAACAACCGCCCCTGCAGCATCTTGTCCGGTGAAAAACCAATACCGGGTACTATGCTGGCCGGATTAAAAGCCGCCTGCTCAATTTCTGCAAAATAGTTCTGCGGATTTCGGTTCAACTCCAGTACGCCAACTTCGATTAACGGATAGTCTTTATGGGGCCAGACTTTGGTGAGATCGAAGGGGTGGTAAGGTACGGTGGTGGCGTCTTGCTCGGGCATTACTTGCACACACAGCGTCCACTTGGGAAAGTCCCCCTTTTCTAGACTGTCATACAAATCAGCTTGGTGACTTTCGCGGTCTTTTCCGATCACCGCTTCCGCTTCGCCGTCGGTCAGGTTCTTAATACCCTGTTGGCATTTGAAGTGAAACTTCACCCAATAGCGCTCATTTTGAGCATTAATAAAGCTGAAGGTATGACTTCCAAAGCCATGCATGTGACGATAGCTTGCTGGAATGCCACGATCGCTCATCACAATCGTTACCTGATGTAAGGCCTCGGGCAGTGAGGTCCAAAAGTCCCAGTTATTCTTGGCACTACGCATGTTGGTGCGTGGGTCACGCTTAACCGCGTGATTAAGATCGGGAAACTTCAGTGGGTCTCGCAGAAAAAACACCGGCGTATTATTACCGACTAAGTCCCAGTTGCCCTCCTCGGTATAAAATTTCAAGGAAAAGCCACGAATATCGCGCTCGGCATCGGCGGCACCGCGCTCACCGGCTACGGTGGAGAATCGGGCCAACAAATCTGTTTTCTTACCAACTTCCGAGAATATTTTCGCTCGGGTGTATTGGGTAATATCGTGAGTCACGGTAAAGGTACCATAGGCTCCGGATCCCTTGGCATGCATGCGCCGCTCAGGGATCACTTCACGATCAAAATGGGCCATTTTTTCTAAAAACCACACGTCCTGTAATAACTGTGGACCACGTGGTCCGGCCGTCATCACGTTCTGATTGTGTGCTACCGGGCACCCGGCATTCGTCGTTAGTTTCTTTTTATCACTCATGAAAAGTTTCCTTATTGATAAATGATGAATCTCGGCTAACCCACGCAACACCTCGCACAACAAGGCCACGAGTTAATGATTGTAGAACACCCAACACCATAACTGATACCCAACGGTAAAACCAAACAGCAGCACGGCAGCTATACATAACCCCGCCACCGCAATTCCAAGCACTATGGGGAAACCAAGCCCCCAAACAAAGAAAAAGGCCAGTCCTTGAAAAGCTTCGTAAGGTAACTCAATAACAGAAGCATTTGAGCCCGCCACCAGCACAGATATCATCCACATTAAGCCAAGCAGAGCTGTAAACATACCAAAGATAACCGCTTTATTCATACTTCCTCCAACAACACGCCACTCAGCTGGATCTGTGCACAGAACTGAGTTGTGACTAAGTGACAGGCTGACGGCTGTTATCTCATGTTTCTCAGGCATAAAAAAACCGCTGCCGAGGCAGCGGTTTTAGCTCTAGACCTAAATCTTAAGCGATATTACTTCTTGGCGTCAGCCGCTTTACGCTCGGCAACCTGAGCAACAACCTTTTCAGAGATGTTGTTAGGGCAAGCAGCGTAGTGCGAGAACTCCATAGAGAACTGACCACGACCAGAAGTCATGGTACGCAGCGAACCAATGTAACCGAACATTTCAGACAGAGGTACGTCTGCCTTGATGCGCACACCGGTGACACCAGCAAGCTGATCTTTGATCATGCCGCGACGACGGTTCAAGTCACCAATAACGTCACCAACATGGTCTTCTGGAGTGAACACATCAACTTTCATCACAGGCTCAAGCAACTGTGGCTTAGCTTTAGCGATAGACTGACGGAACGCGCCTTTAGCAGCGATTTCAAACGCAATGGCTGAGGAGTCAACTGCGTGGAAAGCACCGTCGATCAAGTCGAATTCAACGTCCAGCACTGGGAAACCAGCGATGGTACCGGTGTTCATCATGCTGCCGAAACCTTTCTCGATGGCTGGCCAGAATTCTTTAGGAACGTTACCGCCCACTACAGAAGACTTGAACACGAAACCGGTGTTGGCTTCGCCAGGACGGATCTTGTAGTCAATTTTACCGTACTGACCGGAACCACCAGACTGCTTCTTGTGCGTGTAGCTGTCTTCAACTTCGGCAGTAATGGTTTCGCGGTAGGCAACCTGTGGCTCACCTACTACTAGCTCTACGCCGTAGGTACGCTTCAGGATGTCGACTTTGATATCCAGGTGCAATTCGCCCATGCCTTTAAGGATGGTTTCGCCAGAATCAATGTCAGTTTCTACGCGGAATGTTGGATCTTCGGCAATCATCTTACCGATAGCAACACCCATCTTTTCAGAACCGTTCTTATCTTTAGGCGCAACCGCAATAGAGATAACTGGCTCAGGGAACACCATGGCTTCTAGCGTACAAGGGTGCTTAGGATCACACAGAGTGTGACCAGTTTGCACGTTCTTCATACCCACGATTGCGATGATGTCACCGGCTTGTGCCGAGTCTAATTCTTTACGCTCATCCGCATGCATTTCAACCATACGACCAACACGTTCGGTTTTCCCGGTAAAGCTGTTCAGGATGGTGTCACCCTTCTTCAGACGGCCGGTATAAATACGTACGAAGGTCAAAGCACCGAAGCGGTCATCCATTACTTTAAAGGCTAAAGCTTTCAAAGGTAGGTCAGCATCAACGATAGCGAACTCGCCAGTTTCAACGCCTTCTTCATCAGTCAGCGGCTGAGGGTCAACTTCAATTGGGCTTGGCAGGTAATCAACTACCGCGTCCAGAATCAGCTGCATACCTTTGTTTTTAAAGGCAGAACCACAGTAAGTTGGGAACAACGCCATGGTACGAGTACCCTTACGGATACAACGCTTCAGCTCATCGATAGAAGGCTCGTTACCTTCCATGTAAGCTTCCATCAAGTCGTCGTCTTGCTCAACGGCGCTTTCTACCAGCATTTCGCGGTATTCTTCAACTTGGTCAACCATGTCGGCTGGCACGTCTTCAACTACGAAGTTTTCAGGAAGACCTGAGTCGTCCCAGATGTAGGCTTTACGAGTCAGCAGGTCTACTACGCCTTTAAACTGATCTTCCGCACCAATTGGCAGCACCATGATGATCGGGTTGGCAGCCAACACGTCGCGAGTCTGCTGTACTACGCGCAAGAAGTCCGCACCAATACGGTCTAACTTGTTTACGAAGATAATACGGGCAACTTCTGAGTCGTTCGCATAGCGCCAGTTAGTTTCTGACTGGGGCTCAACACCGCCGGAACCACAGAATACACCAATACCGCCATCTAACACTTTAAGTGAACGGTATACTTCAACGGTGAAGTCAACGTGCCCTGGAGTGTCAATCACGTTAAAACGGTGATCTTTCCAGAAACAACTTACAGCTGCAGACTGGATAGTAATACCGCGCTCGGCTTCCTGATCCATGAAGTCAGTAGTTGATTCACCGTCGTGGGTTTCACCGGCTTTGTGAATACGCCCAGTGAGTTTAAGGATACGCTCAGTTGTAGTGGTTTTACCCGCATCAACGTGCGCGAAGATACCAATGTTTCTGTATTTGGATAATTCGGCCATGATTCAACTTTAAATGATGAGTTTAAGAAGTAGACGGAGCATCCAAAAATCGCTGATACACCGACCCAGTTTTAGGTCGCATATTATGGCTGAAAAGCTAACGGGGCGCAAATAGGAAGAATAGATAACGGCCACTTTTTGAACAACATCATCAATTAACGTCGTTTTGTTATTTTGTGTAGTCAAGACTTAAGAGTGGATATCACTATTTTTTGGCTTTGCTATTAGCACAAAGGCCACCAGCAGACACAAGCCCGGCTCAACTTAGGCCGTATACCTTGATCTGTTAGAGCGTCCCGCTAGCCACCTTATAATACACCCACGCAAATAAGCCTGCGAAAATAAGTATAGTTATCATAACTTTAAAAAAAATAAACTTCATCGATCCTCCTGCAAACATCAATGAACTTTTCTATTGCTGGATATAAGACTCATCGGCTTCAACAAAAAAAGTCGTGAATAACGAATCAGAGCCATCATTCAGCTGATGCCAAGTAAAGCGGCCAACAGCCAAATGGCCATCACTACACACACCGACATTAAGGCCAAATAGCTTAAATTCCAACGCATAATACTGAAAGAATCAATGCCATAACGCCCCTGAAAAGCCAGGTTAATACCCGATAATGGCCCTGTGGACGTGCCCACAGCCCAAGAAGATAGAAAGACTAACGCAAGCAAGGTGTGATCCGGGTTTACCGGAGCAAGTATACTGCCGGCTAACGCAATGCATACGATGGGATGAATGCCCAGCAACGCCAACAGCACAGTCGCAAGATAAGTGACACTGGCTGCTAGCGCGCCAAAATGTTGCAGTGGTAAGCGGATCTCAGCACTTAATAGCAGGCTTTCTAAGCCATAAGCTAGCACTCCTGCAGCTAAAAATAGCGCAAGCTCGTTACCCATTTGCGGTAAACGCCCATTCACTAATTGGCCGAGACCTGCCCGCAGCGAGCGTTGGGTTACCACCAATACCGTTAAGCTGAATAACGGCGCCAATAAGGTGATTACCGCTAAAATAGACAACACAGGCCAAAGTTTATGCAACAACAATACGGCGATCGCGAGCAGAGAAGGCAATAAAAGTGCGCCGACATGCAGCGGATAACCAACAAAGTCAGCCACCGGCGCTTTTGGGTATTCAGGATTAGGCGCATCGGTTGATGCTTGGTGAGTTATTGACTGCTGAGGCCTGGGCTGCCGTGTTAATTGCCAATAAGTGAGCGCTAACGCCAGCCCTGCTAGCGGCATGCTCACCAACCATAGTTGACTTAGCTTAGCGTTAGGCGCCACGCTTAAAGCGATTGCCATGGCAGCAAAAAAAGGCGACCAAAATGCGGCGGCAGTAAAACCACGCACTAGTACGATTGACTGCTCTCGACTTAATCGCGCCACTTGGGACAATCTATCGCCAATAATAAACACCGACGATAAATTAATCACCGAGCCAAATACATGCACGGCGGTCAAGGTGGAGGCTAACGCACCTCGGCCACGCGGTAAGAATTGGTCTTGCTCATTACTGGGTCGACTAACCAAGCTCAAAAAGCTCACCGCCACCAGCATCGACAATAAACTGCTATTACTACCAAGTAGTCGCGATAATTCAAGCGTACCGCCAAGCCATATACTAGTACTTAAACACCCCGCACCCACCAACAGCAATAAGCTGGCTTGCAAGCGGTTGCGTGACGACAAGCCCGACCACAATAACCCTGCCGCCAGCCAATAGGCTAAGCCTGCGCCACTGCGAAACACCGGTAGCCCAATTAAGTCGGCACTGATCATGAGCATGCCAAATAAGATAAGCATACCCGCCATACGTCGGCGAACAGTCATAGAGAAGCGAACAAACAAGGGAGGGTCCTTTCAGGACAGCCGTCTGCTGTTAGCTTTAAGCTGTCAGATAAAATTAGCCTACGGGACAGTTGTCTGCTGTCGGCCAAAGACAGACATCGAACTTGTAGCTACTTGCTTTAGCTGGTGATTGGCGCGCAGCGGCACCATACAATCATCCTGCTACGCTGGAGTACACAGCTAAAACAGCGCCTACAACAGGCAGTTTAGTTTTAGCTTACGGCTTAAAGCTGTGTTTATCCTTTATACAATTTAGGGTTAAACACGTCTCGTAGCCAGTCGCCAAGCAGGTTGATGACTAACACTAACACCACCAGATAAATACCCGGGAAGGCGGTAATCCACCAAGAGCCAGAGAAAATATAACTAAAGCCCATGCTGATCAACGATCCCAGTGATGGTTTATCCACCGGCATGCCTAAACCTAAAAATGATAGCGCCGCCTCGCTCATAATGGCGTTGGCCACCTGTACCGTAGAGATCACCAAAATTGGCGATAAGCAATTAGGCAGAATGTGGCGAAACATAATGCGCATCGACTTAAAGCCCATAACTTGGGCAGCTTCTACGTATTCCTTTTTCTTTTCTGCCAGCACGGTGGCACGAATAGTACGCGCATATTGTGGCCATTCCGCAAGGCCGATAATCACTACCAGCATCAGCACCGCATATTCGGCATAAAAATCAGCCCCAAGTGTGGCCTGAAATACTGCCGAGACTATAATCGCCACCATCATGGTAGAAAACGATAGCTGTACATCGGCAAAGCGCATTAACAAATTGTCGATGCGGCCCCCATAATAACCGGCCGATAAGCCGACGGTAATGCCAATCACCAACTGTAACGCCACCGCACCCAAGCCGATAATCAGTGATACTCGCGAACCATATAAAATGGTGCTAAAAATATCGCGGCCCTGTACATCGGTGCCTAACAAAAAGCGTTCGTCGCCCATCTCTTGCCAGCTGGGCGGTAGCTCCGAATCTAAGATATCAATGGTTGCCAAATCGTACGGGTTAAAAGGCGCAATAATTGGCGACAACAGTGCCGCAGCTAATAAGGCCGCAAACACCGCAAAGCTGAACATAGCCACCTTGTCGCGGCGAAAGTGATATAAAAAATCTGACTGCGCAAAGCGCGCCCAACGGCCGAGAGTCACATTAGAGGTCATTGAATTATCCCTTTGCAGCCAAGTTAACAGTGGGGTTAATCAAGCCATAGATCAAATCGACTACGGTATTGGTTACCACAAAGATAAAGCCCACAAAAATCACGTACGTGGTAATCAAGGGAGTATCCACGCGGTTAATGGCGTCTAAAAACAACAAGCCAATGCCCGGCCACTGAAACACGGTTTCGGTTAAAATGGTGTAGGCCACCATAGTGCCAATTTGTACCCCGCCCACGGTAATCAGCGGCAGTAAGGTATTCTTTAAGGCATGAATAAACCAGATACGATATTTATTTAGCCCTTTGGCCCAGCCAAATTTAACGTATTCCGAACTGAGCTGCTCGAGCATTTCTGAGCGTACTAACCGAATAAACAGCGGCAACATAATGGAAGACAGCGCAACACTTGGCAGTATCAAGTTACGAAAACCCTGCCAGTTGAATAGCCCCGACTGCCAACCCAACGGACTGGTCAGCTCGCCGCGGCCATAGGCCGGTAGCCAACCCAATTCAATAGAAAATACATACATCAGCAAAATCGCGGTTAAAAATACCGGCACCGAAATACCGATAATACTCACCCCCATCACTAATCGTGACAAAAATGCCCGCGGTTTAATGGCGGAATACACCCCCATGGGAATGCTAAAACCAATAATGATAATGCTGGCACAAAACACCAACTCTAAGGTGGCAGGCAACTTCTCGAAAATGACCTCTAAGGTCGGTTTTTTATAAAAGTAAGAAGTACCAAAGTCGCCGTGCAGTGCATTGCCCACAAATCGACTGTACTTCACCATAAAGGGATCGTTTAAGCCCAGTTCGGTGCGCATTTGCTGACGAACCTCTTCCGATACCGATTGACCAACCAGTTCGCGCAGCGGATCGCCTAAATTATCCTGAATCGAAAACGCGATCAGGCTAATGACAAACATCACCACTATCATCTGAAACAGCCGCTTCAGTAAAAACGTTAACATGATGTATTCCAACTTCAGGGAATTAAGAAGAAAGCGCCCGGCGCCCAGAGCCCAGCACCAAGAACCACAAAGAGCTCTGTCTTCTTTTAGCTGGGCGCCTTGTACTGGACGCTATATTTTTATTTCCGTTAGCCTAAACCTACTTTTGCCACGGAAGAACACGGAACGCACGGATGTAAAGACAGGTCAAAAACAACAAGAGCGATATGACTAGTAAGGTCTTAACCCAGTAATATTTAGCTCCTAGTCTTAACCTTAATTTTTCCGTGGGCTCCGTGGATTCCGTGGCAAAAAAGTCTTTAGTCTTTAGTTTCTAGTCGTTAACGACTAGGTCACCCAGGTACGGGAAATCCATGGCGTTAACTACGGCTTCGGCACCCACATTATTACGCGCACCCCAGGCTAGATTTTGCCAATGCAGCGGCACGAAAGCGGCATCGTCATACAGAATCTTTTCTGCATGCTGTAGCATCTTGCCGCGTTTTTCACCGTCGGTTTCTAAGTTAGCCGACTCAATCAGCGCATCTAGCTCAGCGTTCGAGTAATGACCGCAGTTATACTGGCCACGGCCGGTTTCTTCGTTGCGAGTCATGGTTAAAAACTCAGAGAAGTTGGCCGCATCTTCGGTATCGGAGTGCCAGCCAATCATCAACATATCGGCATTACATTTATCAAACTCGGGCCAATACTGCGCTACCGGCAGGGTCTTGAGATCCACATCGATATTAATACGTGCCAGCATCGCCTTAACCGCTTCGGCAATTCTAAAGTCGTTAACGTAGCGGTTATTGGGCGCAATCATGCTGATCTTAAAGCCGTCTTTGTAACCGGCTTCGGCCATCAAAGCTTTGGCTTTTTCAACATCATAAAGCGGCTTAAGCTCCGGATTATGACCAACGTAACCCGCTGGTGTCTGCTGTGAGGCGGTAGTACCAAAGCCGCGCATGATGCGTTTTACAATGCCGTCTTGGTTTACCGCATAGTTCACTGCTTGGCGTACTCTCACGTCTTTAAAGGGCTCGAATCGGTCTTGATTCATCTGGAAGGTAATAATACGAGTACCGGCCTCGGTCACCAGCTTAACGCCCTCAGCTGACTTCACGCGGTTTTGATCGTTAGGCGATACTGGCTTAATAAAGTCAACGTCACCCGCCAACAACGCGGCGACGCGAGTGGCATCTTCTTTAATGGGCACCAGCGTCATATTTTGCACATTACCCGGTGACTTGGAATCCCAATAATCGGCGTGACGCTCATACTCTACTTTAACGCCTTGTTGGCGAAACTTAAGTTTGAAGGGGCCTGTACCAGAGGGGTTAGTTGAGGCAAAGGAGCTACCGTGTTTAACCACATCACCCTTATTTTTACCATCGTCGGTTTTGCCACTGTAATACTTCGAGTCCATCGAGAACAGATACGTCACGGTATTCAACACCAGCGGGAACGGCCCCTTGGTCACTAAATCAATAGTGTGGTCATCGACCTTAGTCGCCGCACTAAAGGGATCGAAAATCGCTTTAAAATCAGGTGATTCTTTCAGACGATTAAAGGTCCACACCACATCGTCGGCGCTAAAGTCGTTGCCGCTGTGAAACTTAACGCCCTTGCGTAAATGAAAACGCATGGTGTTTTCATCAATGCGCTCCCATTTTTCGGCCAAACGCGGTTCAATATCAAAGTCTTTGGTCCAGCGTACCAGTGGGTCAAATAATAAATGGGACATTTCCAGCGTCGCACCCGACAACTGCTCGTGCGGATCCATTGATACTGGGTCAGCGTCATAGGCAATAGTGATATCTGCCGCTTGAACACTAAATGCCAGACCAGCTGTCAGTAACGCAGCCGTTATTTTGTTGAGTCCTTTTTTCATGTAACACTCCATTGACATGGTAAACGATGGCCCATTATTGATGTTTCACTGTCGCAGTTGAAATATCCAAGCCTTCTCGTGACATACCCTTAAACTCGGGCATTAATGCAATCAGCGAGCGACTATAAGGATCGCTCGCTTCAGTAAATAACTGTTCAGTGTCAGCCACCTCAACCAAAACGCCCTGCTTCATAACGCCAATGCGATCGCACATTTGGCGGATCACTGGCAAATCGTGGCTGATAAAGAGCATGGTCAGCTTCAACTCGTCTTGCAAGTCTTTCAATAAATTCAGAATTTGTGCCTGCACCGACACATCTAATGCTGAGGTCGGTTCATCGCAAATCAGCAAGCGCGGGCGCGTAGCTAAGGCGCGGGCGATGGAAATTCGTTGGCGCTGACCACCAGAAAATTCGTGAGGAAATTTCAGCCCAGCTGCTCGACCCAGCCCTACGTAATCGAGTAAGTCATTCACAATGCCGCTAATTTGCGCTTCGCCCTTAGCCAGTTTGTGAAAGCGGATCGGCTCGGCAATAATATCGGTTACCCGCATCCGCGGATTAAGGGATGAATATGGATTTTGAAATACCATCTGCATTTGTCGGCGTATCGGACGACGTTCTTTTTCACTTTTAATCGCGGTCAGCTCTATGCCTTCAAACCAAATTTTGCCGCTATCCGGCGGATAAAGCCCAGTAATGGCGCGCGCTATGGTCGATTTACCCGATCCCGACTCGCCCACCAGACCAAACGTTTCGCCCTCGACTATGTCAAAGCTAACGTCATTGGTGGCTTGCAGATATTGGCGGCCGGATGCAAACAACGAGTCTTTAGTCACAAAGCGCAGGTTGCAGTGCTCTACCCGCAGCAAGGGTCCGGTATAGTCACGCTGATCTTGGCTTTGGCCTAGCCAATGATTTTTAAGATCTAGAGTGATTTTTTCTTTGGCATCTTCAATATAAGACACCAGCGGAAAACGACGCAGTTTCACGTCTGAGCGCGGCACCGCAGAAATGAGACTCTTGGTGTAATCGTGGCTGGGCGTGCCTAGCACTTGCTCGGTAGGGCCAATTTCCATTAGTCGCCCGCGATACATTACCGCCACGCGGTCGGTCACGTTCGACACCACGCCCATATCGTGAGTCACTAGCATGCAGCCCACGTTGCGCTCTTTGCACAGGTTACGGATTAGAGTCAATATTTGGTCTTGAATCGATACATCCAGTGCCGTAGTGGGTTCATCGGCAATAATTAATTCGGGATCGCAAGACAGCGCAATGGCAATCACCACCCGTTGGCGCATACCGCCAGAAAACTGATGCGGATATTGTTTGATACGCAGCTCCGGCTCGGGAATGCCTACCGCATCCAACAGTGAAATAGATTTTTTACGCGCGGCGTCCCGAGTAATGTCGGTATTAGCGAGTAGTGTTTCTACCATCTGATATTCCACGGTAAAAAGCGGATTAAGCGAGGTCATGGGGTCTTGAAAAATAAAGCCGATGCGATTGCCGCGTATGCTACGCATTTGGTTGGAATTCAGACCAGAGATCAGCTCGCCATCTAAATGAACATCACCGCTGGCAATGACTCCAGGCGGGCTTAAAAGGTCAATAACCGCATTACCAATGGTGGACTTCCCCGCACCGGACTCCCCCACAACGCCTAAAATTTCGCCTTTATCTATATGAAAAGATAGATCGTCAATAGCCGCCATTACTCCATGACGAGAGGGATATTCAATTCGTAGGTTTTTTACTTCTAACAGAGACATGCTGATCCTCAAAGTCCGTTTACGCGGCCACTCCCCGTATTCATGACGAGAGTGGCTACGAGAGAGGCTACAGTAGCGCGGCAACCTATTATCTGATGCTTGGCTACCCATCAACCTAACTTTATTCCAAGATAATCCCATACCTTCGGGTTTCACTCACAAAGTCAGCAATATGTTTCAACAGCTAATTAATAGATAGAATTTATGACTGACAGTTCGACAAAGGTCAAGTAACAACTGCAACCAAAATAGAGTTTTGCATCTAAAGTTGGCGTTCAGACGGCAAATTATAAAAAAACGGCTGAATTTTTAGGCGCTACATTTCTTGAGGTAAATTAAATTATGGGCTAGTGGTGTTAACTTTGGTGGCTTTTACGTATAATCGCGCCGCTTTCACCCTGAACTTATTGATTGATATATTAAGGAATCACATGGCTATCGAACGTACTTTTTCCATCATCAAGCCTGATGCAGTAGCAAAAAACCTGATCGGCGCTATCTACACTCGTTTTGAAACTGCTGGCCTGAAAGTTGTTGCCGCTAAAATGGTACAGCTGGACCAAGCCAAAGCAGAAGGTTTCTACGCTGAGCACAGCGAGCGTCCTTTCTTTAAAGCGCTGGTTGATTTCATGATGTCAGGTCCTGTTATGGTTCAGGTATTAGAAGGCGAGAACGCTGTTCTGCGTCACCGCGAAATCATGGGTGCAACTAACCCAGCCGACGCTCTTGCCGGTACTCTGCGCGCAGACTACGCCGACAGCATCGACGAAAACGCAGTACACGGTTCAGACGCTGCTGCTTCTGCAGCTCGCGAAATCGCGTATTTCTTCAGCGACGAAGAAGTGTGCCCACGTACCCGCTAAGGGATGCGTTAACACTTTTTTGTAGTTGATAAAAAAGGAGCTTCGGCTCCTTTTTTTATGGGCGAAATTTGAAGTATAAAAACAGACGTACGCTTTACGCCATACGCTGTAATACCAATCTAAGTAAGTATGTGATCTGTTTTGAAGTTGAGCGCTAGAGGTACAAAGGTCAGCTTTAAGCGCTAATATTTATCCAAGTAAAAGCACAAAACAAATGGTAAATACCAATCTAAGTAAAAATCTGATCTAGTTTAAAGTCGGATACGAGAGGAAACAGAGTCAGCTCCCACGACACGCCATAAACCCATCCCTGGGGGCTCAGGAAATGCCATCCCTGGCATTGTCACGGTCGTGGGAGCCGATCTCTGTTGCCTCTCCTTAAGCTCTGAGCTGTCTGTAAAGCGCACCAACAGGCGACCTAGCAGCCTAGGGACGGATAAAGAGATCGGCTCCACCGACCATCACATAACAGGGATGTTATGTGTTTGAGCGTCACACGGATGTGCTTGCAGCGGGTCAGTGGAGTTGACTCTTTGTTCGGCTTTTATACAAACAAAAATAGATCAGTTAGTTTTCCAGATTGGTATTAAATATGGCTGAGGTACCAGGATTCGAACCTGGGCACTGAGGCCGAGAGCAAAACCCGCTGCCTTATCCAAATTTCACAAAGCAAAAAGCCAACCTTGCGGTTGGCTTTTTATATATGGCTGGGGTATCAGGATTCGAACCTGGGCACTGAGGCCGAGAGCAAAACCCGCTGCCTTTCCCCAATGGCACAAAGCAAAAAGCCAACCTTGCGGTTGGCTTTTTAAATATGGCTGGGGTACCAGGATTCGAACCTGGGGATGGCGAGATCAAAACCCGCTGCCTTACCGCTTGGCGATACCCCAATTTTCTTACTTAGATAAGATTAAATTATCGTAACTTAATCTTAAACATGGTGCGGAAGGCGAGACTTGAACTCGCACACCTTGCGGCGCTAGAACCTAAATCTAGTGCGTCTACCAATTTCGCCACTCCCGCTAAAAAGTGGTGGCTATGGCGGGATTCGAACCTGCGACCCCATCATTATGAGTGATGTGCTCTAACCAACTGAGCTACATAGCCACGTCTGCAAACCAAGAAAACTGACTTCAGTTTGCATTACAAATGTCTTACTTAACCTTACCGATTTAACGCACAGCATTAAATTTTAATATGGCTGGGGTACCAGGATTCGAACCTGGGGATGGCGAGATCAAAACCCGCTGCCTTACCGCTTGGCGATACCCCAATTTTATGGTCAGTATTTATAGCATATTACCGACACATTACAAGCTACCTATTTGAATACTGCTGAACATCAGACTTAAACCTTAGCACTGCTGCCAAGACTAAAACCTGCTTTACTATATCAGCCAACATTCTAAATATGGCTGGGGTACCAGGATTCGAACCTGGGGATGGCGAGATCAAAACCCGCTGCCTTACCGCTTGGCGATACCCCAATTATATTTCACTTATCACAGTGTAAAGCAATTACTGCTTAACACTTAAATATGGTGCGGAAGGCGAGACTTGAACTCGCACACCTTGCGGCGCTAGAACCTAAATCTAGTGCGTCTACCAATTTCGCCACTCCCGCTAAAAAGTGGTGGCTATGGCGGGATTCGAACCTGCGACCCCATCATTATGAGTGATGTGCTCTAACCAACTGAGCTACATAGCCACTGTGTCAGTAACATTAATACAGAATATTTCCTGTTACAAACAGCTTCTGCTGCATGCATTTCGTTACTGAACGGTGCGCATTATGCGCATCATGCCCAAAATCGTCAACCCCTTTTTGTATAAAAGCGTACACCTTTTAACTGTTTGGACATAAAGTAGTCGTCTAGGTGATGAAACCATCAAAAACATAAGCCCTTCGGGCAGCTGACCGCTTTACGCCTAACGCTGTAAGCCTTACGTTAAAGACAGACACCGATTTTTGTAGTCCAACACTGCAGCTGTTGGTCCTATTGGGCAGGGTGGGTTTCGGGGCTCCGTTTATTTTTCAACTTTTGGCTTACAGCTGACGTCTTACGGCTTTCCCTTCGGTTAGGTTTGGTATTTAGGTTTTAAAGATTTCCGCCTTCGGCGAAATGTTCAAGCAAGCACCCCCTACAAAAAACAAAACCCCGAGCCTAGGCAGGTTCGGGGTTTGTCTCTAGCTAGGCGCTTGGTGCTGGGCGTTCGGCGCTGTTAGTCGAACTCTTCCATCCAGATCATGATAACGGCTTCTAGAACCTGCTCGTTGGACGCTTTGGGATCATCATCGAAATTTTCCAGAGCACAAATCCACTGATGTAGATCGGTAAAGCGCACCGTTTTCGGATCTGTATCAGGATAGGCCTCTAATAAGTCGAGTGCTATATCCTGACTGTCTGTCCATTTAAGGCTCATATACCCTCTCTCGTTTACTGTCTTTCCGATACCATATTAACGGTATATTTTGGAATTTCGACCACCAAATTTTCGTCGGTCACCCGAGCTTGGCAGCCAAGGCGTGACTCAGGCTCTAGCCCCCAGGCTTTATCAAGCATGTCGTCTTCTAACTCGCAGCTTTCTTCCATGGAGTCGAAACCTTCACGCACCACGATATGACAGGTAGTACAGGCGCAAGACTTCTCACAAGCGTGCTCAATATCGATGCCATTACGCAAGGCGACATCCAACACAGTTTCACCCAATTTAGCTTCTAGCTCTGCACCGTCTGGGCATAGCTCGGGATGAGGCAAAAATACAATCTTTGGCATCGTTACACCTTATCTACACGTTGTCCGGCCAAAGCACGACGAATGGAAGCATCCATGCGTCGCTCAGCAAAGTCAGCCGTTTGCTTGTCTGTTTGCTCTATGGCGAGTTTAATGGCGGCTACATCGTCACCTGTGACGCTGTGTTGCAGCGATTCAACCACCGCGATGATGTTGGCACGTTCTTGATCGTTAAGCAGCTGGTCGCCGTCGGCAGTTAGCGCGCTAATGATATTTTCAATTACTCGCGCCGCTTCCACTTTTTGCTCGGCCAGCATGCGCGCGTCAATGTCTGCTTGTGCATATTCAAACGATGCTTTTAGCATGGTCGTAATATCAGCTTCATTTAAGCCATAAGAAGGCTTCACCTCAATATCAGCTTGCACGCCAGAGGATTTTTCCATGGCGCTAACCGACAATAAACCATCGGCATCCACCTGAAAGGTTACGCGAATATGCGCAGCCCCCGCCACCATCGGCGGAATATCGGTAAGATTAAAACGGGCCAGTGAACGACAATCCGAGACCAGCTCACGCTCGCCTTGCACCACATGAATGGCCATGGCTGTTTGCCCGTCTTTAAAGGTGGTAAATTCCTGCGCTCGCGCCACCGGTATGGTGGTGTTGCGCGGGATTACTTTTTCAACCAAGCCACCCATGGTTTCAAGCCCCAATGATAAAGGGATCACATCCAGTAACAGCATGTCGCTGTCGGGCTTGTTGCCAATGAGCACATCGGCTTGAATAGCGGCACCAATGGCCACAACTTTATCGGGATCTAGGCTAGTTAATGGCTCGGCGGCAAAAAAATCACCCACACGCTGACGCACCAATGGTACACGCGTTGAGCCACCTACCATCACCACCTCTTGCACCTCAGCGGCCGTTACGCCGGCGTCTTTTAGCGCGCGTCGACAAGCCATCAAGGTTTTATTTACCCAAGGGAGAATAAGCGCTTCAAAATCGTCACGACTTAAACTGCCCTGCCAGTCTTGCCAGCTAATGTCGACGGATGAATTGTCGGTCAACGCTTGCTTAGCGCTACAGGCCACATCCAATAGGTTGCGTTGCTGGGTGGGACTAAGCTCGGTGAGTTTGGCTTGCTGTTGAATCCAATCTGCGAGGGCATGATCAAAGTCATCACCACCCAATGCCGAATCACCACCGGTTGCCAGCACTTCAAATACACCGCGATTTAAACGCAATACAGAAATATCGAAGGTGCCGCCGCCCAAATCGAAGACCGCAATGACGCCCTCTTGACCCGAGTCTAGTCCATAGGCAATAGCGGCAGCAGTGGGCTCGTTTAATAGACGTAACACCTCTAAACCCGCCAGCTGCGCCGCGTCTTTGGTGCCTTGGCGCTGGGCATCATCAAAATAAGCAGGCACCGTGATCACGGCACCTTGTATCGGGTTACCTAGGCTGCGTTCGGCACGCTCGCTCAGCGCTTTTAAAATTTCGGCCGACACTTGTACCGGATTTACCGGCCCTTGGGGAGTGTCTAACTCTATAATGCCGTTATTGGTATCGCGAAAAATATAAGGAAAACGATGGCGAGGTATGTCGGCCAGCGCTTTGCCCATCAGTCGCTTAACTGACGAGATAGTATATTGCGGATCTTGGTCGGCTTCGCGTTTCGCGTCATGGCCCACGCGCAGCCCATCTTGGTTATAGTGTACAACGGAGGGCAGCAGATCGCGGCCCTGGTCGTCTACTAGGGTTTCGGGGGTCGCACTGCGTACCACCGCGACCAAAGAATTGGTGGTGCCTAAGTCTATGCCCACCGCCCACTTGTGCTCATGAGGAGCCGCACTTAGGCCCGGTTCAGAAATTTGTAATAATGCCATTAGGGTTAGAATTCCTGCTGCGCATCTTCCAAACGTTCGAGTTCGGTCTGCAGCTTAGTCATAAATTTAAGTTTACGTACCGTGTCGGCGGCGTCTTGCCATTGGGCCGCGCTCAACTGCCGTGCAAGCTCTGCATAGTATTCAGCCGTAGCCTGCTGCAGTTCTTGCTCGAAGGCCATCATGGCAGCAAACACATCTTGGGCGTCATTAATGTCGGACAGCTGTTCGCGCCATTCCATTTGCTGCATCAAGAACACGGGATCTTTGAGTGTTTTTTGCTCGGCATGCAGTTCAACGCCTTGCAAAGACAGCAAGTATTCGGCGCGACTTAGGGGATGTTTAAGTGTCGTAAACGCATCATTGATAAGGGCGGAACGTTGTACCGCCTGAAGACGTTCTCGCTCGGGGTGAGCGGCAAACTTATCGGGGTGAAACTGCATTTGCAGCCCACGATAGGTTTCGGCCAGTGTTTGGCTATTAAGGGCAAACGCTGGCGCTAAACCAAACAGCTCGAAATAGTTCATGCTGCTTCCTTAAACGTTAAAGCTTTCGCCGCAACCACATTCCCCACTGGTATTGGGGTTGTTGAATTTGAAGCCTTCGTTCAAGCCTTCTTTGGCAAAATCGAGTTCGGTACCGTCTAAATACACCAAGCTTTTGCTATCGACGATCACCTTCACCTCGCCATGCTCAAATACTTGATCGCCTTCTGACAGTTCGTCAACGAACTCAAGTACATAAGCCATGCCAGAGCAACCGGACGTTTTCACGCCCAAACGTAGGCCAAGGCCTTTGCCTCTGTTGTTCAGAAATGTCTGCACTCGGTGTGCAGCTGCATCGGTAATGGTGATCGCCATGGTGTCTCCGTTTACGCTAGGGCTTGCTTTTTCTTGTAATCATCAATCGCGGCCTTAATGGCGTCTTCTGCCAAAATGGAGCAATGAATTTTTACCGGTGGCAATGCTAACTCTGCAGCAATATCGGTATTAGTGATACTGGCCGCTTCTTCTAAGTTTTTGCCTTTTACCCACTCAGTAATGAGCGAGCTAGACGCAATAGCAGAGCCACAACCGTAGGTTTTAAACTTAGCGTCTTCAATAATGCCTGCATCATTGATTTTCAGCTGTAGTTTCATTACGTCACCACAGGCCGGGGCACCGACCATGCCGGTGGCAATGGTAGGGTCATTTTTGTCGAAAGCGCCCACGTTACGGGGGTTTTCATAGTGATCTATTACTTTTTCGCTGTAAGCCATGATGTATTCCTCACCCATGTTTCAATGGTTTAGACACCTTAGTGGTGTGCCCATTCAACTTGATCCAAGTCTATTCCGTCTTTGAACATATCCCACAATGGAGACATGTCGCGCAAACGACCGATAGCGTCATTCACCAATTTTATGGCGTAGTCAATTTGTGCTTCGGTGGTAAAGCGCCCGATGCTGAAGCGAATAGAGCTGTGTGCTAATTCGTCATTTAGTCCCAAAGCCCGCAGTACATAAGAAGGCTCTAGGCTGGCAGAAGTACAAGCCGAACCAGACGATACCGCTAAATCTTTTAGCGCCATTATCAGAGACTCACCTTCTACATAGGCGAAGCTGATATTAAGAATGCCTGGTACACGCTGCTCTAAATCACCGTTAACATAGACTTCTTCTATGTCTTTAACGCCATCATATAAACGCTGGCGCAGTGCCTGAATCTGTTTACCTTCGGCGTGCATTTCTTCTTTAGCAATGCGGAATGCTTCGCCCATGCCCACAATTTGGTGGGTCGGCAATGTGCCTGAGCGCATACCGCGCTCGTGTCCGCCGCCGTGCATTTGAGCTTCTAAGCGCACTCGGGGTTTACGAGACACATACAACACGCCAATGCCTTTAGGACCATAAATTTTATGACCAGACAAAGATAATAAGTCGATACTCATGTCTTTAACATCAATGTCGATTTTGCCTGCACTTTGTGCTGCATCAACATGGAACATGATTTTGCGGCTGCGGCATAACTCGCCAATAGCCTTAACGTCTTGAATAACGCCGGTTTCGTTGTTTACGTGCATGATACTCACCAAGATGGTGTCTTCACGCAGGGCATTTTCAATTTGATCTAGGGTAAACAAGCCACTGGGCTGAGGCTCAAGGTAGGTCACTTCATACCCTTCACGCTCTAGCTGACGACATGGGTCCAATACCGCTTTATGTTCGGTTTTGGAGGTAATAATGTGCTTACCTTTTTTACCGTAGAAATTGGCAATCCCTTTAATGGCAAGGTTATCTGATTCGGTAGCACCAGAGGTGAACACAATCTCACGCGGGTCGGCATTAATTAAGTCGGCAATCTGATTGCGGGCAATATCAACCAGCTCTTCTGCCTGCCAACCGAAACGGTGTGAGCGAGAAGCAGGGTTACCAAAAATACCGTCTGGGGTTAGACATTGCATCATCTTTTCGGCAACGCGAGGGTCTACCGGGCAGGTAGCCGCATAGTCGAGATAAATGGGCAGTTTCATTATATTCTCCATTACATCGCTGCTCTGTTCGGCAGTCTTGTCATCGACATTAAACACAATATGTTCAAGCTCTTTTGCTGTTAGCTGGGTTAGTTCAGCGTTAACAGGCTTACATTACTGTTTTTCTGCTCAGCCATTTGCCGTGCACCTTGCTGGCTCACTAGCTCAGCTAAGCTAATACCTTCAAGAAAGTCACTAATTCGATCACTGAGTGCACACCAAAGCGAGTGAGTCAGGCACTGACTGCCGTTTTGGCAATCCCCCTTTCCTTGGCACTTGGTGGCATCAACGGATTCGTCAACGGCAATAATAATGGCACCGACAGAAATATCCGCCTGCTCTAACCCCAGCCGATAGCCGCCGCCGGGGCCGCGCACACTACTCACCAACCCATGTTTGCGCAAACGGGCAAACAGTTGCTCGAGATAAGACAGAGAGATTCCCTGCCGCTCAGAAATGTTGGCAAGAGACACAGGTCCGGTGTCGCCGTATAAGGCCACATCTAGCATGGCTGTGACTGCGTAACGCCCTTTCGATGTCAGTCTCATGTAATTAAACCCTTTCCAGACATGAGATAAGGTTGCCATACCCGACTGTTTTAGTCAACTATAAGTCCGACTAAAACACTCAACTATTATCGTTACTTTTTCGACCGGGATTTTGTATCGAAGTAAGAATGCCACGCAAGATATTGAGCTCATAATCTTCGGGTCGAGCGCGATTAAATAAACGGCGCAACTTAGTCATTACCTGACCAGGATGAGGCTTAATAATAAAGCCTGTTTCTAGCAACGTTTCTTCTAGATGCGCATAAAAACGTTCTAGGTCTTGCGATAGCGGATACTCTTGCTCTTGCTCAGCCTGAGGGCCTTGCTGTTGCGCAAGCCACGCCATGCGAGTTTCGTAGCTGATGGTTTGCACGGCCATGGCTAAATTAAGCGAGCTGTAGTCTGGGTTGGCTGGAATCGCCACGTGAAAATGACACAGCTGTAATTCGTCGTTACTCAAGCCGGTACGCTCACGGCCAAACACCAGTGCCACTTTGTGCTTGGGGGCTTCGGCAATGGCTTTCTCGCCCGCTTCTCGAGCGTCCAGCATGGGCCAAGACAAGGTACGAGAACGGGCACTAGCGCCAATGACCAAGCCGCAATCGGCCACCGCTTCGGCCAAGGTAGCCACGGTAGTGGATTGTTCCAAAATGTCTCTGGCGCCGGCAGATAAGGCAAGAGCCTGTTCGTCTACGGGGTTAACGGGGTCAACCAGCCATAATTCGCCCAAGCCCATGGTTTTCATGGCGCGAGCGGCAGAGCCGATATTGCCGGTGTGTGAGGTATTAACCAACACGATTCGTATTTGCTCAAGCATGTGTGCGAGTCCAAGGGTGCTTAAGGCGCAAATTCTATCACAGTCAACTGCGGCTGGCTTGCCCGCTACGCGGGAATGTTGAGTGTTGAATTTTTAATGTTGAATGGACATAAAACTAACAAAAGACGGAGTTTACTCTTTAGCTATCTTCCTAGCGTAGGTCAGGCTCTCGCTTTTGGATGTTAGTGCATAAAGGCCGATACCGGAGCCGTCATGCTGATATAGGGGCGTGGCCCAACATGACGAAGATTCTGTACCGGTATCACGGCAGAAAAATAAAACCTCAAACCTTTAGGTTCGGGGGTTCTGTTTAACTTACCGCTTAAAGCTGAGCGCTTACGGCTGCGTCAGCTCGTTTTCTTGTGCCATTAAATCCAGTTCGAGCAACGAGTAGCGGTGTTCAACAAAGTCATAAATGTTGGTTGCCAATGACAACTTAAAATAGACTTCGGCTTTATCAATCTCACCCTTTTGCTGGGCACGCTTGCCCAGATAAAAGTAAGCTTCACATAGACGTTCCGCCAGTTGTCGATTATCGGTACTTTCTTCGGCTATGCGGTTTAATAGCTGCTCTTCGCTCTTAGTGCCTAAATAGACATTAACAATATCCCACACCCACTCATCGCTGCCGTGGCTTTGTTGAAATTGTTGTAGCGTCATCAAGGCCAATTTAGGGTCTAAGCGTTCTAGTGCCAAATACCATAACAACAACCGATAGGGATCGTTGGGCTCGGCATCAAGGAACACTTTAAGATCTTGTGCTGCTAGTCGAGGGCGACCACCATAATAAAGTGCTATGCCTCGGTTTAAGTTGGCATACACATAATCCGGTGCCAGCTCTAGCGCCGAGTCAAATGACTCGTAAGCTTCGGCAAATTCTTGGTTTTGAGTTAGGTAAACGCCATTGAGATTGTAGGCATCGGCAAAGTCCGGTTTTTCTCGCAAGGCGCGATTAAAATCCAGCCTTGCCATGGCACGTAGGCCTACACGATCAAAAATAACGCCGCGCTGAAAAAACAATTCAGCACGCTGTTCGGGAGTTAACCCGGGTGAACTTAACATTTGCCCTAGTCGGGCAATGCCCAACTCACTTTCATAGGACACCTGCATAGGCACAGGAAGCACCAAAGTAGGAGTAACTACTCGGGATGAACTGCAACCAATAAGCAGACTGCCAAGAAATACTAAAGGGACGAGCAATAATCTTTCGTTCAAGACGGCTCCGAACTTGCCTTATTATTAACTCATATTATGCAGCTGCGCGTCATTTGTCATGCCGCAAATGCATTCCTATACAATAAGGGCCCCGTAGGACCCTTATAAGTATCATTGATATTAAGCTAGCGGCTCTTGATCCGCCCCTTCTTTTTCTATCTGTGGCGGTAGCATATGCTCTCGCTGCACCCCTAACATCATCGCCCAAGCACTGGCGATATAAACAGAAGAGTAGGTACCAAAGCCAATACCCAATAACAGCGCGGTGGCAAAACCGTGGATCAAGGCTCCGCCCTTAATGAACAAAGCGATGACCACTACCAGCGTAGTCGCAGAGGTAATCAAGGTCCGACTCAGGGTTTCGGTAATAGCCTCGTTAAATACCTCGGCGGTGCTGGTATTACGCACACGACGGAAGTTTTCTCGCACTCGGTCAAATACCACTATGGTGTCATTAAGTGAGTAACCGACTACCGTCAATAAGGCCGCCACTATGGTGAGGTCAACTTCAATCTGGATCCAAGAGAACACGCCTAAGGTAATAATGACGTCGTGCGCCAGTGACATTACGGCACCAGATGCTAGACGCCACTCAAAACGCATGCCCACATAAATCATGATACAAAGCAACGCCACCAAAATGGCTAAACCACCCTGTTCGGCCAGCTCTTTACCTATTGCCGGGCCAACAAACTCCAACCGCTTCATTTCTACAGTGCTTTGAACTTGCTTCATAGCAGCCAGCACAGAATCACCCTGCTGCTGAACGTTAACACCCTCTTGAGGGGCTAGACGTATCAGTACATCTCGGCTGGTACCAAAGTTTTGTACCGTGGCTCCCGTTAAGCCCACTTGCTCTAAGTTGTTGCGTATTTCATCCAGATCGATCGATTGCTCGAACGCGACCTCAACGACGGTACCGCCGGTGAAGTCCAGCCCCCAGTTCAGCCCTTTAGTGAAGAGGGTGAAAAAGCACAACGTAATTAACAGCAACGAGAAAGCGCTAGCCGCTTTCGAGTAGTGCATAAAGCGAATGGGCGCTCGGGTTTTGAGGATCTCAAACATGTTATTTCCTCATATCGACAGTTTGCTGAGACGTTTGCCGCCCCATAGCCAGTTAACCAGCGCTCGTGTTCCCACAATAGCGGTAAACATAGAAGCCAAGATGCCTATTATTAGCGTCACGGCAAAGCCCTTAATCGGGCCGGTGCCAACGGCAAATAGGATAATAGCGGTGATAAGGGTGGTAATATTGGAGTCAGCAATGGTGCCTAATGCTTTCTCGTATCCCACATGAATGGCCTGTTGTACACCCCGACCGTCTCGCACTTCTTCACGAATACGTTCGAAGATAAGTACGTTGGCATCCACCGACATCCCTATGGTTAACACAATACCGGCAATACCGGGCAGCGTCATAGTCGCACCAGGTACCATCGACATCACACCGATAATAATCACCAAGTTAGCCAGCAGTGCAACATTTGCCACCAGACCAAACTTGCGATAGTAAATCGCCATGAAGGCAACCACAGCTAACAAGCCATATAACATAGCCATTATGCCGTTATCGATATTTTGCTTACCTAGGCTGGGACCGATAGTGCGCTCTTCCACAATTTGAATGGGCGCAATAAGGGCGCCAGCTCGCAGCAACAACGAAAGGTTTTGTGCTTCTGCCATTGAGTCGATGCCAGTAATACGAAAGCTTCGGCCGAGGCGTGACTGAATGGTGGCTACGTTAATGACTTCTTGCTGCTTGAGGAACTGACGCGAACCATCTTCGTTTAGCTCATCACCGGCTTTATACTCGGTAAACACAGTCGCCATGGGGCGGCCTACGTTATCTTTGGTAAAATCGGCCATGCGGCTACCACCGGGCGCATCTAGGCTGATATTAACCTGGGGGCGGCTAAACTCATCCATGCTAGAGCTAGCATCAACTATATGCTCACCGGTCAAAATAACGCGCTTGAGCAGCACCACTGGGCGACCATTACGGTCGCGCATTAATTCGCTATTCGGCGGGACTCGACCCGCATTAGCAGCGGCTACGTCGGCTTTTTCATCAACTAGACGAAACTCAAGAGTCGCTGTGGCACCTAAAATTTCTTTGGCACGCGCCGTATCTTGAATACCCGGCAGCTGTACCACTATGCGCTCGGCACCTTGACGCTGTACCAGCGGCTCAGCCACGCCAAGCTCATTCACTCGGTTACGAATAATAGTGATATTTTGCTGCAGTGCGTATTCTTTTACTTCTTTTAGTCGCTGTTCACTCATTACGGCAAACAGACCAAAATTATCGCCGCTGTCACGTTCAGAAAGCATCAGCCCCGGATAACGGCCACGCAAAAAACTCAGCGCTTGATCACGGGTATCCGCGTCACGGAACACCACTAAGGTCCCGTCATCTTTCGTTAACACGCCCGAGTAGCGCAGGCGCTGCTCACGTAGGTCGGTACGAAAATCTTGTATTCTTTGTTCTTGAACTCGGCTTAGGGCCTCATCCATGTCCACTTCCATGAGAAAGTGTACGCCACCTCGTAAATCGAGGCCTAATTTCAGCGGGCCTGCACCTATGGCTTCTAACCAATGTGGGGTCGCTGGTGCTAAGTTAAGCGCGGTGATGTAATCATCGCCCAGCGCTTGATCAACCAGTTCTTTTCCCTTGAGCTGATCGTCGGTATCACGAAAGCGAACCAATAACTGGTTATCTTCTAAAACGGCACTTTTTATCTCTATGCCGGCTGCTTGCAAACGCTGCTGTGTTTTGGCTAATACCGCAGTGGTGACTTCGGTTCCACGAGAGCCTGACACCTGCAACGCAGGATCTTCACCAAATAAATTGGGTGCTGCATATAGAAAACTGATGGTGATCACGGCGATCACCATCAAGTATTTCCACAGCGGATATCGATTTAACACGCTGTGCTCCTCGATAAGGAATTAAAGGGACTGAATTGAACCCTTGGGAAGAACCGCTGTAATGAAGTCCTTTTTAATGGTTACTTGGCTTTGTTCGCTCAAGCTCAGTACCACGTAATCGTTGTCACCGGTAATTTTAGCAATTTTACCGACCAAGCCACCGTTAGTTAGCACTTCGTCGCCTTTGCTCAAAGAAGCCATCAGGTTCTTCTGCGCTTTTACTCGCTTAGACTGAGGGCGGAAAATCATGAAGTAGAAAATAAGGCCAAATACAGCCAGCATGATGATCATTTCCATACCACCACCGGCGGCACCACCTTGAGCATGAGCGTTAGAGATAAAATTCATTATTTTTAGTTCCTCATTGATGATTAAAGCGATTAATAAACTTGTACTTAAAAAGAAAAGGGATGGCAACCGCCATGCCCTTTTCAGAGTGTTTTGCTGCTAATACTACTGGTCGTTTGCTACTACCTGCTGCCCAACGGTTGGAACAGGCTTACCTAGTCGCTCATAAAACTCAGCAACAAAGGTGTCTAATTTACCCTGCTCTATGGCTGTACGTAAACCTTCCATTACTCGTTGGTAGTAACGCAAGTTGTGAACGGTGTTTAAACGCGACCCCAAAATCTCGTTACACTTGTCTAAATGGTGCAAATAAGAGCGAGAATAATTTTTACAAGTGTAGCAATCGCACTCGGTATCTAGCGGGCCGGTATCCGTCTTATGCTTGGCATTACGAATTTTTACCACACCATCTGTGGTAAACAAATGACCATTACGGGCGTTTCGGGTCGGCATCACACAGTCGAACATATCGATACCGCGGCGTACACCTTCTACTAAATCTTCTGGTTTGCCTACTCCCATTAAATAACGAGGCTTATCGGCCGGTATTTGTGGGCAGATATGCTCCAATATTTTGTGCATTTCGGGTTTAGGTTCACCCACAGCTAATCCGCCAATGGCGTAGCCGTCGAAACCAATATCCAGTAAGCCGGTCAAAGACACATCACGCAAATCTTCGTACATACCACCTTGAATTATACCAAACAAAGCATTTTTATTACCTTGTTTGTCAAAGTGATCTCGCGAGCGTTTGGCCCAGCGCAGTGACATTTCCATAGACTTTTTCGCTTCTTCCCACGTGGCAGGATACGGCGTACATTCGTCCATGATCATCACCACATCAGAGCCGAGGTCATACTGAATTTCCATCGACACTTCAGGGGATAAGAAAATCTTGTCGCCGTTAACCGGGTTGCGGAAATACACGCCTTCTTCGGTGATCTTACGAATATCGCCAAGGCTAAACACCTGAAAACCACCAGAGTCGGTTAAAATAGGTCCCTGCCAGTTCATGAAGTCATGCAAGTCGCCGTGCAGCTTCATTACTTCTTGGCCTGGGCGTACCCAAAGGTGGAAGGTGTTACCCAGCAGAATTTGTGCACCGGTGTCGGCCACTTCTTCAGGGGTCATGCCTTTTACGGTGCCATAAGTGCCTACAGGCATAAAGGCCGGGGTATCAACAACGCCACGATCAAACGTTAGGCGGCCACGTCGAGCCAAACCATCGGTAGTATGTAGATCAAATTTCATGTGTTACCTCTTACGGCCAGAGAAACAGTCTGACCTTCATTTCCGGGATTGGGCACTGGGGATTAGGGAGTTGGGATTAGTCAGTCCCTATTCCCCAGTCCCAAGTCCCTGTTGTTTAGTCAGAAACATAGCGTCGCCGTAGCTGAAGAAGCGATAGCGCTCACTAACGGCTTGTCGATACGCCTCTTTAATATGATCATAACCGCAAAACGCACTCACCAGCATGATTAGTGTCGACTCGGGCAGGTGAAAGTTGGTGATCATGACATCCACTAGCTGAAAGCGATATCCGGGATAGATAAAAATATCGGTATCACCGTAAAAAGGCACCAGCGGCGTATTGTTAGCCAAGGCCGCCTGTGCGGCGCTTTCAAGCGAGCGCACCGAAGTGGTTCCTACGGCAATAATTCGCCCACCGCGCGCTTTAGTGGCTGCAATTTTGGCCACCACATCGCTCGGTACCTCTATATATTCGGAGTGCATTTTATGCTCAAGTACATTATCAACTCGCACTGGCTGAAAGGTACCTGCACCTACGTGCAACGTCACAAACGCCAGCTCGGCGCCTTTGGCCACTAACGCATCTAACAAAGGTTGGTCAAAGTGCAGGCCGGCAGTGGGTGCGGCAACCGCACCGGGTTTTTCATTATACACGGTTTGATAACGCTCTTTATCGGCCTCGGTATCCGGTCGGTCGATGTAAGGCGGCAATGGCATATGCCCAACGGCTTCTAGAATTTCGAGCACGGTGCGATTGTCATCGTGAAATTCAATTTCAAACAAGGCGTCGTGGCGGGCAAGCATAGTGGCCTGCACGTCGGGATCCAATATCAGGGCGGTGCCAGGTTTAGGCGCTTTAGACGCTCGCACATGTGCTAGCACTCGCTTATCGTCCAGCACGCGCTCTATCAGCACTTCCAGCTTGCCACCGCTGGCTTTACGGCCAAATAGTCGGGCTGGGATCACCCGCGTATTATTGAAAACCAGCAAGTCACCGGGATTGACCCGATCCAACACCTGATGGAAATGACCGTGACTAATTTCACCACTGTTACCATCTAGCTGTAACAGGCGGCTTGCACCGCGTTCCGGCATGGGGTGACGGGCTATCAGTTCATTGGGAAGTTCAAAAGAAAAATCGCGGACCAGCATACACAACCTCTTGTAATAACGGGCGCTAGTCTAGTGAGGCCGACCGACAGGATCAAGGCAATTCGCTGTACTAAGGCATAATGCATATTATTAAGATATAGCGTAAGGTCGATATAACAAGTGTTTGACGAATGAGGAATTAATCGCCGCCATCATCATACAAGGCACGGCGATTAAGCTATCTTGATATAAAAAGAGGGGAATACTCTATGCCAGCCATCGTCTCTGAAATTATGACCCGTGACGTCATTGGTTTATCACCCAGTGCCACCTTAGGCGAAGCGCGCATTCTGATGCAGCGCCACCATATTCGCCACCTCCCCGTATTGGCAGAAGATACTCTAGTAGGGCTCGTTAGTCAGCGCGACATTTTAGCAGCCCAAGAGTCGAGTCTAGAAAAAGATCATAATGGCGCCTTCTTGCAGCAGCACTTGTTATCTGAGGTGATGGTGCAAGATGTAACCACCGTCAGCCCTAAGGCCGGCGTTCGTGAAGCGGCACTGTATTTGCAAAAGCACAAATACGGCTGCCTGCCTGTCATCGACAAAGGCAAGTTAGTGGGCATTGTTACCGATAGTGATTTTGTAACAGTGGCTATTCATCTGCTGGAAGTGTTGGACGCGCAGCTGGCCGAACAGCCCGATGACGAGCTTGACCTCGATGACCTCGACTTAGCCGCTACCCAAGACGACGGCGACGATCTGTCGGCACGATGAATTATCTGGCGCACCTGCATCTGGCACAACTTAGCCAAACAAGCCTGGCAGGTGCACTATTAGGCGAGTATGTTAAGGGCAACATAGACTCACAGTTACCCGCAAACTTGCAGATGGGTGTTTAGCTGCACCGGCGCATCGACACCTTTACTGATGCTCATCCCCTGCATTTAGGCCAAGTCCGCGCCTTACCCAGCCCTTATCGTCGTTATGGCGGTATTATTATGGACATGATGTTCGATCATTTTTTGGCGCTGCATTGGTCCCGCTATCATGATCAGCCGCTAACCGACTTTATTGATCACGCCCACGCACAATTACTACCCGGTGCACACTGGCCCCCCGCCATGGTGACGCTAGTTTCTCGCATGCAGCAGTATCAGCTGCTGGCAAGCTATCAAACGATAGACGGCATTAACTTGGCGATCTCGCGTATCGACCATCGTTTTCGTCGCCCCACGCCCCTCCCCCACTGCGCCCCAATAGTGCAAGCGCACTACCGAGATATGGAGCACGCCTTTCTGGGCTTTTATCCCGAGTTAACGAAGTTTGTGCTTGCTGAAGTAAACATAGCGCGCTGCGCCCAGAACCAAGCGCCAAACTAAACTAAACTAAACCAAAACACACATTCATGATCTGCGTGGATGTGCTTGCAGCGGGTCGGTGGAGCGGGCCCTTTGTTCGGGCCTGATATGACAATCAAATAGATCGATTGTTTAATGTAATTGGTATTACTCCTAACTCCTCACTGCGTTAAAAAAAAAGGCAGCCCAAGGGGCTGCCAACAACTAAAGGATAATCACTGATGATGTACTCATCATGTTATTTTTTGGTCATTAAATATTCTCAAACTGGCCCATGGTGTTGTCTTTACCTCCGGCTTTAAGGGCTGCTTCACCGGCAAAGAATTCCTTATGATCATCACCAATGTTAGAACCCGCCATATCTTGGTGCTTAACCGTAGCAATACCTTGGCGAATTTCTTTACGCTGCACACCCGCCACATAGGCCAGCATACCCTCTTCACCAAAGTAACCTTTAGCCAAGTTATCGGTAGACAAAGCGGCCGTGTGATAGGTTGGTAAGGTAATCAAGTGATGGAAGATACCCGCTTCTCGCGCCGAATCACGCTGGAAATTAGCCGTCCATTGATCTGCCAGTTTACCTAGTTCGGTCTGGTCATAATCGGCGCTCATCAGCTTGTCGCGATCATATCCGGCCAGATCCTTGCCTTCTGTAGCCCAGGCGTCATATACCTGCTGACGGAAGTTAAGCGTCCAGTTAAACGAGGGGCTGTTGTTGTACACCAGCTTAGCGTTAGGAACCACTTCACGGATACGATTCACCATGGCGGCAATCTGCCCTACGTGTGGCTTCTCGGTTTCAATCCACAATAAATCGGCCCCGTGTTGTAAGCTGGCGATACAATCCATTACTACGCGATCTTCACCCGAACCTTCTTTAAATTGAAACAAGCCAGATGCAAGGCGCTTTGGCTTAATCAGCTTGCCGTCTTGCTTAATAACCACGTCACCGTTGTTAATATCATCTGCCGAGTTAATCTCGTCGCCATCAATAAAGCTGTTGTATTGGTCGCCCAAGTCACCCGGCTCATTGGTCACCGCAAATTGCTTAGTTAAGCCGGCACCTAATGAGTCGGTACGCGCCACAATAACGCCGTCATCTACGCCAAGCTCTAAAAACGCCAGTCGTACCGCATTAATTTTAGATAAAAAGTCTGCATGGGGAACCGTGACTTTACCGTCTTGGTGGCCACACTGTTTCTCGTCTGATACTTGGTTTTCAATCTGAATACAGCATGCGCCCGCTTCAATCATTTGCTTGGCGAGCAAGTACGTGGCTTCATCGTTACCAAAGCCGGCATCAATATCGGCAATAATAGGCACCACATGGGTTTCGTGATTATCAATTTTTTGGATAAGCTCTTTTACTTTAACCTGATCATCGGCTTTTTCGGCCGCTTCTAGGTCACGGAACAAATGATTTAGCTCCCAAGAGTCTGCCTGACGTAAAAAGGTGTAAAGCTCGGCAATCAGGCTAGATACCGCAGTCTTTTCATGCATTGACTGATCGGGCAAAGGACCAAACTGCGAACGTAAAGCGGCAACCATCCAACCAGACAAGTAAAGGTAGCGACGCTTGGTGCTGTTAAAATGCTTCTTAATAGAAATCATCTTCTGTTGGCCGATAAAACCATGCCAGCAGCCCAAAGACTGGGTGTACTGAGACGTATCTAAGTCGTAATTGGCCATGTCTTCACGCATGATTTTTGCCGTGTACTTGGCAATATCCAATCCGGTCTTAAACTTGTTCTGGACACGCATACGGGCTGCATGCTCCGGTTTAATGGCGCTCCAAGTCGGATTTTTCTTGATCAAAGAGGCCAGAGTATCTATTTCGCTTGCGTATGGCATGGTGTCCGTCCTTCTATTCTGTCGAGTGAGGCCCCTAGCTGGACCTTGTACTTCCCTGTCACAACAATACATCGAGTGTAACTACTTGTTGTGTGCAGTGACCTTGATTAATGTGCTCCGCAACCATGTCTATTTTTTGTGCGCCAGTGTCTAACTGTCTGGCCTACGTTATATAACGTTCCCGTTTATTTTGCGTTGCGTTACGACTCTTAATCTGCGCAATAAACGACATAAGATCAAGTAGTATCTTTACAAAAATATAACATAGGTCACATAACAGACAATACTTGAAACTAAAGCATAATGGCCCAAACCCTTGCCAACACTGGCCCCATCTAACAGCCAGCCACATTACAGAAAAAATAATGTAATATAATTACGTTATTTAAGTACATTGAATGTCGCAAACCTAAAGTTAACTCTCACGTTTAACTTTTGATTATCTTGATATTAGTAGTCGCTATATTTACAGCTGAGCCTGTCATAGCAGTCGTGTTAGATTTCTATCTATATTATTTTGCGATCGCAAAATAATTCCCAAGCCAGCCTCTTCTTTAGAGCAGCATCACGGTTTGTCGTTGCTTTACCATTTCAGCCTACTTTCTCTCTGTATAGCCACTCTCCAACCTTTAACAAAACCAGATTGATAGTCACGGCCTATCACCAAGATAGAAAACAACGAATTAACTTAGCCAATGTCAGCCTTTATGATGATAACCGTTCACAGCACAACACCTATCTAACACATTAAGGAACTAACATGACTGTTGCTATTAACACTGAAATTAAACCTTTTACCGCTCAGGCCTTTCATCAGGGACACTTTGTTGAAGTCACTGAGGCAAGCCTTAAAGGTAAGTGGTCGGTGGTCTTCTTCTATCCTGCGGACTTTACGTTTGTATGCCCCACCGAACTGGGTGACGTGGCCGACCATTACGCCGAGCTGCAACAAATGGGCGTAGAAGTGTTCTCGGTATCAACCGACACCCACTTTACTCACAAGGCGTGGCACGACAGTTCAGACACTATTGGTAAAATTCAGTACTACATGGTGGGCGACCAAACCGGCACTATTACCAATAACTTTGGTGTGATGCGTGAAGGCCAAGGCCTGGCGGACCGAGCCACCTTTATTATTGACCCACAAGGCATTATTCAGGCGGTTGAAGTCACTGCTGAAGGGATTGGCCGTAACGCAGCTGACTTACTGCGCAAGCTCAAAGCTGCCCAGTATGTTGCTGCGCATCCAGGTGAAGTGTGCCCCGCTAAATGGCAAGAAGGTGAAGCCACTCTCGCTCCCTCACTGGATCTGGTAGGCAAAATCTAAGACCGACTTAATTACTCCCTAACGTTTGCTCGGCTGGCCAAGACCGCCAGCCGAGTCCTCTTACCTTCAGCACAGGACACCGCTATGTTAGATGCTAACCTCAAAAAACAATTGGATGCTTACTTACAGAACATCGTCTCGCCCATCGAGATCAGCGTGTCCTTGAGCGACCACTCAGATCAAACAGCAAAAACGACCGAATTAAGAGAGTTGGCGACAGAAATCAGCCAGCTGTCTACCCGCATTAACCTAAAAGAAGTACCTGCGCTACGCTCACCCAGCATGAGCATAGCGCCCGTAGGCCAAGCGCCACGGGTAAGCTTTGCTGGCATTCCTATGGGCCATGAATTTACCTCGTTAGTATTGGCGTTACTGCAAGCTGGCGGACACCCTTCTAAAGTGAGTGCTGAGCTACAGCAGCAAATTCGCAACCTTAAAGGCGAGTTTCATTTCGAGACATATATATCTTTGTCGTGCCAAAATTGCCCCGATGTCGTGCAAGCACTTAATTTGATGGCGACCCTTAATCCCAACATCACTCATGTGATGATTGACGGTGCACTGTTTCAAGAAGAGGTAGAACGACGCCATATTATGGCGGTGCCTGCTGTGTATTTAAATGGCGAGCATTTTAGCCAAGGCCGTATGAGCTTAGAAGAAATCGTCACCAAAATTGATACCGGTGCCGCAGAGCGCCAAGCAGCCAACCTAGATGAAAACGACCCTTACGATGTATTAGTAGTGGGCGGTGGCCCTGCGGGTGCTGCGGCCGCTATTTATGCGGCACGTAAAGGCATTCGTACCGGTCTACTCGCCGAGCGTTTTGGTGGGCAGGTGATCGATACGGTGGGCATCGAAAACTTTATTTCTGTGCCTTACACCGAAGGCCCTAAATTAGCAGCCAGCCTAGAGCTGCATGTTAAAGAGTATGGTGTCGATATTATTACCGCACAGCGCGCAGCCGGCATTCAGCAACGTGCTAGCGATGCAGCACAACCGTACTTACTAGAGGTGCCGCTTGCCAATGGAGCGACACTAAAAAGCCGAGCCATTATTTTGGCCACCGGTGCCCGCTGGCGTGAGCTGAACGTGCCCGGTGAAGTGGAATACCGTAATAAAGGCGTGGCTTATTGCCCACATTGCGACGGCCCTTTCTTTAAAGGTAAGCGCGTGGCTGTGGTCGGCGGCGGTAACTCGGGCATTGAAGCGGCCATTGATTTAGCCGGTTTAGTAGAGCACGTTACCGTGTTGGAGTTTGCCGATACCTTGCGTGCCGATGAGATATTGCAGCGTAAAGCCCGCTCGATGCCTAATATCGAGATTATTAGCAGTGCACAAACCACGGACGTGGTGGGTGACGGCCAAAAAGTCAGTGGCATGCACTATATAGATCGTAAAAGTGGTGAAACGCAGCACTTAGCCGTAGCAGGAGTCTTCGTGCAAATTGGTTTAGTGCCAAACACCGAGTTTTTACAAGGCTCAGCGATTGAGCTAACTCGCTTTGGTGAGGTGATCATCGATGCCAAAGGCGCTACCTCACTGCCCGGCGTATTTGCCGCCGGTGATGCCACTACAGTACCCCATAAGCAAATTATTATAGCCATGGGTGCCGGTGCCACCGCCGCTCTCAGTGCCTTTGATCATTTGATCCGATCTTAAGATAAAGCGCTACGCCATACGCCATACGTAAAAACACCGAAACCAAAAGGGTTCGGTGTTTTTTACAGCTTGAGCGGTAAGAAAAGGCATCAAGCAAGCAACATATCCCGCTCTTTTTCGCCTATCACTTTTTGCATAGGTTTTAGCTCTTACCAATAAAATCCCTTTTCAATCTTATCTCGGCTTAATTTTTCCGTTGATTCTGTGGATTCCGTGGCAAAAACTCTTTAGCCCTTAGCCTTACTTAAGCAGTTGCGACTTTAGGTTAGGCGGTAGGCCTTTAATGACTAAGGTGTCGGTATTTTCGTCGTACTGAATGCGCTCGCCTAGCAGCTTTTGATCGAAGCTGATAGTTAAGCCACCGCCGGAGCCCACGTACTTGGTGAGCCCTTTAAGGGCTGAGCGGTCGACCGGAAATTTATCTTCTAGCTGATATTCTTCACTCACAAATTGATAAAAGTCCAAGTCGTTATCGGTGCCCAGCTCGGCGGATAGCTCACGCAACTCCAGCTCTTCCCCTTCTTTAAGCTGCTCGCGACAATATTTGTTGACCAGCGCCTTACTGTCTTGTTTTTCTTCTTTACTTAATTGACGGGTTTCACAAAACTCATCCACCGCCTTTAATAGTCCTTGGCTTTGCACCTTAGGGTCCATGCCTTCGACACAAGACAGAAAGTTTAAGAAAAAATCGGATACTTTGCGTCCAGCACGTCCCTTAATAAAGGAGAAGTAACGGCGTGAGTCGGGACGAGTTTGTAACTCGGTTAAATCTAGCCGTGCCGCCAGCTGCATCTTGCCCAAGTCTAAATAACTCGCATGGCTAACATCCAGCTTATCGGTCACGGTCACGCTGTCTTTATTGTCTATCAGAGCGATAAGTAAGTAGTGAGCTCCCAGCCATTGGTAGCGCACAAATAACAGTACGCCGGGCTCGCTCATCTCCAATCGGTTGAGTTCGTCCAGCAATCGCTGTGACGCTTGATGGCTAAAAGCCGCGAAGCTTAAACTTTCGTCTTCTGCTCGGCGTACCAAGTCACGAAAACCGGTATCTTCTTCGCTAAAGTAGCCAAATACTTTGCCCGCCTTGGTGTTGTAAATGTGATGTAATTCGCTCATCAGGTGATTAACTGCTGGTCCGGTATCCAGCTCTTGCTCTCGCGTAACCAGTTGAGTCTGCCCCTGCTCATCGAGAAACAGAGAATGTACTATGATGTGTTCGATATCCAAGCTCATAACAGATTGCCGTAGAGTTGCCAGAAGGGGTGGGGTATTATAGCCGTCCTGTTATTAAGATACATGATTGAACGCCTATGCCTGTTATTTCGAAGTACGAGAAAGAATTTGATACGCTGTTAAGCGACCTAGAAGCGGTAATGGATAAGCAACGTGCTCCTGCCGATCTGCGTTTAATGGTACTGGGAAACTTAGCGACCCACATTATTAATCATCAGATAGCACCGGGACAGCGTAAGGCCATTGCCGACAAGTTTGCACAAGTGCTTACCTCCTCGGTGGATACGCAGAAAGGGGCTCACTGAGCGCCTTTTTACTGTTAAACACTTTGCATGGCGATGTGCCGTCATGAGTGTTAACCCAAATAGTTGAATCATGCTGAACTATGCTCGAAACTGGTAACCTTTATCGCGACAATGTTTCCCGCCTCATCGGCTGGGGACATTGGCTGGTGTTTGTCAATGTGCTGCTTGCCATGGCAGTATCAAGCCGCTATTTGCTGATCGCGGGCTGGCCCGATACGCTCATGGGCGTGTTGTATATGCTGGTCAGCTGGGCCGGGCACTTTGCTTTTCTTACCTTTTTCACCTACTTACTCACGCTTTTTCCGCTGACGTTTTTGTTTCCCAAGGTGCGTGCTGTACAGCTAATGGGAGCAACTATTGCCACGGCGGCTCTCACGCTGCTATTGGTCGACACCCAAGTATTTAGCTTATTCAAATTCCACCTTAATCCCACCGTCTGGCGCTTGCTGTTAGAGCAAGCACAAACCGAAGAAGCTTCGGGTTGGGGGTGGTTATTTGTATGGGTGCCGCTGCTATTTTTGTTTGAACTATGGCTCGCGTCTTGGTTATGGCGCTGGAGTCAGCGTCGCCGACGCTCTTTGACCCTACCCTTATCTCTGCCGCTACTGGTGTGCTTTTTTCTGACTCATAGCATGCATATTTGGGCTGATGCGCTGGTATATGCGCCGATTACTGAGCAAAAAGCCAACTTTCCGCTCTCTTACCCCATGACGGCGAAAAGCTTCCTTATAAAGCAGGGCTGGTTGGACGAAGATCAGTATCGACAACTCTCTCAGCAAGTTGCCGAACAGCCCACACGTAAAATGAATTATCCGCTGCGCCCATTAACGGTCAGTGCACCGGATATGGCTCCCAATATCTTGCTGGTGGTAGCCGATGGCCTGCGGGCCGATCAGCTAGACGCCATTACCATGCCAAACCTGAATCGTTTTGCGAATCGACACGTACGCTTTAACGATCATTTAAGTGCGGGTAATCAGACGGAGTCGGCGCTATTCAGCCTATTTTATAGTTTGCCAAGCCGCTATCAGCGCGACGTTGAGCAAGAAAGCATGGCGCCAGTGCTCATTGATGAATTACAACGCCAAGATTACCGATTTGGCCTATTCGCTAGCGGTGGGCTAGATAAGCGATTGTATAATAAAGCGATTTTTTCAAGCTTACGCCATCGCTCTTTTACCGAAGCTCCCGGCGGCTCTGCTGGGGACCGTCAAGCAGTGGCCGACTTTAGCCTTTGGCAGGCAGAACAAAATGACGAGCGCCCTTGGTTCTCATTTGTCTACTTAGATGCACTTAATTCCTTGGACTTACCCGAACATGCTGAGGGGCCTTTTCAGCCTGCTATTAAGCAGTTGAACCCCGCACAGTCTTATCAAAATGAGCAGCGAGACGCGCTGTTCAACAGCTATCGTAATTCGGTATTTTATACCGACCGCTTACTGGGTAATTTATTGTCACTTAAGCATCCAGCCAATGAGCGCAGCACGTTGATCATTGTTACCTCTGGTCATGGCATGGAGTTTAACGATAACGACAACAATACGTGGGGGTTCGGCAATGCTTACTCTCCGGCTCAGCTAAAGGTACCCTTGGTTATTAGCTGGCCAGGTCAGTTGCAACCGGCACATTTTGATCATCCCACCAGCCAGCTGGATTTGGTTCCAACCTTGATGCGCCAAGCGTTAGGCGTAAAAAACCCGTCGCGTAGTTACAGCACTGGGCAGTCATTATTTAAAGCAGATGTTGAACGCTGGCGGCTCGCTTCCGACGAAGATGAATATGCGATTTATCAGCGCCAAGATATCACCTTGTTTAACCGCCGCGGTGACATGCAATTATTGCGGGCTAAAGATTATAGTCAGGAGTCTGACGACAGCCCTGAATTGTCTTTATTACTGCAGGTGATGAGCGATTTAAATCGCTTTCAAGGGGATTAAGATACAGCGGTCAGCGATAAGCTTTCAGCTGTCAGAAGAGTGCTCGGTTTTGTAGGAGCCATATTTTATGGCGAAGAGTATTGGACTGCTTTTAGCTAAGTACAAGATACCGGGGCGAGCCCGGTAAGACGGAGAAAGACAGTGTATGGTGGTAGGGTTTTTCTTTAGCTGATCGCTTACAGCTGACGGCTTTCAGCTCTACTTTCAGTCATCAATCATCCGGCGAGCTTGCCAGTAGCGGCTGCGCCAATAGACGTTATCTAGGCGAGAAATAGTGACGCCGACGCTAGATGAGGCATGAGCAAACTTACCGTCTCCAACATACACGCCGTTATGGCGACTAGAGCGGCCGGTGCGAAAAAAGACAACATCACCCGGTTGTAGTTCATCTTTAGCGATGGGACGACCTACCTCAACCTGTTCGTAAGTACTACGCGGCAGAGACATATCATATACTTCTTGATACATAGTTTGAGTGAACGCAGAGCAATCCATTCCATCGCCATCCGTACCACCAAAGCGATAGGGCACACCACGCCAGCGTTGATAAGCCTGCTGCAAGCTATGCACAGAATTTAGCCTAGATTTAGATTTGATGGAGCCTTTGCTAACGCTGTAAGTCAGGGAAGAAACCGGCTGTTTACCAGCCTTTTTTTTACCTGACTCTTGCGTTGTGCTACTGCAGCCGGCAAGCACCAGTAAACTGCTAAGAAGAATTACCTTTTTCATAAGAATAATGGCAACCAACGGTAAGTGAAAATGGGTGTTAATAAGAGTAGTGATTAATGAGAATAATGGCATCCGAAAAGAAATATAGTAGAGCAGAACATAGGGAGTTTGCAAAAATAATATGAGTAAAAACAAGGTTATTTTTACCCGCGCCCTAATATGTGATGCTAATCACCTTATTTTACCCATGAATGCGCAGTGCCTGCTCTCGGGGCCAGAGCAAGCTCGCCTCAGCAACATGCAGCATGCTCAGCAAGCGAAGCTCTTTTTATTAGGTCGCTACTTATCACGCCAATTATTGGCCCTCGCTTTACAGCAAGCTCCCGAGCTGGTGCATATTCATGTTGATAGCAAAGGCAAGCCGCAGCTTTTGGAGCCTGATTGGCACTTTAATATCAGCCACAGCGGCAGCCTATTAGCGCTGGCATTTGGTAACCAAGGGCCATTAGGCATCGACGTAGAAAGCCGCCGGTTATCCAGCGCACAAATACAGCGTTTAGCACGGCGTTATTTTGCCACCGATGAGCAAATCAGGCTTAGCCAAACAGACAATTCAGACCGTTTTTTGCAGTTATGGACCATCAAAGAAGCCGTACTAAAAGCCCATGGCGGTGGTATTGCAAATAACTTAAACGCCGTGCATTGGCAGCCTTTTGAAGATATCGCCCACTTTAACGACACCGAATATCAGTTACATCAATACTGCTATCAGCAAAGCCGAGTGACGCTGGCTCTTAATCACACAAAGAGTGACGCTAAAAACGCCACCACAAAGAGCACCTGTATAGAGTTGCTTAACGTGTCTGATTTGCCTTTTGAGCTTGAAATTATCGGCCCGCAACCCAATTTAGGTATACAGTCGTTTAAATACGTTTAGATAATTACATCCACTTTTTCCTGAGCGAGATTCCTTTTTATGATCGTTGACATTAATGTGCAGAATTTTCAGCAGGCACTAATTGAAGCCTCCAATAGCAAAACCGTGGTTGTATTTTTCCATGCGCAAGCCGTACCCGAGTGCCAAATGATGGTGCCGGTGTTAGAGCGATTAATTGGTGCCGACAACCAGCATATTGATTTAGCTCGAGTGGACGTTGGAGATCCTCAGCTGCAAAGCTTGGCGTCACAGCTAGGTTTGCGCGCACTGCCGGCGATGGCGGCCTTTAAAGAGGGGCAACCCGTTGATGCTCTGGAAGGCCCTCAGGATGAGAGTGCGATTACCGAATTTTTAAAGCCTTATCAGCCTAATGAAGCCGAGTTGTTACTCGTTCAGGCTAAGCAAATGTTGGGTGTGGATCCACAGGCCGCTTACGATTTATTGCAACAAGCTCGCGCGCTAGAAGACAGCGCCACCATTCGACTTTACTTGGCTGAATGCGCATTAGCGCTGCATAAGCTTGAAGAAACCAAGCAATTGCTCGCCACTATCGGCATGGCGGATCAAGATCAGCAATATCAGCATATTCTGGCCCGGTTAGAGCTAGCAGTAGAAGCCGCCGACAGCCCAGAACTGCGCGAGTTGGAGCAAAAACTGGCGGCAGAACCTGAGTCCTTGCCGCTTAAAGAAGAGTTAGCCGTGCAGTTATTTCAGGCAGGTAAACAAGAAGAAGCGCTGCAGTTGCTGATTGAAGTATTACAAATTGACCTTGCCTTTGGTGACGCCAGAAAGTACTTTTTAGACATGCTCACCACCATGGGAGCCGACCCAGTCGCTTCTCGTTATCGCCGCAAGCTATACAGCATGCTTTATTAAAAAAGCGGTAAGCCATCAGCTTTAGGCTGTCAGTTAAAGAAAAAGCCCCGAACCTGTGAGTTCGGGGCTTTTTTATGGTTCTGCGCTGGCATTACTATCCAGCTGGGCGATCGGTGCGATACATCACCAGCTGCTGGCGATGACCAGAATAACCAGCAGCGGGCAGACAATGCGCACGTACCAAGGCCAAATCTTCCAAAAGGTACTGTTGGCTAGTTCAGGAGTGCCTTGTGCTAGCTCTTCAAATAGCTTGGCTCGGCCCCACATCCAGCCGCCTAGCAACACGAAGCCTAACCCCACTAACGGCTGTATTTGTTGCGTCGACAGGCGAATAACAAAGCCAAACAAATTACCAAAGTTCAAGCAGATAATCACACTCACTAACGCCAGCAAGCCACCCAATAGCCACGTCATCTGTGGGCGCGGCATGTTAAAGCGCTCGGTGCTGTAAGACACCGGCACTTCTAGCATAGAGATCGACGACGTTAGCGCCGCAATGCCCATTAATACGAAGAACACCAACGCCATCACCAGTCCTATTGGACCCATAGTGTCGAACAACGCAGGTAGTACCACAAACACCAAGGTGTCGGAGCTCAGCAAGCTACCGTCATCGGCATAAATGGTCACACCGTTTTTCATGGCCACAAACATGGCCGGCAATATAACCAGCCCCGCTAAAAAAGCCACTCCGGTATCCAGCAAGGTTATCTGCAAAGCGGTACGAGGAATATTCTCTTTCTTACTCAAGTACGAGCCATACATCAGCATAGAGCAGCCGCCAATGGTCAGCGAGAAAAACGCCTGCCCCATGGCGCTGATCAGCAAGCCTGGCTCAAACACCTTGCTAAAGTCAGGCACTAAGTAATGCTTCAGCCCCATCATGGCGCCGTCTTGGGTCAAAATATAAAAGAACAGCAGTAAGAACAACACAAACAACGCGGGCATTAGTCGTGCCGACCAACGCTCTATACCTTTACGCACGCCAGCCTGCACCACCAAAATCGTCAACAGATAAAATACCAGCGTACCTACTATGTTGCGAGCTAAGCCAAAGTCTTGTAGCCAGCTCGTCGCTTGCTCCCAACCCAGCAAACGGGTGACGGCCGCCGCTAAAAAAGCCAGTAGCCAGCCGGCTACTATGGCGTAGAAAGAGAGCACTAGGCTGGGTACCAACATACCCGCATAGCCGACCAAGGAAGCCATAAATTTTTGCAGCGGATTACGACCCAGTTTACGAACGGAGTCCACTGGGTTTGCTTGACCAAAACGACCAATGGCTACTTCCATCACCAGCATGGGGAAACCGAGCAGCATCACCAGCACTAGGTAGGCAATTAAAAACGCCCCGCCACCATTACTGGCTGCCTGTGTCGGAAATCCCCAAATGTTGCCCAGCCCCACGGCGGCACCGGCTGCCGCCATAATAAACCCGAAGCGCGAGCCGAAATGTTCTCTCACTGTAGCGTCCTTCTATTTTTTATTAGTTTTGTTTATTAGCCCAGAGGCAACTGGGTAGCCTCTTTTTATAACCCTGAGTGTTCGGTCAGCATTACTCACAGACAACTCAAGTACTAAAAGGAAGCAGAGTACCTGAAACCCAGACTCGCCAGCTAAAGCGGTAACTATTTTTTCCGTTGTTCTTATCTGATAGCTTACCGCTGACCGCTTAAAGCTATGTCTTCTCTATTAACACCGCCGGATCCTCATTCCTAGGCCATGCATTGACCACCGCCTTCACGAGTGTGGCGAGCGGAATGGCAAAGAATACTCCCCAAAAGCCCCACAGCCCGCCAAACAACAGCACCGCCATAATAATGGCAATGGGATGTAGGTTGACCGCCTCCGAAAACAGAATTGGCACCAGTACGTTACCGTCCAGCGCCTGAATAATACCGTACGCTATAATCAGATATAAAAAGGGCGGCGTAAAGCCCCATTGAAATAGCCCCACCATAGCCACCGGCACCGTTGCCGCTGCCGCCCCTATGTAGGGTATCAGCACTGAAAAGCCTACCAGCACTGACAGTAACAACGGATAGCGCAAGTCTAACAACATAAAGGTGAGGTAACTCACGCTACCCACGATTAAAATCTCAATAACTTTACCACGTACATAATTGGCGATTTGCACATTCATTTCTCGCCACACCCGAGTAACTAACTCACGATTGCGCGGTAAAAAACGATTGGTGCTGTTTAGCAACTGGCGCTTGTCTTTCAACATAAAGAACACCAGCACCGACACCAAAAGCGCATATACCATCAAGACTGCCGCATTGGTCAATGAATTTAACGACACGCTCAAAATCGCATCTGCCGAACCCAGCAAACGGGCGCGTAAATCGTCGAGCACACTTTGGATCAAGGTAATATCGACCAGTTCTGGGTATTCCTCGGGCAGCGTTAACAATAATTCTTGAGTGCGGCTGATCATGGTGGGTATTTCACGCGCCAAGTTCGCCATTTGCGTTAAAAACGTCGGCACGATACTGATCAGTGATAACACCACCAAAATAGCAAATAATAGCTGTACTATTGCGGCAGACAACACTCGGCCTAAGCCAAATCGCTGCATGCGAGTAACCGGCCAATCCAGTAAATAAGCCACTACGACGGCGACAAAAAACGGCGCCAATATATGGCCAAGAAAATACACCACCACAAAGCCAAACAGCAGGCTTAAAAATAGCGCAACGGCACCGGGGTCGGTAAACCGCTGCCGGTACCAGTGCTTAATAACATCCAGCATGCAAATGATTCCTTATGGTGCTTTGGTAATAATAAGTGTCAGCATGTTGGCATTTTCGCTCGCCACTGTTATTGAATGCCCCATGCGCAAAAGATATGCGGGAATGTCTTGTCGTGACCCCGCATCCGTCATCACCAACTGCAACTGTTGCCCGCCCTGCGCCTCTTTGAGCCACAATTTAACCTGCAGCAACGGTACAGGGCAGCGCCAAGCGCTAGCATCTAATGTTTCCACCGCAGCTCCACTAAAAATGAAAAGCATTATCCCTTTGTTACGGCCGTCAAACAATGCTTGTTACCCCCAATAGGGGCAGGTATTCTGCTATAAGCGCATCATAAAACAAGGTAATTAACATGGGGTTGAATACCAGCAAGTTGGCACTGGTGTTTTCTTTGCTGCTCACCACACACGTTGGGGCCGCAAATAACTTGCCCGACATTGGCACCGCAGGTGTGACGGCTATGTCGATAGAGCGCGAAGCTCGATTTGGTCAGGCATTTACCCGCTTCGCTCGCGCCAATCAGCCCGTGATAGACGACCCTGTGCTTAATGAGTATGTGACCGATCTTGGCTTAAAATTATTGTCTCAGGCCGACTCGGTACGCTTTCCGTTTCAGTTTTTATTGATCAACGAAGACACCATTAATGCCAGCGCTTTTTTAGGCGGTGTAGTGCAACTGCATACTGGATTGTTTTTATATGCAGATAACGAAAGCGAACTGGCGTCGGTTATTGCTCACGAAATTACCCACGTGACCCAACGCCATATTGCGCGTTATTTAGAATCTCAATCGCGCAGTACCCCACTGACTATTGCCGGGTTAGTGGGCTCGGTGGCGCTGGCAGTGGTTAATCCCCAAGCCGGCATGGCGGCTTTGCAAACCACTTTGGGCCTGAAAATGCAATCGGCCATCAACTATACCCGAGACAATGAGCTTGAAGCAGACCGCATTGGTTTACGTTTGCTGCATAATGCCGACTTCGATCCTAATGCCATGGCGAGTTTCTTTCAAAAGCTGGCTGATAAATATCAATTTGCCAGCACTCCGCCCCCCATGTTGCTAACTCACCCGCTGCCTAGCAGCCGTATTGCCGAGGCCCGTAGCCGGGCACAAGATTACCCTAAGCAGCGCTACCCCGACAGCCTCAGTTTTCAATTAGCGAAGGCCAGAGTTATGGTGCGTTTTCAACGAGGTAGCGCCGGTGAACTACAGCGTTTTTTTGAGCAACAGCCAGCGCAAGGCGGCGAATGGCACGTTGATGCCGCCCGTTATGGGCAGGCACTAGCACTCTTAAAAATTCATAAATATGATCAAGCACGTCCAATATTGGACGATTTGGCCCGCCGCCATGCCAATAATATTTTTATATTAGATGCGCTAACGGATCTTGATAATGGCCAAGACCGGTTTGATGCAGCCATCGCTCGCCTGCAAGCTGCACAGTTACATCGCCCCGATAACCAAGTGGTCATGATTAACTTGGCCGATAGCATGCTGCAAGCGGGTCGTTATCAGCAAGCGGCGACTCTGCTCGATAATTACCTGCGTCGTCATCCAGAAAATCTGCTTGCTTGGGAGCTAATAGCACAAGCTTATCGCCCTCTTAGTGATGAGTCGGCATTTCGCCAAGCGCAGGCCGAAGTTGCCGCGCTAAAAGGGCGTTATGACTTAGCAGTGGACCAAATGGAAATTGCCGCTAATCTCTCAAAAGATAGTATGCAACGCGCCCGCCTCGGTGCCAGGCTAGAGCAATTGCGCCAGCAGCAAACAGAATGGGAAGCACTAAGAGAATAACGACCGTATCTCATCAGCTCAACACGCCTAGCTTCAGCTAGCGCCATAAACGAATAAGAGCCCATTATCGGGCTCTTATTCGTATTACAGCTGTTCGGCTAACCAGTTGGCGAAATTAGGTAATGCCCCAAGGTGAGGTAATAGCGTGAGCGTTACTTCTGGATATTGTACTCGTTTTTGTTCTAACACTGACGGCAGGTCATTCACCACATGGGTGCCTTGGGCCAGAAAATACGGTAACAACTTAATATTTGTAGCCCCCACCGCTATTTGCTGGTCAATGACCTCGCCTATTCTGGGATCAGCAAGCTCCCAAAACGCATGTCCTGTCACATCGAAGCGTGTTGCCATCGCCTGAGATAAGCTTTGTGCAAATGCGGCAATCTCTTGGTTAGCAGCCACTCGGCGACTACCGTGGGCAACCAGTATAAATCCGTTCATATTATCCCTTTTTATACTTTACGCTTTACCAAGGGTTCTTGTGCTGCCAGCACATCCACACAATAATCCCAACTCGCAATACGATAATGCTGAATATCTTCATCCAGATGTATGCCTTGGCTTTGCTGGTGAAACCAAATCAAAAAACGCGAAGGAGTAATCAACTGAATTTGGCTATCTGAGTTAGAGTCGTTATCGTCCATTAGGTCCAGTACGTCGGCACCTTCTAACACGCGATAACCAAACAAATGATCAAACTGTAGCTGATAAATAACTTGAGGCGGAACATCTGCCTGAATAGGCATGCCCATAGAAAGCAGTAGCCGACCTGTCCACACATCCTGATGTATCTCAGTCAGCATTAGCCCAGTGGTTAAACCACGAGCACCAGCCCAAGGAGTTGTCATTTGTCGAATTGTATTCACTTCCATCATAGCCTCCCAAATGCGGGAACCGACTGAACTAAGTAATAATAACCTAACAGCTAAAAGAGCAAGTATAGAAGAAAAAACCCGGCGAGGGCCGGGTTTGGAAGCATGCGCTAGAAAGCAAAGCTGATAAGCAATTACTTGATGGCGTCTTTAAATGCTTTACCGGCAACAAAAGCGGGAACATTCGCAGCGGCAATCTGAATTTCGTTACCCGTTTGTGGGTTACGGCCAGTACGGGCGGCACGGTGATTAACCTTAAAGGTACCAAAACCAACCAATTGCACCGGATCACCTTCTTTCAGGCTTTGGGTGATACCGCTTAGCACTTCTTCCAACGCGGCCTTGGCCTGTACTTTATTTAAATCTGCCTTGGCGGCAATTGCATCAACAAGCTGAGTCTTATTCATAAGGGATCCTTTCTCACTTGGCATTAAGTGGTTACCCACTCTATTCAAATTTAGGCGTCAAGCAAAGCCTTTGTCTTGTAGCCCTGCATCAAGTGCCGTTGTTTTGTGCTAAATCTGCGGAAAACATCACATAACCGCCACATAAAATACCGCTAAGCTGCAGCCAACGACAAACGCAGCATAACCGAGGTGTACCGAGGCTTCTAGGTCTCAAACGCCTTTTGGCGCAAAATAACCCGCTTAAGCTATGCCTGCCCGACAAAACCCGTCCGGGAATATGTCACCAGCCGACTACGCTGAAGCTGAGCGTCACGTGGAAGTGCTTGAAACGGGCAGCAAGAGACTACCCAGCCGCCTCTGATCTCTGTTTTGGTATTTTCACCGCTCTATTCACTACACTATTCACCGCACCTTTAGTGCATTAAGACTCTAAATCCTTGATCACGACAGTTGAGTCGCAACGGCCAAAGCCCTCGCTTAGCAGTTTTTCATAGACCTTGTGCACATGGTCGGTTAATGGCAGCTTTAGCCCCTGTTGTTCGGCTTCATCCAAACAGATGCCTAAGTCTTTGTGCATCCACTGTGCGGCAAAGCCAAAATCAAATTCACCATTGGCCATCGTCTGTGCACGATTTTGTAACTGCCAACTTTGTGCCGCTCCACCGGCTAACACATCAATTAACGTGGGTATATCCAACCCTGCTTTTTTAGCTATCATCAAACCTTCGGCAATGCCCTGCACGGCACCAATCACGCAAATTTGATTCACCATCTTGCAGCGCTGACCTGAGCCTACAGGCCCTAAACGAGTCACCTTTTTACCGTAAGCTGCTAATACTGGTGACGCCGCCGCAACATCAGCCTCAGAGCCGCCCACCATAATGGTCAGCGCACCATTTTCCGCGCCAAGCTGACCGCCAGACACTGGTGCATCAATAAAACGCACCTGCAACTTCTCTGCCGCTGCAGCTAACTCTTCCGCCAATATGGCCGAAGTCGTGGTGTGATCGACCAACAAGGCGCCAGCTTTAATGCCAGCCAGCACGCCTTCATCGCCATAGACAACCGAGCGCACATCATCGTCGTTACCCACGCACACCATGACCATATCGGCCTCTGCTACCGCCTCGGCGGGAGTGGCGGCAAAAGTACCGCCGTGGCGCTCGGCCCAATCGGCTGCTTTGGCTTGGCTGCGGTTATAAACACATACCTGATGCCCTGCTTGCTGTAAGTGTCCCGCCATGGGAAAACCCATGACACCCAAGCCGATAAATGCCAGTTTCATTACTGCTACTCCTTTGTTTTTTGTGTTATTTCACATAACTAATGCCGCATAGATATGGCGATACCGCATCCAACCTTAAACACTTTTTTCCACAAAAACCACGAACGAAGAACGATGCCCCTAACACAAACCACACCGCCCTATGTTTTACTGGGCGCCCGGCGCGGTTTGATCTTTAACTTACGGCTTACGGCTATGTTTACACGGCTGTTATGCATGCCCTACCCAATCATCAGTCAAAATGCCCGCAGGTCTTGTGGGCCCGAACAAATCCAACCCCACAATGGTATACTCGCCCACAGCCGTGTCTAATATAAAGCAGGTCGCTATGCCTTCCCCCGAATTGGTTTTTATCCCCGCTATTACTCAAATTGACGCCAACCACTGGGATGCGCTGTTTACCGACGACTATCCCTTTACCCGCTACGGTTTTCTGCAAGCGCTGGAGGAAGGCACCAGCCTGGGCAAAGACACCGGCTGGCTGGTGCAGCATGCCTGCCTGTATCAGGACGGACAGCTGATTGCCGCCATGCCCTGCTACATCAAGACCCACTCCTATGGTGAATACCTGTTCGACTGGGCCTTTGCCGAGGCCTACCAGCGTCACCAGCTGGACTACTACCCCAAACTGGTCTGCGCCATCCCCTTTACTCCTGCCACCGGGCCCAGACTGGGCCTGGCACCCGGTTATCAGCCAGTACAGGTTATGCCCTGGCTTGAACAGGGCCTGCTTGCCCTGAGCGAGAGCATCGGCGCCAGCGGCTACCAGTGCCTGTTCTGCGAGCCTGAGCTGGAAGAGCCGTTACAACGCCAGAATTGGCAACGGCGGGTCAATGTGCAGTTTCACTGGCTGAACCGGGGCTATAGCCATATGGACGATTTTCTTGCCCGGTTCAGCTCCCGCAAGCGCAAAAACTTGCTGAAAGAGCGGGCCCGAGTGCAGAGCAGCGGCATCCGTTTTACCACCCTGAGCGGCGATGCGCTCACCCCGGAAATCTGGCAACAGTTCTACCGATTTTATCGGCGCACCTACCAGAAACGGGCCGGTCATAACGGTTACCTCACCCAGAAAACCCTACTGTTGTGGGGCGAATACTGCCGGGATCAATGCGTGCTATTTGCTGCCTGGCAAGATCAAACCATGGTGGCTGGCGCCCTGTGTTTTCGCTCACACAACACCCTCTATGGTCGTTACTGGGGCTGCGAACAGGAGCTGGAATTTCTGCACTTCGAGGCCTGCTATTACCAAGGCATTGAATACTGTATCAAACATGGGCTGACCCGCTTCGATGCCGGGGCCCAGGGCGAGCACAAGCTACAACGCGGCTTTGAGCCCCGCCTCTGCTACGGCTACTTCAAACTGTTCGAGCGGGGCTTCAATGACGCCATTGCCGACTACTGCCGACGGGAAGAAGAGCAGATGCACCATTATCAAGCACAATGCCGGCAACAATTGCCGTTCAAGAGTGGAGATTAGGGATTAGGGATTAGGGAGATTCCAGCTTTGTTTTAAGCCGTCATCCTGACGAACGTCAGGATCTCGTATTTAAAGACTAAAGATGTTTTTGCCACGGAAAAATCGAGACGAGGCGAGACAAGATCGAAAAGTGATCACCCCCTTTCTTTTTATAAGGTCATTGCTAATGACAGTGTTTTTCAGATCTTATCTCTATTTTTCCGTGGGTTCCGTGGATTCCGTGGCGAAGAAGGCCTTAGGTTTGTGCTTTCCCAAAATTAATATCAGTTATCAGGCTGCCTGCGCCCTACTTATGGTAGTTAAACACTAGCAGCCGGTTGTTGGCGGGCATGGCATGATCTGCCTGCAGGGTTAGCCCATGTAGCCCGGCCAGCGCAGTCACATCCGCAATATCCCGTATCCCCATATGGGGAGTCTGGCTGCGCAGCATGGCGTGAAAGGCCTGATTGCTCGGGCTGGTAAAGCGCCCTTCGTAATTGAAGGGGCCATAGATACAGACAGCTGCCCCCGGTGCCAGCACCCTTTCCAACCCAGCGAACATGGCCTTAACTTCGGGCCAGGCCATAATATGCAGGGTATTGGCGGTAAATACCCCCCGATACTGCCCGGCCGGCCATTGCGGCTGGGTAACATCCAGCACCAGCGGCGGCAGCAGATTGGGCAGAGCCGCCTCGGCAAACCAGAGCGACATGCCGGGAATATTCTCGGTCTTGTCACTCGGCTGCCACTGCAGGTGGGGCAGACTCCCAGCAAAAAATACCCCATGCTGGCCGGTGCCACTGCCAATCTCCAGCACGTTACCCGGCCGGTCAAACACCCGCGCCAGCACCGCCAGAATCGGCCGTTTGTTGTTTTCACTGGCCTGGGAAAAAGGCTTGTCGACCATCAAGATATTTCCTTCATTGCTGAATCGATAAACAGATAACCCTACCCCCACGCCATGCGTAAAGCAGGGTCATATTATGACAGAAGAGTACTTAAGAAACCCTTGGCTTAAAAGTTCAGCCCTGGCGACAAATTCGCTGGCATGCTGACCTTGTCATCTTCCACCGAGGCCACCGGATAGGCACAGTAGTCGGCGGCATAATAGGCGCTGGCTCGGTGATTACCGCTATTGCCTACGCCACCAAAGGGGGCCGCACCAGAGGCACCGGTAATGGGTTTGTTCCAGTTGACGATACCGGCACGAATATGGCGGAAAAAGTACTCCCAGTCCTGCTGATAATCCGACAACAAGCCCGCAGAAAGACCATAGCGGGTGTTGTTAGCTACCGTTAATGCTTCGGCTAAATCGCCATAGCGGATCACCTGCAACAAGGGGCCAAAATACTCTTCATCAGGTAAATCACTAATGGCCGTTACATCAATAATCCCAGGCGACACCAACCCCGTGTCTGCTTGCAGTGATTTCAGCATCAACAGCGATTGCCCGCCCAGCGCTAGCAGATGCGCCTGCGCCGCTATCATGGATTTAGCCGCCTGAGGAGAAATCATGGAGCCCATAAACGGCTGTGGCTCGGCATCGTACAGCCCCACCTTGATCGCTTTGGTCACGGCCAGCAGGCGCGCAAGAATGCGATCGCCCGCCTCACCTTTGGGTAGTAATAAACGTCGGGCACAGGTGCAGCGCTGGCCGGCAGTAATAAACGCAGACTGCACTATGCTATGCACGGCGGCGTCTATATCGGCCACTTCGCCCACCACTAAGGGATTATTTCCGCCCATTTCCAACGCCAAAATTTTGCTCGGTTGGCCGGCTAGTTGAGTGTGCAGCACATTACCGGTGCGCGACGAACCAGTAAAAAATAAACCGTCTATATTAGGATGTGCAGCCAGCGCTTGGCCGGTACTTACCTCCCCTTGCACCAAGTTTAACACCCCTGCTGGCAAGCCTGCCTGATCCCACAATTTAACCATTTCTTGGGCGACTTTAGGGGTCAGTTCTGAGGGCTTAAATACCACCGCATTGCCGGCAATTAAGGCAGGAACAATATGGCCGTTGGGCAAATGCCCTGGAAAATTATAAGGACCAAACACCGCCACCACGCCATGGGGTTTATGGCGAATAAAGGCGCGACCATCGGCCATGGGATTTTCGGTGGTGCCGGTGCGTTCAAAATAGGCTTTTTCCGACAGGGCTATCTTGCCTGCCATGGCCGCCGCTTCGGTTAAGCTTTCCCAATAAGGTTTGCCGGTTTCCTCTGCAATTAACTGGGCAAGCCGTTCTTTGTGCTCGACCAGCAAGTCGCCATAACGCTTGGCAATAATAAGACGCTCTTCAACGCCTCTGTCGGCCCATGCTACGCTGGCCGCTCGTGCTGCCACTATCGCCGCACTCACCTGGCTAGTACTGGCGGCAGCGCCACGCCAGAGTTCTGCATTTTTAGCAGGATCGCGAGACGTAAACAACGGGCCCTCACCTGGCAGCCATTGGCCATTAATATATTGAACCGCGTCAGTCATTTGTACTGTGTCAGTCATCAATGATATCTCCATTTATATCTTGGCTTAGCTCGGCTTATATTTCGACAAGCCGAACCGTATCACCGTCTGCGACCTTGAGTAAGAGCGCTACTTCTTCACTCAGCACCACTTGCTCTTTCTCTTCATTAACGGCAACGTCGGCAATAAGAGCACGAAAATCGGCAAAATGTATATTACTCAGTAAACAAGTATACCCGTGAGGTACCTCTCGATCTGCAACGTGTACCTTTAGTTTGCGGCTGGCCCGCACACTACGTATTTGTGATAACTCACACTCTACGCTGGGGCCCGCATCAAAAATATCGACGTAACCACGCCAGCTAAAACCTTCTTCTTCCAACATGCGCAGTGCGGGCCGCGTATTATCGTGGGTAAGCCCAATAACAGACTTAGCCTCTTTAGATAGCAAATTCACATAAATGGGATATTTGGGCATGAGATCGGCAATAAAGCCTTTTTGACCAATGCCAGTCAGATAATCGACGGTAGGAAAGTCCATCGAAAAAAAGTGCTCTTGCAACCAGCACCAAAAAGGACTGTTGCCTTTATCATCCGACACGCCCCGCATTTCTGCCAGAATTCGATGATCAAATAATTCGCTAAATTCCGCCAGAAATAAAAAGCGACTCTTAGATAACAAGCGTCCGTTCAAGCCATGACGAGCCGACTCACGCAAAAACAGCGTGCACAGCTCGCTCACCCCCGTGTAATCATTAGTGAGCGTAAGCGTGTCGACCACATTATAAATTCCCAGCCGCGACGAGCTGTGCACTTGTTTACCCAACAGATAATTATAAAAAGGCGCAGACAATCCCACGGCGGCATCAATGGCACAGGTGCCTATCACCTCACCAGTGTCGCTATCTTCTGCCACAAAGAAGTACAAGCACTCGCCCTTACCTGCCGGACGGCTGGCAAAGGAAGCAATAGAATGATCTAGCTTTTTTTGCAGTAGTTCATCATTAACTGGCAGCGAGGTAAAACCATGACCAGACTCAATAGCGAACTGTTTAAGAGCAGTGAAATCCCGTTGTTCAATGGGGCGAATAACCAACATGCAGCACTCCTTATGACTAAGTTGCGGCCAAAGCGGAGCATGCTGCCCCGCCCTGTATGGCTGTCGCGAGAAGTAAGTTAGCCGTTTACGATCTTAGCCACTGCCCGCTCAAAACGCGCCAGCCCCTCGGTGATATCTTCTTTGCTGATCACCAAAGAAGGCGCAAAACGCACCACATTGGCGCCCGCGATTAACACCATGAGTTGCTCAGCCATGGCGGCATTCAAAAATTCTTTTGCTCGACCTTTAAACTCTTCGTTTAGCACGCAGCCCAGTAACAGCCCCTTGCCACGAACTTCTGCAAAACAATGATACTTAGCGTTAATGGCCGCGAGTCCTTCACGATACCAGCCTTCACGCTCTTTAACGCCATTTAATACCGCATCGGTATTCACCGCATCAAAGGCGGCTTCTGCTACCGCACAGGCCAGCGGATTACCGCCATAAGTAGAGCCATGTGTGCCAGGCTTAAGTGAGGCCGCAATCACGCTGGTAGTTAACATGGCACCAATAGGAAAGCCGCCCCCCAATGACTTAGCACTGGTTAAAATATCGGGAGTCACGCCTAAATTCATGTAGGCATACAGTGCACCGGTTCGACCTACTCCGGTTTGCACTTCATCAAAAATCAATAGCGCATTATGCTGATCGCATAACTCACGCACCGCCTTAACATAGTCGAGTTCAGGGCTAATAATACCGCCTTCTCCTTGCAGCGGCTCCATAACCACGGCACAGGTCTTGTCCGACATAATGGCTTTAAGCGCGGCTATGTCGTTGTAATCAACATGGTCAATATCAGCCGGTTTGGGGCCAAATCCATCAGAATAAGCGGCTTGGCCGCCGACGGTCACGGTAAAGAAGGTACGGCCATGAAACCCTTGATTGAAGGCAATAATCTGCGTTTTTTCGGCTCCAAAGTGCTCGAGTGCATAACGACGCGCCAGCTTAAATGCAGCCTCATTAGCCTCGGCGCCCGAGTTACAAAAATAGGCTTTTTCAGCAAAAGTGGCTTCCACCATTTTGCTTGCCAAGCGCAACGCCGGCTCGTTGGTCAGCACATTACTCACATGCCACAGCTTTTCGCTCTGCTCTTTTAGCGCACCAACCAATACAGGATGGCAATGACCTAAACAGCTAACCGCAATACCACCGGCAAAATCGACATACTCTCGGTGTTGCTGATCCCACACGCGAGCACCCAAGCCACGCACAGGGATCATCTCGGCTGGGGCATAGTTGGGGACCATTACTTGATCAAATAACTCGCGGGTGACGGCCATATTAGTCATGCTTACTCCTCAGATATCGCAGTTTGCTCTGCGACAAACGTTAAATCCATGTAAATATACAAACATTATTGCAAACAACCTGTGACCTGTCTCTACAAACAATAAACAAAGCAGTCGTTTATTCGGCTGATTAATAAGAGTTAGTCAAAGATAGTGCATAAGCTCGCACTCAAAATATCAGACTTGCGCTTAATACTGTCCCATAGTGCATAAAAATGGTGTAAAGCGCAGCAACAGAAAGTGTTAATTCGCCTACTTTCAACCTATTACTAAAATTTCCTGAATTAGCAGTAAACAACAAACAATACGGTTTTAAAGTAGGCGAAGAAAATTCTGCAGCAATTGATGGCCGCGTTCGGTCAAAATGCTTTCGGGGTGAAACTGCACGCTGTGCAACGCCAGCTCATTATGTTGCATGCCCATAATTTCATCTTGTTCACCGATCTCGGTTTCGCTCCAGGCGGTGACGGTAAAACAAGACGGCAAACTTGCGGCCTCTACAATCAGAGAATGATAACGGGTCACCGTTAGCGGGTCAGGCAGCTCATCAAATAAACCGATACCGGTATGGCGGATGGCCGAGGTTTTGCCATGCATCACTCGGCGCGCCCGCACTACCTTGCCACCAAACGCTTGGGCAATCGCTTGATGCCCTAAACATACCCCCAAAATTGGTAGCTTACCGGCAAACTCTTTAATGGCTGCCAGCGAAATACCCGCCTCACTAGGCGTACAAGGACCCGGTGAAATCACCAGCCCCGTCGGCTGTAATGCGGCGATCTCTGTCAAGCTGATGTCATCGTTCCGCCGCACCACAACCTCTTGCCCCAACTCACCAAAATACTGTACTAAGTTATAAGTAAAAGAGTCGTAGTTATCGATCATCAGCAGCATGTTGGGCCTATGTAGAAATATATTATTGATACTCGGTTTTATTCTGCTTGGTTCGACTGCTATTAGCAATTACGCGCCAGATAAAAAAAGCGCCCTATGTAGGGCGCTTGGTGTTAGTTTTGGTCTGTTAAATACTCAACCGGTCATTTACTGCTGGTTTGCGGATCGGCTGGTAGACGAAACACCGTCACGTATAACAGCGGCACCACGACTAATGTAAGAATAGTGGCGAAGGTTAAACCAAACATGATCACCACCGCCATACTCTTAAAGAAGGGGTCGAACAGCAAAGGCGCCACCCCTAGAATAGTGGTGAAGGCACCAAGGAATACTGGTCGTGCCCGACTGACCGCCGCATCGAGTACCGCGGTAAAGCCGGGCTTGCCATCCCGTATCTCTTCATCGGCTTGATCTACCAGCACAATGGAGTTTTTCACCAACATCCCCACTAAGCTTAAGCAACCGAGGATCGCCATAAACTCAAACGGCACCTGAAAAATCACCAAGCCGACGGTTACGCCGACGATGGCCAGCGGTGCAGTTAGCCAAATCACTAACGGTTGACGTAGACCATTAAACATCACAACCACCGCCAAGATCATGGCAGTAAAGCCATAGGGTGCCGAGATGGCTAAGCCTTCGTTCGACTCGTTAGAAGCCTTGTATTCACCGTGCCATTCCAAACGATAGCCTGGCGGTAATTCCATAGCTTCGATCTTGGGCATCAGTCTATCTAACAAGGGGTTAGACTGCTCACCTGGTGGTGGATCGGTCTGTGCCATAATGGTGGGGAAACGGTCGATCCGTCGTAAAATAGCATCTACCCATTCCACATCCACGCCGGTGATCAATTGACTCACCGGCAGGTACTTCTTGGCCGTGGGACTATAGACCTGCACGTTATCGATATCTTGCGCCAAGCCGCGCTCAGCCTCAGGAGCACGGGCAATGATCGGGATCAGCTTGTCACTTTCTCGATACACACCAATTCGCTCGCCGGTAAAGGCGCGGTTAATCGCTTGGCTGATGTCGGTAATATCCACCCCAGCACGGCGCGCCGCCACTTCATCCACTATGGGACGTAGCACCGGCGTTTTTTCTCGCCAGTCATCCTGAATGGCAATAGCACCGCCATCGTTGGCCATAATGGTTTTGGCTTCTTCGGCCAGCTCACGTAATACCGCCGGATCTGGCCCCATAAAGGCGGCTTCTATTTTTTTACCACCGCCGCGGCCGAGCATGAACTTCCAGGCTTTAACCGCCGCCAATGGATGACGTTCTGACAGTTCAGCTTGTAAGTCTTCTACCAGCTTGGCAATGATGGTGGGATCCTCTACATCCACCAGTAATTGCCCATAACTGCTGTTTGGATCTTCTGGGCTGTAGGTCAGCATAAAGCGCAAACCACCCTGTCCGACGAAGCTGGTGACATGACTCACACCGTCTTGGCTCTGCACATAGTCGGCCATGCCGGCTAACTCGGCGGCGGTTTCTGTAATATCCGAGCCCTGGGGCAAGTACATATCAACCACAAACTGGGGTCGTGCCGACTCTGGCATAAAACCAGGTTGTACCCAACCAAAGCCGAAAATAGCACCCGCTAATAGCGCCAGTAAAATGCCGCCAGTGATCATCCGACGACGCAGCGCGCTATTTAGCAAGGCACGATAACGAGCCAAAATACCCGTTGGCTTATCATCCTCATCTGCGGCGCGTACTTTTACCTTCAACAGCGTCACACACAGCAGCGGCGTTAAAGTAACCGCAAACAGCCAGCTGAGCAGCATCGAATACATGATCACCCAAAACAGGGATCCAGCATATTCGCCCATGTCGGTCGGTGATAGACCAATGGCGCTAAAGGCCAAAATGCCGACTAAAGTACCACCCAACAGCGGCCACTGAGTCCCTTTGACTACGGCGGCGGCGGCACTTTCGGCCCGTTCACCTTTTTGCATACGTACTAGAATGCCATCGGTCACTACGATGGCATTATCTACCAGCATACCAAGGGCGATAATCAATGCCCCCAGCGAGACTCGCTGCATGGCAATATTATCCATGTACATCGCAATCAAGGTACCGGCCACGGTCAGCAACAACACGGTGCCGACGATCACGCCACTGCGCCAGCCCATGAAGATAATCAGTACCAGCACCACTATGCCCACGGCGGCGGCTAGATTAGCGACGAAACCATTTACCGCGTCACGTACCGAGTCGGACTGGTACGAAACAATTTCCAGATCCATGCCGAGCGGGCGTTGCCCGTCTAGCTCTTTTAAACGTGCTCGAACGGCATCCCCCATGTCCACCACGTTACCGCCGGCCACTTGCGAGATCCCTAAGCCAATGGCGGGTTTCCCGTCGTAGTTCATCAAAGCACGAGTGGGCTCTATAGTAGAGCGGGTAATGGTGGCGATATCTTTTAAGAAAATCACCTGATCGCCGCTTTGCGAAGCCAGCGCAATATTGCCAAGCGCGGCTACCGATTCCACTTGCCCTTTGGGACTAAAATGGACTCGCTGCGGGCCAATCAGCAGATTACCTGAGTCGCTGATGACGTTTTGCTGGCGTAGCGACTCATAAATATTATCTTGCGAGATCCCTAATTGGGCAGCTTTAGCCGAGGCAATTTCTAAAAATATCGCTTCTTGAGGGGCACCCAAGGTAGCAATGCGCGCCACACCGGGGACTTGTAAAAGCTCGCGCTCCAAATCATCAAGATAATCTTTGATCTGTTGCAGACTGTAACCTTCGCCGGTGACGGCAAAAAACAGTGAATAGACATCGCCAAAATCATCATTCACATGGGATGGCCCAGCCCCAGGCGGTAATTTACTTTGCGCATCATTAATTTTTCGTCTGAGCTTATCCCACACCTGCTCCAGCTCGGCCCGACTATGGGCAAACTCCATGGAAATCTCAACCTTAACCAGCGAGCTGCCCATGCGCGACACCGAAGTCACTTCTTTTAGCTCTTGCAGTTGTTGCACCGCTTCTTCGATAACTTCGGTAACTTCTTCCGCTACTTGTGCGGGCAAGGCCCCTGGATAGGGAGTGGTAATCGCCGCTTGGCGGATCACAAACTCAGGGTCTTCAAACCGCCCAAGCTTCTGATAACTGATGTATCCCCCCACCAGCAGCAACACACATACCATCCAAGCAATGGTACGCTTTGCTAATGTCTGTTCAGCAATATTCACGTTATACGCCTTATCATTAAGTGATTACCTTGGTGTATTAAAAAGGTGTATTTCAAAGGTCTACAGGGGTCTAACTAACATGTTTTCTCGTAGTTGGCTGACGCCGGCCGTAACAATCTGTTCGCCACTGTTTAAGCCGCTTTGCACCACCACCTCGGTGCCCATCACTTCGCCTAATTCCACCGCACGCAACGACACCCGAGACTCGTCTTGGTCGACTACCCACACGCTGGTCTCACTGTCACCGCTGGCATAAATCGCCTTCAGGGGCACGCTAACGAGTCCGTCACTCTCTGCTGTCTGCTCGTCTTTAGGAATAATATCGACTGACATACCGGGTAATACGGTTATCTCATAGCCCGGTTCTAGCGCCAGTACCGCTTCATAACTTTGAGTTTGGCTGTCGCTTTCTGAAGAGAATGATTTAAGTGTGACAGGCAAAGGATGCTCAGTATGACCGGCAAATATCGCATAACCCGCTACCTGCTTAGGTTGATTACGCACTACTCGTTCGGGCACATTAATCACAATTTCTAGATTATTAAGGTCTTGTAGGCTGACGATCGGCTCTTTGGCTTGTACATTGCTGAAATTTTCTACCTGACGCTTAGTAATCACACCACTAAACGGCGCCGTTAAACGAGTATCGTCGGCATCTTTTTTAGCAGATAAATAATGGGAGCGCGCCACTTCCATAGCGGTGAGTTTTTGATCGACTTCAGCTTTGGCCACCGCCTGACTTTGCTTCCAGATCTTTAGCACGCGGTTATAATCGGTGCGGGCTTTGTTATATTCCGCCTGAGCCGAGGCCAATACTATCTGGTAATTCTCGCCGTCGAGTGTCGCCACCAAGTCGCCCTTGGCAACTCGCTGACCTTCTTGCACCGGCAGCTCAATTAAGCGCCCTGGCACATTAAAGGCCAACTCGGCTCGCTGCACCGCTCGCACTCGTCCAGGAAAGCGTAATCCCGAACTGGCATCACCGGCACCAACAGTGATCATAGATACTGGCCGCGAGACCTCTACCGGCTCTACTGCCTCTTCCTGCTCGCCACAACCGCTCAATGCACTCAGCAGCAATATCCCTGAGAATAAACCAACATAGTTTTTCAACCTCATACTCCCATTTAGTTCACAATTTATTTTTATTCGCCCTAACACTGCGCACCTGTCGAGCTATATAGTAGGTCAACATAACAGTGTCGGTTAAACATCACTTGCAGACAACGCACCCTACGCCCAAAATGGGCAACCTAACGCCTAAATGGCGATTTATTATGAGTTGAGTGCTGAGAATGCCCTTTAGTTATGAAAAGATTACCACCCATTTTGGTCATATCTTCCCCACCCATGTAGAGGAGTTGTGCGAGTTACTGATCGTATTACGTAAGCAATTTTTTGGTGATCTCGACTTAATGCTGATCTTGGCCATTATTGGCTCACGCGCACTACCAGCAAGACAAACCACCGCCATGACCTATCAAGAGTTTCAGGCAAGCGATAAACCAGCCGCCAACGTACAACCCATTAATATTCAATCGGTCGCTGAATGCAGTGGCATCGCCCGAGAAACAGTACGCCGCAAAGTCAATAAATTGGAGCAATTAGGCTACGTACATCGTGACACCCAAGGCATGCTAAAAATTACCGCAAAAGCGACCACTGAGCTGACTGTATCTACCGAAGCCAGTGTGCAATATCTGGTTGCCCTAGGTGCCAGCGGCATTGCTTTTAATAAAAAAGAGTTCGAGTAAATATCGAGACAGCACGCCTTTAAATAACAAATATAAAACTGGCGAATACCAACCGCCCCTACAGAAGACATAAAAATCTGATCAGTTAGTTTTCCAGATTGGTATAAGCCTAGATTACTGACCAAACCGTTGTAGTTGCATCTCTTTTAATCGGCTTAGCGTACGCCGAAAAGGAAACGCCAACGCACCTTGTACATATAACTCATCCAGCGGCACTGCGGCACTTAAATACAAGGGGATCTGGCGGTCGTAGCACTCATCAACCAAAGCAATAAAGCGCCGTACACCATCATCTTGACGGGATAATACGGGAAGTAGTCTATCCCCTGCTGCTACCTGAACCACGCCATCTTCGGTGCCTCGGGCGATAGCATTTTGCTGATTACTACCCGTTAACTTGGGCACGTCGCTGAGCAATATATGCGAAAATTCATCACATAGTTCAATAAAGTCCGGCGCGGCCAAGGGTTGCTCGCATAAGTCGGCATAACCACACCACAACACCTGCGCACTGCGCCGTATCACCTTAATATTTCTGTGACCCAAGTGCAGTGGCCTATCGTGCGCTGTTCCTTGCGCTAACTCAGTAAATACCGCTGCTAATGCCTGAGGTTCGTTAACCCAAAATCGCAGATGTTGCTGGCCGGGGTGCAAACGGTGATCTTCTTCACCATTCACACTTAGCACCTGCATGTGTCGGTTAATCGCATCAATAGCCGGTAGTAAACGCTCACGATTGAAACCATTTTCATAGAGTTTTTCTGGCGGCTGGTTAGAGGTCACAATTAACGTCAAACCCTGTTCAAACAACTGTTGTAATAAACGACTCAGCAACATCACATCGCCAATGTCATTAATAAACAGCTCATCCAAACACAATACTTTGGCCTTACTCGCTAACTCTTGTGCTAGCAGGCTCAGCGGATCTTGCTGTCCGGTAAGCTGAAACAATCGTTTATGTACCCAGCGCATAAAGTGATGAAAATGCATTCGCTGGGCTGGCACACTTAGGCCGCTCGTTAAGCTTTGATAAAAACGGTCCATTAGCCACGTTTTACCCCGCCCAACCGGCCCCCACAAATACACACCACAGATAACGGCGTCACCAGCCTCTAATTGCTGATAACACCGCTCTAAACACTCAACGGCCCGCAGTTGAGCGCTATCTTCTTTAAAACCGGCGTTTAGTGCCTGCTGATAGGCCAGATAAGGAGAAAGTGCCGCCATTAAACCCCCGTTAATTAGAATGCCACCCTATTAAGCCAGACTTGGCCCACAAATAGAAACGGCCTGTTCTGCAAGCAGAACAGGCCGTTAACCCAAAAGCGGTGGTGATTAAGCCAAGGCTTTTACCAGCTCTAATACATCCTGTTCAACGCCATCCAGCTCTGCATCCCAGTTAGGACCAATGCGCACGCCATCTTCCGACATATCTTCTACCCATATTTCTAAAAATTCGGGTAAAGTAATCTCAAAGGGAACATATTCGGCCCACTCGTCGATACACTGGGTTTTTGCCTCGCTCTCGCGAGACCATACAGGCATAACTTCGGTATCTTCAAACTCGGACGAGTCACAAACGACCCACTCCTCTCCGAAGCGCAACCCCCACATTACTCGGTTGGCGGTTACTTCGTCGAGAAAACGCTGGTAATTTTGCTGATGGCTATCGCTCATGTCATTCACCTTTGGGCTGATAACGGGGAAGATACCCCTAATGGGGCGATACTGAACCAAATCCCCCCTAGACTCAATCAAAACAATACTAATACAGCGACACACCAGAGCCAAATGTCCATATCAAATAATAGGAGGTGGAGTATGCAATTACCCGCCAGAAAATACGTTGCTAGCCTAGATGTAGATGCTCAATACACTTTTACTCCCGTTTGCCCCAACGAGCTGCCCGTCCCCGGTGGTGACACCATTGCAAACGAACTCAACCATCAGGCACAATTTGGCGCTTATCGTCTTGGCTCTAAAGATGCCCACTCACCTCAGGCGCTCTGGGTAAGTAACGAGCAGCATCCTCCTTTTAGTCCGGTTGATGGCGCCAACATGGACATTCGCTGGCCAAGTCATGCGGTGCCCGGCACCAAAGGATTTGAGCTGCTAGCCGGCTTGCCGCACCCAGCCGACTACGATTTTTTTGTGTGGAAAGGCGTAGAACCAGACATGCATCCTTACGGTGCTTGTTATCACGACTTAGCCGAGCGCATGAGTACCGGTATTATCGAATATTTACGGGCAAATAAGGTAAGCACGGTGATCGTCGGCGGGCTCGCCACAGACTACTGTGTATGCCACACCGTATTGCAATTATTAGCAGCGGGATTCGAGGTGATCGTTAATCGTGCTGCTACTTTTGGTGTCGCCGATAAGACCAGCCGTCACGCCATTGCCGAGATGATCCAGCACGGTGCCCACTTTGTGCACCACAGTGCTGAGTTGGAGCAAGCCAATGACTGAGCTTAAAACAAAAAATGTAATTCAATCTTTGCTTGATACCGACTTATATAAGTTCACCATGATGCAGACCGTACTGCATCAACACCCCGCAGCCGAAGTGGAATACCATTTTCGCAGCCGTAATCTCGACTTAGACTTCAGTGACTGCCTCGACGAAATAGAAGCCGAAATAGCGCATTTGTGTCAGCTTCGTTTAACCGAAGAAGAACTAACTTACCTAGGCCAACTCGACTATATTAAGCCCGATTTCATTCACTTTTTACGGCTGTTTCGCCTCGATCAACGCTTTATTCACTTAAGCTGCCATCAAGGTACCCTAGAGCTAAAGATTCACGGCCCTTGGTTACATACCATTTTATTTGAAGTGCCTGTGCTGGCGATTATCAGCGAAGTCTATTGTCGCCGTCATCACCCCAATCCAGACTTGGCCGGCGCTCGCTCACGACTACAAGACAAAATTAGTCTCGTAAAAAGTAACGACGCCCATGCAGATTTTCGTTTTTCCGATTTTGGTACCCGCCGCCGTTACTCGCGTCTTTGGCAGCAAGAGGTGGTGCAAGAACTGGCTCAGCAACTGCCACTGCAATTTAGTGGCACCAGTAATCTGGACCTAGCTCGTCGCTTCAATCTTAAACCAGTGGGCACCTTGGCCCATGAATTTATGCAGGCTTTTCAGGCGTTAGGGCCTCGACTTATCGATAGCCAAAAGATGGCGTTAGAAGCGTGGGTTCATGAATATCGCGGCCAATTAGGCATTGCCCTCACCGATGTGGTGGGCATGGACGCCTTTTTACGGGATTTTGATTTGTACTTTGCCAAGCTATTCGATGGCCTGCGCCAAGACTCAGGCGATCCAGTAGAGTGGACCGAAAAAGCGCTAGCGCACTATCGTCGGTTAAACATAGATCCGCGCAGCAAAACCTTTGTCTATAGCGATGGCCTAACCATGCACAGTGCTCTCGATTTATATAGACAATTTCGCGACGAGTGTCGGCCAGCCTTTGGCATCGGTACCCATTTAACCAACGACATCATGAGCCATTCGCCGATTAATATTGTGCTAAAAATGACCCGTTGTAATGGCCAAGCCGTGGCTAAATTGTCCGACAGCCCGGGCAAGGCGATGAGCGATGACGAAGGCTATATGGCCTATTTGGCGCAAGTATTCGAGGTCGATTTAGCGACTGTAAAGTAAATAAAAACGGCCAGCAAATGCTGGCCGTTTTTTTCTGTAATGTCTATTTCGTTAGCCGCTTTAGTTGGCAGTGAGGGTACGGCCGTCTTTAGCAAAGATAACCAAGCCGCCGTTGGCATTCCACTCAATACGTTGGGCATGCCCCAACACATCTAACATGGTGCGCTCGTGCTGCATTTGCGCATCGCTGCACATCATCATGGTGCCCGCTAGCTGGGAGGCGCTTAACTTGTCGCCTTGCAACTGATAGCTACCGTTAAAGCTGTTACAAAACGCGCGCCCATACAAACGGCCATCGTCGCCAAAATGAATGCTGGTTTCGGCATCTGCTACGGCCTCGGCGGGCACCGATACATCTTCACCGTTTAGATTGGTCACCTGCCATTCTCTGCTCTGCAGCAACGCCTTTGGATCGGACACACACTCGGGATATGCCTGACCGTTTACGGTTAGCAGAGCCATGTCTGCCTTGCTCCAAAATTCGGTGTTGCCGTCGTTGGCCAACTGAAAGCGAGCGCCAGAGGCTGACTTGACCAGATCTAGAGTCAGAGTCTGCTCGTTAAGCTGCAAATGCGCCTGATCATCGGCAAATTTCACCTGAATACGCTGCTCACCGCATTGCATTACACTGCGAGATTGGTAATCGGTTACCTGCTGCAATAGCAGATTGCCCATATCTGTCAGGCCCGGCTCGACGGTCACACCAATGGGGGCGCTGCGCCAGCTCTCCAGCCCCTGCTCTTTAATGACCGCACTCAAGCTGTAAGCACCCGAGTTCAACTCCCGGGTATTAACGGTCACATTAAACGGAACGGGCAGCGCCTGCTTATCCAGATCGATCTGCTGTTGGGCAATAATGGCACCATTGGCGACGCTGGTATCACGTACCGTTACTTCGGCTACGCTATTCGGCGCCAGCGCAATACGAGACAAGTAAGATAAGCTACCAGTTATCTGCTGCTGTTGGGTCACATCATTTTGCCCAGCACAACCGCTAAGCGCCGTCATGGCTACAGCCGAAGTTAATGCAAGGGAAGTTAGTCTATTCATAAATACACCTCAAATAATAAGGTACCATCATCCTTGAGCAAAAGTGCACGTCCGCTTGCAATTCAGAAGTTAGAGTAAGAAACCTAATTACAATATAGGGTGTGATAAATAAAAGCGCTAGCTAATGGCAAAAGTCCGGCCTTTACCCCGTAAACCACCACCATTGCGACACAAGCAGACGGCGCTGCGCGATATTGCAGGATGCCTGCACAAAACGTCATTCTGATGCACAGGTTCAAAGCAATACGACGATATATGCAATCTCGGAGCAAAGATGCCGCCTTGCGGCATTGCGCAGCTAAAGCAGCGCCTACAAAAACCAGACCCTCGCACCTTGTAGTAGCTGCTTTAGCTGCTAAATCCGGCAACGCCGGATCTGATGCACAGGTTCCACCCTTTGCCATCAAATAAGTTCACTGGTTCAAGGCTCAATCCAGCGCCAGCCAGGTGGTTTTCAACTCACTAAACTTGTCAAATGCATGTAATGACTGATCTCGGCCGTTACCACTTTTTTTCATGCCGCCCAATGGCACCGTCATGTCACCCTCGTTATAGCTATTGATAAATACCGAGCCAACTTTAAGCTTGCGCGCCAGCCTATGGGCCCGCTGTAGATTAGCAGTCCATACTCCCGCACTTTGGCCGTATTTGCTGCTATTGGCGAGGTGCAGCGCTTCTTGTTCATTACTAAACGTGGCCATCACCAATACGGGCCCGAATATTTCTTCATTTACTATGCGCATGTTCGGCGTTACTTGTTCTAACACGGTCGGCCCCATAAAATTACCTGGGTGATCTCGGCCATCCAAGGTTAGTTTGGCGCCTTCTTCTACCCCCAGATTAATATAACGGCACACACTAGCATGATGATTTTGATCGATCAGCGGCCCCATGATCGACTGCGGATCGAGCGGGTCCATAGGCACGAAGGCGGCGGCAGCCTTCCTAAATTCAGCCATAAAAGCGTCTTTTATACTCGCCTCCACTAATAGACGAGCACCGGCAATACACACTTCACCCTGATTATAAAAAATGGCGGCGGCACAGGTTGTTGCCGCTTTGGTCAGATCGGGGCAATCCGCAAACACAATATTGGCACTTTTTCCGCCTCCTTCAATCCATACCCGCTTCATGTTAGAACTGCCCGCATACTCCAGTAAGCGACGTCCTACTCCGGTAGAGCCAGTAAAGCTCAAACAATCAACATCGTGATGTAAAGCCAGCGCCTTGCCCGCCTCTAAACCCAAACCAGGGATAATATTTAATACTCCATCTGGCAGCCCCGCTTTTTTGGCCAAAGCCCCTAAACGAATGGCACTTAAGGGGGACTTTTCTGATGGCTTAAGTACCACTGAGTTGCCCGTGGCCAACGCCGAGCCTATCTTCCAGCACGCCAGCAACAGCGGAAAATTCCACGGCACAATGGCCGCTACCACCCCCACAGGCTCTCGCGTTATCAATGCCACTACATTGCTGGCAGTAGGTGCAACTTCACCGTACACCTTATCAACCGCCTCACCATACCAACGTATAGCGTGTACGGCGCCAGGAATATCATCACTCAGGCTATGGCGAATCGGTTTACCTGTATTCAGCGTGTCTAACAGTGCCAGTTCATGCTGATGCTTTTCTATTAATGCCGCAAAACGCAGTAATACCGCCTTACGCTCAGCGGGTGACGTATCTGACCACACACCTGACTCAAAGCTACTTCTTGCCGCGACTACCGCTTTATTTACATCGGTTTCTTGCGCCCGACTCACTTCAACCAGCAGTTGCTCTGTTGCCGGATTAATACAGCTAAAGTATTCACCCGCCTGTGCTTTTTGATATTTCCCCGCAATAAACAATCGGTGCTCTAGGGTTAACGTGCTTGCTAGTTCCTGCCAATACGCCTTGTCTTTATATTCCATAATGACCCCTGCATGTTGTAGCTTGATGTCGAGCAATAAGACGCTGCAATAGCTTTTACTCTAATCGGCTAAAGCAAAGGCGGCAAATAACAAACACTAAAAACTATTTTTGCGACTAAAGCAGTGCCAGAAGCGGCATCATTCCAACATATTTCACGAATGTAGTGGCCGCTCAAAGCAGGCTTCTCCTGTACGGTGAGTTAGATAATAAAAAAGCCGCTGCTGCGGCTTTTTTATTATTCTTTGGCCTATGCCAGAATGCTCAGCCCGGCTTTTACAAACCCGTTAGCAGCAGCTTAATGGCGCCGCCCACTAAGGTGAGTAGCAGTACACCACCCAAATAGATGGCCGCAAACCACAACCAGCTTTTTTTCTTACTCATAAGTTAAAGCCATGATTAATACCCTTCTTCAAAGTCTTCAACCTTGCCCGAGAAAATGCGATAGCCCCACAGGGTGTAAGCACAAATTAACGGTAAGAAAATGAGAATACCGGGCAGTAAAAAGGTCAAACTAGAGTCAGGCGCACTGGCTTCCCACAAGGTTAGCTGATGCGGAATCAGGTAGGGGAATAAGCCTACTACTAGCCCTGCAAACCCTAAAATAAACAACCCTACCGCTAGCCAAAACGGGCGCGTCTCGTGAGGATCGCCGTCTAGGTCGCGATACAGCAACCAACCGAACAACGCACTCAGCAAGGGTAGTGGCAACAGCAGAATAAAGTTAATGCCGTCAAACCAGCGCGCGCGCACTTCGGTATTGGCATACAGGGTCCACAGGCTCACAATCACCAGAATCACCATGAGGGCGATCACCAGCTTGCGGCCCAGATGAGCGGAGCGCGCCATAATCTCGCCTCGGCTTTTCATCACCAAATAGCAGCAGGCCAGCAAAGCATAGGCGGTCATCAGCGCAAAGCCGGTAAACACGCTAAAGGGCGTCAGCCAGTCTAGCGCGCCCTGATCGCCGGCTTTACCCCCCTGTACCACGGCCCCCAAAATGGTGCCTTGGCAAAAAGTCGCCACCGCAGAGCCCAAGAAGAAAGCCCAATCCCACAAGTGTTTAGAGCGATGCGCCTTAAAGCGATATTCAAAAGCTACGCCACGAAAAATAAGTCCAATCAGCATAATAATGATTGGCGTATACATGGTCGATAAAATGCCGGCATAGGCTGCAGGAAACGCGGCAAATAACACCACGCCACCAAACACTAACCAAGTTTCGTTACCGTCCCACACGTGTGAAATAGAGCGCATCATGTGGTCGCGCTCGCCTTCACTTTTAAACCAGGGATACAAGATGCCGAGGCCAAGATCGAAGCCATCAAGCACCACATACATTAGGACCGCAAAGCCCAGTAATAAATAATAAAACAGTGCCAGATCCATATTATTTCTCCACCACGTCGCGTTGTAGTTTTTTCACCCACTCGAGGGCAAAGCTAGGTGCATTTACACCAATCATATGCTGCTCTAAGGTCGCCATATTGGGCGGACCTTTGCGCACTAACTTCGCCATAAAGTACAAATACACTAACAGCAGCGTGCTATAGGTCAGCACAAACAAGGTGAGCGAAAACAATACTCGTTCGGCAGGCAGTGGCGTCACCACTTCCATAGTGCGTACCAGTCCATGTACCAACCAAGGCTGACGGCCTACTTCGGTTACGTACCAACCCGCCAACGTACAAATTACGCCAGCAGGGATCATCATGTTCATCAACAATAAAAAGGGTTTGCTCTCAAACGTCCCACCTTTTCGGCGCAACCACAGGCCCCAAACAGCGGCGGCAATCATTAACATGCCTAAGCCGACCATAATGCGAAACGAGAAGAATATTAAGGGCACATAAGGCCGGTCTTCAGCCGGCACCGATTTTAGCCCTTGCAACTCGCCGTCTAATGAGTGGGTTAAGATGAGTGACGCCACCTTGGGCACTTTTATTTCAAAGTGGTTGGTTTCATTTTCCATATCAGGAATGGCGAACAGCAATAACGGTGCGCCGGTTTCTGTAGCGGGCCAAATACCTTCCATGGCCGCGATTTTAACTGGCTGATGCTCTTTTGTGTTCAAACCATGAGCATCACCCACCATCAGCTGCAACGGTGCCAGAACCAAAGCCGCCCATAACGCCATCGATAAGCCTTTGCGCGCAAAGGCCACATCACGATTTTTACGTAAATACCAGGCGCTGACGCCACCAATCACAAAGGTAGCCGTCAGCATGGCGGCCAACAGCATGTGTGTTAAGCGATAGGGCATGGAAGGGTTAAAAATTACTTCCATCCAGCTTTCCACTTCAAAACGACCGTCTACTATCTTGTGACCAGCCGGTGTTTGCATCCAAGAGTTAGCGGCAATAATCCAAAACGACGATATCCAAGTACCCACCGCCACCACGCAAGTAGCAAAGTAGTGCAGCTTTTCACCCACGCGTTGCCAACCAAATAGCATAACGCCTAAGAATCCCGCTTCTAAGAAGAACGCAGTTAATACTTCATAGGCCAACAGTGGCCCCAAGACCGGCCCCACTAACTCGGAAAATTTAGAGAAGTTAGTTCCAAATTCATAAGACAGCACAATGCCACTGACTACCCCCATACCAAAGGTAATGGCAAACGGTTTAATCCAGAATTTAGCGAGTTGAAAGTAAACTGGATTGCGGGTTTTCAGCCATAGGCCTTCCCAAATCGCAATCGCGGTGGCTAAACCAATGGTAATGGCCGGAAAAATAATGTGAAAGCTGATAGTAAACGCAAATTGAATTCGCGACAGCATGGCTGAATCTAAGTCCATATTGCCTCCTTATGTACGTTGAAAACAATTAACTGCCGCAGGCAGAGTAGCCAAGAGTAGAACAATAAAGATGGCAGAAAATTCTAAAATTAAAGTGGTAATGTTCATAAATACGCTCGCAGAGTGAAGGCAATATAACAATACGCTTAATAAGCATAAACTGTGCCACTAACAAAAAAACCTGCAATTACCTTAACTTAGATCAAGTCCCCTGCTAACACTTGCTCCAACCGACAACTAGGTTTACAGTTCCCGACGGCCTGACTGTAAACCTTATTTACAGCGAGATTATTTTTACACCCACAATTTCCACAAACCCAAGGATACTGCATGGCGCTCGATCTCGCCTTTGAACTGATGATGCTGCTTACTGCAGGCAGCGCATTATTAGTATCCGCTTGGCTATTTTGGCGGGCCCAAAGCCAGCACAGCATGAAGGCACTGGCCGGATTTGGCATTATGATGGCGCTGTGGTGCTGCGGCCATGTGGCAATTTTTTATGGCAAAACGGGGCTGGGCAACGCGCTCATTTTAGCAAATCCTCTGATGCCTACCTTTTTTCTCGACTTTGCCATTGGCTTTGTTAACCAAGGGCCAGCCCAGCGCCCTTGGTTAAGTCGCCTCGCCCGCCACCGCGCCTTATTATATGTCGCCGCCCTGCTGGTGCTGGGAGGCAGCTTATTGGGTGAAGGGGGCAATGTGATCGCATTTGGCCCCTTTAGTCACTACTTCGTATTCAGTGGTATCGGCTGGTTTAATATCGCATATACCATTGGCGTAGGCATAGTGGCCCATGCGTTGTTACTGTGGGGCTGGAAAATGCACAGTGGCAATCGCCGCCGCTCTATTGCCGCTATGTTTATTGCCGGTGCCTGGGGCTTATTGCTGGCCAGCAGCTTTATTTTTCCGTCTCTCGGCCTACATTGGTATCCGTGGCCAATGCTGCTATTGCCCAGCTATGTGGTGCTATTGGTGTACGGCGTAGTGCGCTATCAAATGTTAGAGGTCAACGCCTGGGCCAACCGTGCACTACTGTGGATTTTAATGACACTATTGGTGCTAGGGATCATAGCGCTGTTTAGCTCTTTGGCGGGGCCTTTTGGCATGCAAGCGCTGGCTAATGTGCCCAATTGGCAGTTGTGGCTGTACTCCATGCTGTTACTCACCTTGGCGTTAGCGCTCTATCAACCGGTTAGCAAACTGGTTGCACGGCTTATTTATCCTGGCAGCCAATTAAATGAACAACAGTTAAACAGTTGGCAGCATCATTTAGCACAAGCCCACGACTGGCCTGAGTTAAGCCGCATTGCCGAACAACTGCTCGGTCAGCAAATGGGCCAATCCGCTTGCGTGTTATTACAACCACACACCTTTGTTATGCCCCCTGTTATTGGTCCTTGCATCATTTGTTATTACCAGCCATTAAAGTGGCAATCATCTTTGCAGGGCTTTGATGATGTAACTCCAAGCGTCAGGCTCACCGCAGAAGTGTTTGCCTCTTTGCTTACCACGCGCTGCAGCTTATTAGAGCGCTCATTACAGTTGGCCGAAGCCGAGCGTACACGGTTGTCTGATCAGCATTTAGTAGAGCTAGGCGGGCTGTCGGCGGCCATGGCGCACGAACTGCGCAACCCCCTTAATATTATTTCAATGGCATCGGCTGGCCTAGAAGTCGGGCGCAAAGCGATAATCCAAGCGCAACTTAAGCGCGCCGACCGCCTTATTTCTGACATGCTCACCTATTCTGGCAATATCTCAGTGCACCGCACCCCGGTACCGTTAGCGTCATTACTTAGCAGCTTACGCCCGCAATTTGACTGGCATAAGACCAAATTTGACTGTCAAATTGCCAACAACGTGCTTATTTTGGCAGACACCTATCGACTGCAACAAGTACTGGTTAATCTCATTGATAACGCGCTGTCTTTTGTACGTAATCAAGAAAATGGGATCATTTGCATTACTGCTGGTGAAGGGCCACAAGCCAACAGCATTATCCGCGTGCACAACAATGGCCCAGCCATTGCTCCCGACATGCTAGCCCATTTATTTCGCCCCTTTGTTAGCAAGCGCAGTGGCGGCAGCGGATTAGGGTTGTCTATTGTGCGCCGAATTATGGATGCCCATGGTGGCCACATCACTCATCGCTGCGATCTAGGCTGGCCCGTCACTTTTGAGCTTTATTTTCCTGAGGAACATCCATGAGTCTGCCCCGTATCGTGTTAATTGATGACGAACCCGCATTTCGCACCTTAAGCGCACAATGGTTACAAGCAGAAGGTTATCAAGTACAAACTGGGGCCAGTTTAGCCGAACTGTACAGCCTGCTTAGCCATTTTGACGCCGATTTAATTTTGCTCGACTTATCACTGCCACCGCACTTTGATCCCCAACATACCTTGGCGGCCTTACCCCAATTAATTGAGCGGCCGGTAATTATTTTAACTGGCCATGGTGAGCGCGAGCTGGCACTAGAGGCATTGCGCCAAGGTGCGTGGGATTTTTTAGCCAAACCGATAGATCCAGATATGCTAGCGGTGGTGGTTAAACGAGCACTCACTAAGCATAAATTGGTGCGCGAGCTAAATTGCCTTAAGCACAACTTGGGCGGCCAACAAGCGTTAAATACGCTTATTGGTGCTTCCGCCTCCATGAATAATATTCGCGCCTTAGTGCAACGTATTGCCCCCACCGACGTGCGCGTATTAGTCACAGGCCCTTCGGGTACCGGTAAAGAAGTGATCTCGCGTGCGATTCATGATCTAAGCAACCGCGCCAATCAGCCATTTATTTCGGTGCACTGCGGGGCCATTCCGGCCGAGTTGCTAGAAAGCGAATTATTTGGCCACACCAAAGGCGCCTTTACCGGGGCCGATAAAGCACGCACAGGACTATTAAAACTGGCTGACGGTGGCACGCTGTTTTTAGATGAAATTGGTGATACGCCATTAGCCATGCAAGTAAAGCTATTGCGGGTATTACAAGAAGGCAGCTTTTATCCCGTAGGAGGGCGCAGTCTAGAAACAATTGACGTGCGGCTGGTGTCGGCGACCAATGCTGATTTGGCAGAAAAAGTACGACAGGGAGAGTTTAGAGAAGATCTGTTTTATCGTATTAAAGGGGTGAATATAGAAACACGGCCACTTGATGAGCGGCCAGAAGACATTCCCTTGCTGATTAAACACTTTTTAGAGTTGCAGGCACACTCTCATCAACAGCCACCAATGAACCCCGACACCCCGGCCTTTAACTGGTTTATTCAGCGCAGCTGGCCCGGCAACGTGCGTGAATTAAAAAGCGCACTCGACAGCGTAGCCGCCATTGCCCGCAACGGCGTGATCACCTTAGACGACATCGGCCTGCTTTATCCTGATGCGCAAGTTTCATCCCGCCCCCAAGCTCCCGCTCACCCCGGCGACAGCCTAGACGCCCAAGTGCGCGCGCTAGAAATATCACTCATCAGCCAAGCTCTCACCAAACACCTGAACAATCGCACCCACGCCGCCCAAGCCCTCGGCCTATCGCGACAAGGGCTGTTAAAGAAGATTGAGAGGTACGGGTTATAGGGAAAGCCGTCAGCTTTAAGCGGTAAGCTGCCAGCTGGCTGGGCGCTTGGTGATCGGCGCCATCTCTTCTTATTTCAAATTAAAATAAAATACGATCAGCAAGGCGATCGGGGTCAAGTAACGAACCACCGGAAACCACACCTTGTGCCACGCGCCCAGCTCACTGGCGGAATGTTCGGGTTTCATTTTCCAACCAACAAACACCGCGATCAGCAAGGCGACGACCGGCATCATGATGTTAGCGGTTAAATAGTCGTATAAATCAAATAGGGTTTTTCCTTCAAAGCGGGCAAACATATCCAGCGGGGTAAAATCACTCCACACGTTTAATGATAATAACGTGGTAATTCCCACCAACCAGGCTGCAAGGCCACCGCCAATGGCCGCTTTTACGCGTCCTATGCCTTTTTCGTTTAGGTAGCTAACCAACGACTCCAACATAGAGATAGACGACGTCCAGGCGGCAAACAGCAGCAGCACAAAAAACAACGTGGCAAAGAATCCGCCGCCCGGCATTTGACCAAAGGCTACTGGCAAGGTGACAAAAATTAAGCCAGGGCCTTCGCCCGCAGCCAAGCCATGGGCAAATACGATCGGAAAAATAGCCAAACCAGCTAACAGCGCCACGCCGGTGTCCATGACCGCGATCACGACGGCGGTGCGCGCAATGGAAACGTGTTTCGGCAAATAGGCACCGTAGGCCATCATGGCACCACTGGCCAGACTCAGGGTAAAGAAGGCATGGCCCAGGGCAGTCAGTATCGCTTCGGCGGTGAGCGCGGAAAAGTCCGGCTTGAACAAAAAGCTCACCGCTTCACCAAAGTGCCCGGTGGTGGCCGCGTAGCCCACCAAAATAAGCAACAATATGAACAGCGCGGGCATCAACTTAGTCACGGCACGCTCGAGCCCATGGCGAACGCCGCCGGCCGATACCAGTACGGTCAGGCCCATAAAGATGGAATGCCACAATAGTAATTGCCAGGGAGAGGCCAGTAAGCCGCCAAATAAGGCTCCCGAGTCTTCTGCGCTTATGTCGCTAAAACTGCCACTCATAGCCGATATAATATAAGGCATGGTCCAGCCGGCAATCACGCTGTAAAACGACAAAATTATAAACGCCGCCAATGTGGCCATAATACCCACACCGACCCAGTGTTTACTGCGGCCTTCTGCCTTAGCCACCACCGCCATGGTGCCAATCGGGCTTTTGCCACCGCGTCGCCCCACCATTACTTCCGACATCATCAGCGGCAAACCAATAACGGCTATACACGCCAAATACACCAACACAAAGGCACCGCCGCCGTTTTCGCCGGTAATATAAGGAAACTTCCAAATATTACCCAAGCCAACGGCCGAGCCAACCGCGGCCATAATAAACACAAAACGACTAGACCATAGCGCGGGGCTAATCGAGGTGGGTTGGCCTTGGGCCATTTGCTTGTTATGGGGCACGGGCGCTGCCACTCCTGTTGGTGTATTTGTATTCAACGCTTGAAACTAAACGTCTTACGTAACAAAAATGCCAGCATCCTAGATCGGTGTAAAGGATAGCTGACAGCATGTCCTGCTATATTGCCACTAATGGCTAAAATAAAAAATGGGTAAAATTAGCGCCGAGCGCCCAGCACCAAGCGCTGAGCTAAATCAGTACATCAGAATCGACGTTGCTGGCTTTGTTTTTGTGTCTCGTTCCCATGCGCGACAACGGAATACAGATCGGGTCGCTCTGCGACTGCACTTGACTTGTTGGAATGGCCCCGAATAAGTAGACACTTCTTCAGAGTGAGGAAGTGTATGCAATACCGAACCAAA
>NZ_JBHTJS010000016.1:0-27921 GCF_042676125.1 Oceanisphaera ostreae
GACCGTTCGGATATCAAAAACTCGGTACACCATTCGCTCTAAACACGCTTAACTGAATGGTGTTAGGGCAAGCCCGGTATTTTTGCGATGTGATGCGGATTCTACAGACCGCTGTTTATCTTTAACGTAACGCGTACAGCTTATAGCGTTCAGTTTTGCGTACGGCGTAAGCTTCTAGCGTTCCGTTTTGCGTAAGCTTGCTTTGTCTTTCAGCACGATTTCTAGCGCCACTTCATCACAGGCATGCTGACGAGGACACATATCGCAGTCTTTCATCACTTTCTCTGGCAACAATGACTTACTTGTCATGGTAAAGCCCTGCTTCATAAAGAACTCAGGCACCCGCGTTAATACGATGACCTTATCAATAGACAGGTCTTCAGCTTTCTGCAGTATTTTATCAACCAGCGCACTGCCCTGCCCCTGGTTTTGGAAGCCTGGCTCGACGCCCAGTGAGCGTACTTCAGCCAAACCGGTGTCATACACGTATAAAGAAGCACAGCCGCTGATCTGGCCTTGTACTTCGGTCACGGCAAACTCCCCTACTGCTTTAACCAAGTCTTTACGGTCACGGGGTAGGTTTTCACCGATGTTGGCCCAGTAATTTACCATACGCTCTATGGCGTCTAAGTCGGTTAAACGCGCACTACGTACATTAATGCCGGAGCTATCACGCTGAGTAAGACGACGCTCGGCACTGGTCAGCGCAAACTCTACCTGATCTGGCGCCACGCCACCTAAAGCACAGCGGCTGGCAAGGCTCGACTCTAATGACAACTTGCCAAACACGTCATCTTCTATCAGCGGGCTAAACTCTTTAAAGTCCGCCAGTGGTAAATCTTCCATCGGCAATTTCTTGGCGATGGCATGTACCACAATGGCGCCGACGATATGGTGGGCTTCACGGAACGGCATACCCTTATTCACTAAATAGTCAGCCATTTCGGTGGCGTTAGAATAACCGCCTTGCGCCGCTTCACGGGTTTTGTCTTCGTTAAGCTTGATGTCGTGTAACACCATTTCGGCCATTTCTAAGCAATCATGCCAAGTGTCGAGCGCATCAAATAGCCCTTCCTTGTCTTCTTGCATGTCTTTGTTGTAAGCCAAAGGCAGCGCTTTTAGCGTCATCATCATGCCTGCATAGGCACCGAACACCCGGCCGGTCTTACCGCGGATTAGCTCTAACGCATCGGGGTTTTTCTTTTGCGGCATCAAGGATGAGCCTGAAGTCACCCGATCAGACAATTCAAGGAAGCCAGACTCGCCCGAGTTATAGAAGATTAAATCTTCGGCGAAGCGCGATAAGTGCATCATGGAGTTAGCTGCACAGTTCATTAGCTCTAACACATGATCGCGATCCGAGACTGAGTCTAGGCTGTTACGCGTCGGTGAAGAAAAGCCCAATGAGTGAGCTAATTCATGGCGGTCAATTGGAAAACCAGTACCAGCTAAGGCACCACTGCCTAACGGGCAAGTGTCCATGCGTTTTTGTGCATCTTGCAGGCGAGTAAAGTCACGCTCGAGCATTTCTACATAAGCCAAGCACCAATGAGCGAAGGTCACTGGTTGAGCGCGCTGCAAGTGAGTGTAACCGGGCAATACCGTTGCTTGTTGCTGACGGGCTACGGTGACCAACTGCTTTTGCAGCTCATCTAACTTTTGCAGCAATGGCGGCACTTGTTGCTTACACCACAGCTTGAGATCGGTAGCGACTTGGTCGTTACGGCTACGGCCGGTATGCAGTTTCTTGCCCAGATCGCCGACCGCACTAATCAGATGGCCTTCTACCCAAGAGTGAATATCTTCAGCATCGGATTGTAAAATCTGGCTCGGATCTTCCATTACTTTCAATTTAAGATCGTTCAGCGCCAGTTCAATTTTTTGCTGTTCGTCTGCCGTTAATACGCCACCGGTAGCCAAGGCACGAGACCAAGCAATGGAGCCGACGATATCCTGCTCCGCCAGACGGTAATCGAAACGCAGTGAATCGTTAAACTGCTTAAATTTGGCATCTGCCGCCTGACTGAAACGTCCACCCCAAAGTGCCATAACTGCTGTACTCCTTAACGACATTGCTAAAATTTGATTATTAGCCACACCTAATGCTGCCGGCGGACTGATTGTTGCGCGATATTATACTTAAAAGAAAGCGGGAAGCGGTAAGCTTTAAGCTGTCAGCTAAAGAAAACAGCAAAACCCACAGCCATAAGCTTTAAGCCGCTCTGTGTTCTGTTGTGATGCGCTTTATTCCGTCTTTGCGAGCGTAGCGCGGCAATCCATGATGTTTGGCTTTTTAACTTACGGCTGACAGCGGATCGCTTACAGCTTTAAATTCATAGATTGCCGCGTCGTTGCACTCCTCGCAATGACGAAGGGGTTTGGCTCTGGCTTCTGTTTTTATCTTTAACTTACGGCTTACGGCTGATGGCTCAAAAAATAAAGGGGGCCTAAGCCCCCTTTTATTTTTTATTAACGCTTACTTCTTTAGGCTGTTCAGCGCCTTAATGCGGCTGGCCAAAGAGTACAAACGGATAAAGCCTTCGGCGTGGCTTTGGTCGTACACTTCATCTTCACCAAAAGTAGCAAACTCTTCTGAGTACAGGCTATTAGGAGAAGACTTCTGAATTGCCGTTACCTGGCCTTTGTACATCTTCAGTACCACTTCACCGGATACGTCTTCGGCAATGGCATTAGCAGAGGCTAACAATGCCTTGCACAGAGGCGTGAACCAGCGACCGTCATAGACCAGATGCGAGAACTCAGCACCCACACGTTCACGCCAAGCGCGAGTCGGCTTGTCTAACACTAGCTCTTCAATGGCGCGCAGTGCCGCCATCATCACGGTACCGCCTGGAGTTTCGTAACAACCGCGCGACTTCATGCCCACTAAACGGTTTTCTACGATATCTACGCGGCCCACGCCATGCTTAGCAGCACGGTCGTTCAACTCAACCAATAAGTTGTAAGGACTCATTTCTACGCCGTCCAGCGCAGTGATGCGGCCTTCTACCACAGTCAAAGACAAGGTTTCTGCTTTATCTGGAGCTTGCTCTGGGGACACAGTCCAGCTCCACGCCTGTTCTGATGGCTCGTTCCACGTACTTTCTAGCTCGCCACCTTCGGTGGAGATGTGAAAAGCGTTGGCATCACGAGAATAAATCTTAGTGGCACTGGCAGAAGTAGCGATGTTGCGCTCGGCCAAGTAATCCAACAAGTCTTCGCGGCTACGCATGTCCCAAATGCGCCAAGGGGCAATAATGGCGATTTGTGGCGCTAATGCAGCCACGGCACCTTCGAAACGTACTTGGTCGTTACCTTTACCGGTACAACCGTGCGCAATCGCTTCGGCGCCTTCGGCCAGTGCCGCTTCGGCCATCGCTTTAGCAATGATCGGACGCGCCATTGAAGTACCTAACAGGTAGGTGCCTTCATAAATAGCACCGGTTTTTAAGGTCGGGTACACATAGTCGTTTACGAATTCGTCTTTTAAGTCGGCAACGATGCACTTCACCGCACCCGAGGCGAGGGCTTTAGCTTCTATGCCTTCTAACTCTTCGTCGCCTTGGCCTACATCACCTACGAAGGCGATGATTTCACAACCTTCATAGTTTTCTTTCAACCATGGAATAATGGCAGACGTGTCTAAACCACCGGAGTAGGCCAGCAGAATTTTTTTGAATTGGCTCATTAATGCATATCCCTGTTAATCAATGTCAGCAGCACGGCGTTTTGCACATGCATGCGATTTTCAGCTTGGTCGAGTATAAAGGAGGCGGGGCCGTCCATTACTTCAGAAGTTATTTCCAGTTCTCGGTGAGCAGGCTGGCAATGCAACACCTGTTTGGCTCCGGTTTTGTCGAGCATGGCCTGATTGATCTGATAAGGCATAAAGACTTCGGCTACTTTATCTAACGGCGTTTCATCGCCCATAGATACCCAAGTATCGGTATACAGCACATCGATATCGGTCACCTCATCCAAACTATCGGCTACCTGCACCTTGCCACCACTAATGGCCGCCAAGGCTTCGGCTTCTTTTAATACCTGTGCATCTACGTTGCGGCCACGGGGGCAAACCGAAGTAACCGTGGCCCCTAAAATAGCCCCCGCCAGCAACAAGGAGTTGGTCACGTTGTTGCCATCCCCCACGTAGACCAAATGTACCTTACTCAAATCATCATGCTGCTCGGCAATGGTCATATAGTCCGCCAGTGCCTGGCACGGATGATACAGGTTACACAGGGAGTTGATCACCGGAACTTGAGCATATTTTGCCATTTCTACCAGTGTTTGATGATCATAAACCCGCGCAACGATGGCCTGACACCAGCGTGACAAGTTAGCAGCAAAGTCTTGTACTGTTTCGCGGCTACCCATGGCACCATTTTGGCTGTCTAGGTATACGGCATGGCCGCCAAGACGATTAATCCCAATATCCAGAGTCACTCGAGTGCGCAGTGAGGGTTTTTCAAACAGAGTAACCACGCTTTTGCCTTTGAGGGCATCCGCGTATTTTTCTGGATTGGCTTTTAAGTCTTTCGCCAAATTTAGGATCTGTTCTATCTGCTGCTTGCTGTAATCTTTTAGGCTTAATAAATGCTGCATCTTCTCTTCCTTAGTTTGAGATAGGTCCTTAGTGTGAAATCCGAGTGCCAAACTCCGACTCACCAGCCAGCAGCGACAATAATTGTTCGGGGTTGCGCCAGCTACCCACGGCAACTGGTTTACCCAGTGTTTTAGTAGCTTGTAGCGCGGCTTTTACTTTAACGGCCATGCCATCTTTAATCACACCCTGTTGCATCAGCTCAAGGGCGCGAGTTTGGGTCAATTCGTTAATCAGCGTGCGTTCACCGTCAAGAATACCGCTGACGTCCGACAGCATCACTAAGTCTGCATTCAGCACTTCGGCAATCGCCGTGCCCGCTTGGTCGGCGTTGACGTTCATTAGCTGACCATCGAAGGTAATACCGATAGAGCTGACCACCGGTAAAAAACCACCGGCGAGTAACGTGCTAATCAAGGTGCCATCGCCGCCTTCAATTTTGCCCACTGCACCTAGCTCAGGATCAAGCTGGCTAACACGACATAAACCACCATCGCCTAAGCACAAACCCACCGCACTAATATTGTGCGCAATAGCTTGCGCCAGCAATAATTTATTGGCGGTGCCCGCAAGCGCGCCTGTGATCACCCCTATATGCTCAACTGGCGTAACGCGCAGACCATCTTTTTTAGTAGACGTCAGGCCCATGGCGTTCAGCTGATTATCCACCAGCACGCCACCGCCATGCACTAATACCAAGGGGCGCTTTACCTCATCAATAAAGGTCTTCAGCGTGGCGAATAAGGCGGCAAGCGCTTCATTACTTTCCAGTAGGGTACCGCCCAGCTTAATAACCAGCGGTGTTTGTTGGGTCGTCATCCTAAATTACTCCTGCACCAAACCCGCTAACGGCGAGAATCCTTGGTTAATATTAATACATTGAATCGCTTGGCTGGCCGCACCCTTTAATAGGTTGTCGATAGCCGACACTACAATCAGCTGATTGCCATCTCGCGCCCAGTGCAGATCACAGAATGGAGTGCCAGCCACATCATTAATTTGTGGCCACTGACCCGTTAAGCGCACAATTTTTTGGCCGTCGTAGGCTTTATGATAAGCGGCGGCAATTTGCTCGTCGCTCACATTGTCATCCAGCTGTACGTAAATAGTGGCCAAAATACCGCGAATAAAATTACCTAAATGCGGCTGAAACACCACCTGATTATCGAGATGATAGCTAATTTCTGGCTGATGGCGATGATTAAGCACGCCATAAGGCTTAAAGCTGACTTCACTAAAGCTGGTGGCCATGCTCGCCTTACGACCGGCTCCGGTCACTCCCGATACGGCACTAATAATGGGCTTACTACCATCGGCAATCAAACCCGCCTCTTGCAGTGGCTTAAGTGCCGTTAATGACGCTGTGGGGTAACAGCCGGGTACGGAAATTAATTTGGCAGTGCGAATTGCATCTTGATTCCATTCCGCAAGGCCATAGGCAGCCTTGCCTAGCCAATCACCGTGCTGATGGGCAAAACCATAGAAGCGCTCATAAAAGCCTTCTCCGGGTACGCGAAATGCACCGGATAAATCAAATACCGGCAAGCCTTTGGCTAAAAAGCCCGGCGCCAAGTCGTGACTCACTTCGTGGGCGGTGGCCAGCAGCACTAAATCCGCTTCGGTATGAATACGGCTTAGTGCCTCATCATCCAACGGCAATAGCGGCTGATCGATCACACCGCGCCAGCGCGGGTGCAAGCTGGCAAACGGTTTATGAGCATCTAGGCTACCCTCAGATACATAGAGGCCAGCTAAAGTAAGATTGGGGTGAGCTTGGACTAAACCAGCCAGCTCGGCTCCGGTGTAACCACTGGCACCAATAATTGCAGCTTTTAACATGGGCGTATCCGTAAATTTGAAGTTGGCTTGGTTGAGATGCAGGCGTCAGCCTAGCGTGTTTTCAGGGCTTATGTCACCCTAAGGCAATGGCTTAAGCGAGCGGTCGTCGTCGCTGTATTAAAGAAAGGAAAATCATGGCCATTTGCTACGCTAGTTACCCGAATAATAATGAGTTTCCAGACTAGCAATGTATAAATACTTATGCAACATTATTGAATATAAATTTGATAACTTTTTACGGAGTATCCATGTCATCAAAACAGTCGTCAACACGACCATCAACCGAGCTAAAACTGATGGATATGTATCGCGATCTCATCGCCGTGCCCTCCATCAGCAGTACCGAGCCTAGCTGGGATCAAAGCAACGAGCAGGTGATCAGACTATTAGCTGATTGGTTCAGTCAACTCGGCTTTGCCGTCGACGTCACCGAACTGCCCGACCTACCCGGCAAGTTCAACCTAGTCGCCACTCGTGGCGAGGGCGACGGCGGCCTGCTGCTGGCTGGCCACACGGATACGGTGCCTTATGATCAAGGCCGCTGGACCAAAGATCCCTTTAAGCTGACCGAAGAAAACGGCCGCCTCTATGGCTTAGGCGTGATCGACATGAAAGGCTTTTTTGCCTTTATTATCGAAGCGCTTAAAGACATGGACTTAAGCAAGCTGACGAAGCCTATTCGTATTTTGGCCACCGCCGATGAAGAAACCACCATGGCCGGTGCTCGCGCTATTGCTAGCGCCATGGCTATTAAGCCTGATTATGCAGTAATTGGTGAGCCTACCGGCTTAGTGCCGGTCATGATGCATAAAGGTCATATGTCAGAAGCCATTCGCATTACCGGTAAAAGTGGCCATAGTTCCGATCCGGCCAACGGCGTCAATGCACTAGAGATTATGCATAAAGTAATGGGCCGTTTATTAGATTTACAGCGCCAACTTAAAGAAAACTACGGTAACCATCACTTTAAGGTGCCACAACCTACGCTGAACTTGGGCCACATTAATGGCGGCGACAGCCCCAACCGTATTTGTGCCTGCTGCGAGTTAAACTTCGATATGCGCCCCATTCCTGGTGTGGGTCCCGATGAATTAATGGGTCTACTGCATCACGCGCTTGAGCCCATTAAAGAACAATACCCGAATGCGCTAGAGCTGTTTCACTTGCACGAACCGATTCCGGCTTACAGCACGGATCCAAACGGTGAGCTAGTATTAGCCGCCGCCGAGATCTCCGGCAATACCGCCGAAGCGGTGAACTACTGCACCGAAGCTCCATTTATCAATCAGCTGGGTTGCCAAACCATCGTACTGGGCCCTGGCCATATCGCTCAGGCCCACCAGCCCGATGAATACTTGGACTTATCGTTTGTGAAACCCACCATCGATATCATCCAACGTCTAGTTAGTCGCTTCTGTTTGGCTGAGGTCAAATAAAGCGCCTAGCACCAGGCGCCCAGCTAAAGACGAGCACCTTGTGAAGAGTAAAGGGTAAAGAGGGTGAGATAACGCCTAGACTACAGAAAACACACTGCATCTGAAGGGTGGGGACTCTCTTCTCCCTTCACTCTTCACAGTTTTTATTACTCTGGGCGCGGGGCGCTCGGTGCTCGGTGCTGTGCTCAATATTCGAACCAGATCGCAAAACGACCACTCCGAGCTCACCACAATTGACCGTTATAGTGAAAGCTGGCTATATAAGCGTTCGCGGAAACACAAAAATAACAAAACAGACGAGGCAGATATGGATAATCATGCACCACTCAGAGCCAATGTTGGCCTGCTGGGGCAATTGCTGGGCGATACCATAAAGGATCACCATGGCCAGAACTTTCTCGATAAAGTAGAAACCATACGTCAGTTGGCAAAATCGGCCCGCCAAGGTAACGATGACGACCAACAGCGCTTACTCGATACCCTCAAACACCTGAGTGACGACGAACTGCTACCCGTCACCCGAGCTTTTAGTCAATTCCTCAATCTGGCCAACGTAGCCGAGCAATTTCATACCATATCGCGCCAAACTCAGCGCGACGCCGGAGACGGGCCTCTTAGTCAGGTGTTCGATCGCTTAAAGCAAGCCGACATTAATGAAGACAATATTAAAGCCGCCGTCGCCGAGCTCGACATCGACTTAGTACTAACCGCTCACCCCACCGAGGTGACCCGCCGTACCTTTATCCATAAGCATGTACAGCTTAACGACTGCTTGGCCGCATTGGAGCTAGACCTACCCGAGCAAGAAAAAGCCGAGCTACTAGCACGGATAGAACAACTTATTACTCAGGCTTGGCACAGCAATGAAATTCGCTCCCAGCGCCCGACTCCGGTTGACGAAGCGCGCTGGGGCTTTGCAGTAATTGAAAATAGTCTCTGGCCCGCTTTACCGCAATTTATGCGCCAGCTCGATCAGCAATTACACACCCAGTTAGGTGTACGCCTGCCGCTGGATGCCGCCCCGGTACGCTTCACCTCTTGGATGGGCGGAGACCGCGACGGTAATCCGTTCGTTACCGCTAAGGTGACCCAAGAAGTACTGCTGTTAGGTCGTTGGATGGCAAGCTCGCTGTTTCTTAACGATATTCAAGAGTTGGTATCCGAGCTGTCGATGTCGAAAGCCAGCGATGAGCTGTATCAAGCAACAGCACAAAGTGAGGAACCTTATCGGGCCATCCTGCGCACCCTGCGTGAAGACTTGCGCGAAACCCTAATGCATCTTAACGCCAAGGTACAAAACCAAAGCACCGATGCGCGGGATCTGATCACGACCACCGAACAACTGCGCCAGCCTTTAGAGCTGTGCTATCGCTCGCTGCAAGAGTGTGGGCTTGGGAAGATTGCCGACGGCCTGCTGCTCGATGTGATCCGCAAGGTGGCCTGTTTTGGTATTCACCTACTGAAATTAGATATTCGCCAAGACGGCGAGCGTCACAGCCAGGCGCTGGCAGAAATCACCGGTTACTTGGGCTTGGGTAACTACGGCGATTGGAGTGAAGCCGACAAGCAGGCTTTCTTACTCAATGAACTCAATTCACGCCGGCCGCTCTTACCTCGGCAATGGCAACCCAGCGCCGACACCCAAGAGGTATTGGATACCTGCCGCGTGATTAGCGAGCATCCGGCGGATGCCTTCGGGATTTACATTATCTCTATGGCCGGTGCGCCATCCGATGTGCTGGCGGTACAGTTATTACTAAAAGAGTGCGGTGTTAACTTCCCGATGCCGGTTGCGCCTTTGTTTGAGACCCTAGAGGATCTTAATAACGGTGCCGAGGTAATAGAGCAGCTTTATGCGCTGCCTTGGTATCGCGGTTATCTGCAAGGCCGCCAGTATGTGATGATTGGCTATTCTGACTCATCTAAAGACGCCGGTATGATGGCGGCGGGCTGGGCGCAATACAGCGCCATGGAAAAATTGGTAGCCATTAGCGAGTCCGCACAAGTTAAGCTCACCTTGTTCCACGGTCGTGGCGGTAGCTTAGGTCGCGGTGGTGGTCCGGCTAGAGAGGCCATTTTGGCGCAACCGCCGGGCTCTACGCTAGGTGGCTTACGCGTCACCGAGCAAGGCGAGATGATCCGCTTTAAATTTGGCCTCCCTAAAGTCGCCATCGACAGCCTGGCCCTCTATGCCAGTGCGGTACTAGAAGCCAACTTACTGCCTCCACCTGAGCCAGAGCCTCAGTGGCGCGAGCTAATGGAAACCATGAGTGACGTTTCCTGCGCCCATTATCGTTCGCTTATTCGTGATGAGCCGGACTTTGTCCCCTATTTTCGCGCCGCTACGCCCGAGCTAGAGCTGGGTAAGTTGCCGTTAGGCTCACGCCCCGCTAAGCGCAAACCCAACGGTGGCGTAGAAAGCCTGCGGGCCATTCCGTGGATTTTTGCTTGGACACAAAACCGCTTGATGCTGCCCGCCTGGCTGGGTGCTCATAAGGGACTAGAGGCGGTGATAGAGGCAGGCCAAGAGAAAACCTTGGTGGCGATGAATGAGGGCTGGCCATTCTTCCGTGCCCGACTCGATATGCTGGAAATGGTGTTTTTGAAAGCCGATCTTAGTCTTGCCGCCTATTACGACGGACTGTTGGTGCCTAATGAGCTTAAACCGTTGGGTAAGCGGTTACGTGATGAGTTGCGGGATAGTATGGACCTGATATTGCAGCTGAAAGAAGAAGCGGAGCTGTTATCTGATGAGCCGTGGATCAAGGAGTCGATTAAGCTGCGTAATCCCTATACCGATCCACTGAACGTGTTGCAGGCGGAGCTATTAAAGCGTTCGCGTCAGCATGAAGGCGATGATGTGCATCCGGTATTGGATCAAGCACTCATGGTGACCATAGCCGGCATCGCCGCAGGCATGCGAAATACGGGGTAAAACATAGCCGTAAGCTTTAAGCTGTAAGACAAATACAGTGAAAAAGAGGCTGCTAGATTGTCTCCGCCAACGCGCCTTTTCTTAGCCTAATAACAAAAGCCCCAGTGCCTTTCGGCACTGGGGCTTTTTGTCGTTTTGCTATTGGGCTAACTCGAGATCCTGACTTTCCTCAGGAAGACAGCTAAAACATCGTTATACGCCTTACGCTCTACGCCGTAAGTTAAAGACAAATAACGGTAACAAGCTGACAGCTCTGTGTTAGCAGTCTTACCGGACCTGCTCCGGTATCACGCACTTATGTTTCACAGCCTACCCTTTACTTGTCGCTTTATTTTCTACACCGTCAGGGTCAGCTGGCTCGTCGAGTGGCTTTTTCGCCCAGTAGCCGGCGAGCAGGGAGCCGGAAATGTTGTGCCATACGCTGAACAGGGTGCCGGGTAAGGCGGCGGCCGGCGTAAAGAACTTCATCGCCAAGGCCGTCGCTAGGCCTGAGTTTTGTAATCCCACCTCGAAGGCGATGGTGCGGCAGGTCTTTTTATCAAAGCCCATTAGTGCCGTTGCACCGTAACCTAGCAGCAGGCCACAGCTGTTATGTAGCACTACCGCCAACGCTACTATACCACCTATATCCGCGATGTTATCTGCATTCAAGGCCACAACAATGGCGATAATCAACACGATGGCCATCATGGAAAATAACGGCAGTATCGGCTCTAGCTGCTTAACCACACCACCAAGTAAATAATTAAGTACCACGCCCAGCAATACCGGCGCCACCACCACTTGCAGTAAGCTAATCAGCATTGACTGTACTGGCACATCAATGCTTTGGCCCACTAGCAAGGCCACCAATACTGGGGTTAGCAACACGCCCAATAAGGTAGAAATAGCCGTCATCGAAATAGATAACGCGGTATCGCCTTTGGCCAGATAACACATTACATTAGAAGAGGTACCACCCGCGACACTGCCCACCAACAACATGCCCACGGTTAGCTCAGCATCAAAGCCAAATAACAGCGCTATCAATAAGGCCACAATAGGCATCACACTAAACTGCAGTATCACACCCACCAATAACGCTTTCCTGCTAGCCATGACATTGCGAAAATCATTAATGCTCAGCGTTAAACCCATACACAGCATGATAATGGTCAGCAAAGGTATTATTTGGCCTTTAATACCAACAAAAAGTTCTGGCTGAAAAAAAGCCAAAGCCGACAGCAATATGGCCCACAGCGGGAATAACTGGGTGATCAGGGCTAACATGATACTTCTCTCTAATAAAAATGATGTCACCCAGTACGGATAACGAAAGCATACTTGTTAACACAGATAACAAGTAAAAGGCGAGCTTATATGATAAACCTTGCCAATATTCCACTTTATCACTTCGGATTGAGCCATGACGCCTGCCATCTTGTTTTTAGAGCAACAAAAAGCGCCCTTTACGCTGCATCAGTATGAATGCACCGCCCATGATGACTTTGGTGCTCATGCGGCCAGCCAGTTACAGGTGCCACTGGCGCAAGTATTTAAGACGCTACTAACCGAAGGCGAGCAAGGTGCCGTCGTCGCGTTAGTGCCCTCTTCCGGTAAGGTAAACCTTAAACGTTTGGCCAAAGCGGCGGGCATGAAAAAGCTCGAGATGATGCCACCGGCTAAGGCCGAGCGCCTCACCGGCTATAAAGTGGGTGGCATTAGTCCATTCGCACAAAAAAAGCGGCTGGTGACGGTACTTGATGAGTCTGCACACTTGCATGTCGAAATTTTAGTATCCGGCGGCAAGCGCGGTCTTTCGCTAGGCGTCACTGCAGACCTACTGCAAAACTTACTCGACGCCGTAATCGCGGATATTGCCGAATAGCAAGCGATACGTCTTACGCTGTACGCCTTACGTTAAGAGCCAACAGCGTCTTGTTTAGACTTACGGCTTAAAGCGTTTGCCACCATGGGCGCTCGCACGCAGTTTAAGGGGATCATTTTAACAATCAATTGACACTCATCTGCTTTTCGAATAGTTTAAAATCGGTTAAATTATTAGTTTATATGCCTTTATTTACACAATAACGTCGTATAAACAACTGTAAACCTGCAAATTTTAAATGTAAAAATAATGTTAGCTAACCAAAAGGAAGGGGTAAGTCAGTATGAAAAAGAACATGGTCTTATTAAGCTTAGTTGCGGCTCTTGGCCTGAGCGCTTGTGACAAGCCAAGTACTCAAGAGACCAGCAATGCTGCTGGCTCAGCAGACAAAGTCTATACCGTAGGCGTGGATAATACCTATCCGCCATTCGAATTTACCAAAGATGGCCAACTGATCGGCATTGATGTGGACTTAATTAACGCCATTGCCAAAAATCAGGGCTTTACCATCAATATCGAACAGATGGACTTTTCTGGCATCATTCCCGCCATGCAGGCAGGCATGATTGATGTGGGCATGGGCGGCATGAGCATTACTGACAAGCGCAAAGAAACCGTTGATTTTTCTGAACCTTATTTTGCCGCCGGCGTCTCGTTAGTCGTTGCTGATAACAATCAGGACATTGCCAGTTTAGACGATTTAACTGGTAAAAAAGTAGTGGTTAAAAATGGTACCGTCGGTGCATCCTTCGCCGATAAAAACACCGAGCAATATGGCTATAGTATTATCCAAGTCAGCGACAGTGCTTCCATGTTTCAAGAAGTGAGTAATGGTACCGCAGATGCATTAATGGAAGATTATCCCGTTATCAGTTATGCCATCGCCACGGGCGGTTTAGATCTTAAAACCGTGGGCGAGCGACTAACCGGTGATGACTACGGTATTTCCGTATTAAAAGACAAGAATGACGAACTATTGAAAATGATTAATGATGGCTTAGCCAATCTAAAGGAAAGCGGCGAATACGAAACGATTATGAACACCTATTTAGATTAATCGAGTATGAGGGTCGTTAACTAGCTGGCTAAGCTCTGTGCCGTTGGTTAACGACTTTTTTATAAGGACCTTTTTCAAGGACTTAAGTATGGATGTTGTTATTGAATCACTGCCGTATTTATGGCAAGGGTTACAAGTTACTCTTAAAATATTTATTATTGCCATTAGCCTAGGCTTTGGCATTGGTCTGATATTAGCTTTGCTACGTCTTTCGCCGATCAAACCCTTAACTTGGCTAGCTAAAATATTTGTCGATATCATTCGTGGCACACCGATTTTAGTACAATTATTTTTTATCTACTTTGGATTGAATTCTTTAAACTTTATCAGTTTAGATCGTGAGTTTGCGGGTATTTTTACCGTCGCCATCAATGCAGGTGCTTATTTCTCGGAAATTATTCGAGCTGGCATTCAGTCCTTGGATAAAGGCCAAAATGAAGCAGGTCGCTCACTCGGCTTAACAAGTAGCCAAAGTATGCGCTATATTATTTTGCCGCAGTCTTTTCGTCGCATGTTACCCGCCTTTACCAATCAGGCCATTATTAGCTTAAAAGACACCTCTTTATTATCTGTTATCGGCATTGCTGACCTCACCCAAAAGGGGCAGGTACAAATTGCTGCGACCTTTAAAGCCTTTGAGATTTGGATTGCTGTGGGAGCCATGTATTTTGTGGTTATTTACTTGCTCTCTTTATTGTCTAGCTATCTGGAGCGGAGATGCCAGCTGCCATGAACATCATTCAAGTACATAACTTAAAAAAATCCTTTGGTACTCTCGAAGTACTAAAAGAAATTTCTATCGATATTGCTGCACAAGAAGTGGTGTGTGTGATTGGCGCTTCCGGCTCAGGCAAAAGCACATTTTTACGCTGCTTAAATAAGTTGGAAGAGATCACCGGCGGTCAAGTCATCATTGATGGCCAAGATATTACGGCCAAGGGCACGGACATTAATAAAATCCGTCAAGAAGTGGGCATGGTATTTCAACACTTCAATTTATTCCCTCATAAAACCGTATTAGACAATATTACGCTAGCCCCCATTAAAGCCCGAGGTGTTAGCCGAGCTGTCGCTAATAAAGCCGCACTCGAGTTATTAGACAAGGTGGGCTTAGCCGATAAAGCTAATGCGTATCCAGGGGAGTTATCCGGTGGTCAAAAACAACGAGTAGCTATTGCGCGATCGCTCGCCATGAATCCAAAAATCATGTTGTTTGATGAGCCGACTTCGGCGCTAGATCCAGAAATGGTCGGCGAAGTGTTAGCCGTAATGAAGCAACTGGCATTGGAAGGCATGACCATGGTGGTAGTCACCCACGAAATGGGCTTTGCTCGTGAAGTCAGCGATCGGGTGGTATTTATCCATCAAGGACGAATTTTAGAACAAAACACACCAGCTGCGTTATTTGATAATCCTACAGAACCCAGAACCCAAGAATTTTTAAGCAAAATCCTCTAAGACCCCGTAGTACGCCTTACGCTGTACGTTAAAGATAAGCACCGTCTTGTTTTAACTTACGGCGTACGGCGTAAGGCTCGCCTTTCAGCTATATATTTACCCCTCATATCAGTCACTGCACAGAATATTTTTTCGGCAATTTCTTGCGGCCGCTTATCTAAAAACGCTACTATTCAACCGATTAATACAAACCATTCTCATACGCATAGTCATAAAGGATACTTGAATGCCTTACCAGAAACTCGCACTGGCAGCTGCCATTGGTGCCCTGCTGAGCGGTTGCGCCCAAACCAATACTCCTGCTGTCAGTCAGCAGCAAGTGGTCGAGCACTATGCCGATATTGCCCAAGCGGTGTATGCCGACTCTTTGACTGCTGCCGAGCAACTGGAGGTGGCCATCAAGCAACTGCTGGCCAACCCAAGTGAGCGCACTCTGGCACAAGCGCGTGCCGCCTGGATTGCCGCCCGCGTTCCTTATCAGCAGTCGGAAACCTTTCGCTTCGCCAATCCGGTCGTAGACAACTGGGAAGGCCAGCTGAATGCCTGGCCACTGGATGAAGGCCTGATTGACTATGTAGCCCCGGGTTATCAGCATGAGCTGGGTAACGAGGGCGCAACCGCCAACATCATCGCCAGCAAGATACTGCAGGTTGGCGGCGAGAAACTGGATGTCAGCAAGATTACCCCCGAATTGCTGGCCGGCTTAAATGAAGTTGCGGGTTCAGAAGCCAACGTGGCGTCCGGTTATCACGCCATCGAGTTCTTGCTGTGGGGTCAGGACTTGAACGGTACCAACACCGGTGCCGGTGAGCGTGCGTATACCGATTATGTGCTGGGTGCGGATTGCACCAACGGCAACTGTGATCGTCGCCGTGATTACCTACAGGCTGCAAGCCAACTGCTGATCACCGATCTGAGCTGGATGAGCCAGCAGTGGCAAGCCAATGATGCCAATAACTATCGTGCCGAGCTAACCGCGCTGCCCGCCGAAGAAGGCGTGCGCCGCATGCTGTTTGGCATGGGTTCATTGTCTTTGGGCGAGCTGGCCGGCGAGCGCATGAAGGTGGCACTGGTCGCCAACTCGGTAGAAGACGAGCACGACTGCTTTTCTGACAATACCCACAACTCGCATTACTACAACGAGAAAGGCATCGTTAATCTAATGTTTGGTGAGTATCAGCGCATCGACGGCAGCACCATTCAGGGCCCGTCATTACTACAGCTGGTGGCTCAACAAGACCGCAGCGCCGCCAAGCAGATAAATGCGCAAATGCGCACCAGCGAGCAAGCGGTTTATCAACTGGTGCAGTCGGCCGAAGTGAACAATGTGCATTTCGATCAGTTAATCAGTGCCGATAACCCAGCCGGTAACCAGCTGGTGCAAGATGCCATTGACGCCTTGGTTGAGCAGACTCGCGCCATTGAACTGGCGGCCAATACCATTGGCATTAGCAACCTGAGCCCGGACACCGCCGACCACGAGTTTTAATTAGGTAAGGTCCGTTAAGGGTGAAGAAGACGACAATCACCCCAAGACTACAGAAAACACACCGTATCTAAAGACGGTGTGTTTTCCTCTTTACCCATCCCATTCACTCTTCACAGCTTTTAACTCTGGATTCAATATGCTGTTTCGACTTTCGGGTGCGCTGCTGTGCGCAGCACTGGCACTCAATGCCCACGCCAACCCAGCCAAACCCGGTGGCGACACCACTACCGACAAAACCGGCGGTAATGCCTTCTCTATGCCAGCAGTAAATTTAAGCTTTGAAAAGCGGCTCGACTTTTCGGTCGGCAACAGCTTTTTTCGCAATCCCTGGGTCACGGCGCCGGCCACTACAGATGCCCGCGATGGCTTAGGTCCGTTGCTTAACACTAACGCTTGCCAAGGCTGCCATATTAAAGACGGCCGCGGCCACCCTCCGCATACCAAGAGCGACAACGCGGTGTCGATGTTGGTGCGCTTATCTATTCCCAGCAACGGTAGCCCAGAGCAGCAAGAGTGGTTAAAGTTACACGGCGTGATCAACGAGCCAACTTATGGCGGTCAGCTGCAAGACATGGCCATTCCGGGTGCGACGCCCGAGGGCAAGGTGAATATAACTTATCAAACTCATCAAGTGAGCTTGAGCGATGGCACTCGCGTGGCGTTGCGCCAACCCAGCCTTTCGATAACCAAGCTCGGCTACGGTGACCTGCATCCTGATACCTTGTTTTCATCGCGCATCGCGCCGCCCATGATAGGCCTAGGTCTGCTGGAAGCCATTGATGAAACGGATTTACTGGTACGTGATAATCCTGACGGCACGGGCATCAGCGGCCGCGCCAATCGGGTGTGGAATAATAAAGCCAACACCACAGTGCTGGGTCGCTTTGGTTGGAAAGCCGGTCAACCCAGCCTGCGCCAACAAAATGCCAGTGCCTTTGCCGGTGATATGGGCATTACCTCGTCGCTATTTTTAGCCGACGACTGCACTGCTGCACAGAAATGTGACAACTATCCAAACGGCGGCAAGCTAGAAGTTAGCGAAGATATTTTAGACGCCGTCACCTTCTACAGCCAGCATCTAGCCGTACCGGCCCGCCGTGGGCTAGATAACCCCGACGTAATTGCCGGAGAACAGTTGTTTCTCGCCTTAGGTTGCAGCGGTTGCCACACGCCCTCTTACACCACCGGCCAACACGACAGTCCGGCGCTCAGCCGACAGAAAATTTATCCTTATACCGACTTGCTGCTGCACGACATGGGCGAAGGGCTGGCGGATAATAGACCCGAATTTTTAGCTAGCGGCCGCGAATGGCGTACCCCGCCGTTATGGGGCCTGGGCTATGCCGCCGAAGTCGCCGGCGTAACAGAGGCCTCCTACCTGCATGATGGACGAGCCAGCACCTTGCTGGAAGCCATTCTCTGGCACGGTGGTGAAGCCGAACCCGCAAAACAAAGTGTCATCGCCATGGGTAGTTCCGAACGTGCCCAACTTATCGCCTTTCTGGAGTCCCTATGAAAAAGTCCCTGTTACTGCTGGCTACTCTGGGCACACTCACCGCCTGCCAAACTCAGCCAGCAACCGATGCTGCACTGCAAACGATGGCTAATGACCACCTTGACTTTATGCGCCAGCAAGCCGATCTATTGGCCAATGAGTTCACTCAATTGCAACAAGCCAGCGCCGATTATTGCCAGCAAACTGATGTGCAAACGGGTCAGCAAGCCACACCGTCACTTTCCATCGTTACACAACAGTGGCGCAGCAGCTTTGCCGCCTGGAGCGCACATCAAGGGCAAAGTGGCGGCCCACTGGATGCCGAAGGCTTGAGTTTTGCCTTTCAGTTCTGGCCAGACAAGAAGGACACGGTCGGCAAGCAGGTCCGCCGAGAGCTGGCTGCCGTCGCCAAGGGTGACGCCGTGCCAGACCGAGGCGTGGTCACCACCTTAAGTGCGGTCGAGTATTTGTTGGAAAGCGAACTTAGTGCCCATCAACGCTGCCTGCTGCTACCTGGCATCACGGCCCAGCTGGCCAGCAATGGCAAGCAACTGCAAGGCGCCTGGTATAATGCCGACGGCTACCAGCAACAACTGGCGCAAATGCAGCAGCAAGGCGGGGCCACCGTCCTGCTGACCCAGGTGTTAGGCCAGTTATCTCACCGCTACGATCTCATCGAAAAGAAATTCGAGCTGCCGCTGAATACCGTGCAGCACCCTCGACCGCTGTTTGCCGAAGCCTGGCGTAGCGAGCAATCGTTACACTTTTTACGCACCAGCCTGATGTCTCTTGAACAAGAGTACCGCCAAGGCGGTATGCGCGACTACTTGTTACAAAATCGCGAGTTGCAAAACAGCACGCCGCAAACGAGCAATCAACATCAAGCCACCGTCGAAGCTCTGGATGAAGCCTTTGCCGATGCGCTGGCCCACCTGCCCGCTGGCGACAGCCTGTCCTACTGGCTGCAAGGTGACAACTATGCCAAGTTGCTGCGCTTCAAGCTGTCATTCGATCAACTGGGCTATCAGCTGCAGCAACGGCTGCCCGGTGAACTGGGGCTGAGCTTGGGCTTTAATGCCACGGACGGTGACTGATGCAACGCCGACAGTTTTTAAAGGTGCTATCCGCCGCCGGTGTGTTGAGCAGTTTAGGTCTGGTCGGCTGCGCCCTGCCTAACGCTGCACCCGCCCGCCAGTCTTATTTGGTTGGCGGTGGGCGACGAGCACAAAATCAATATGTGCTGCAGGCGCTTAACCTGGACGGCAGCTTGCGCTACGAGCTGCCGTTGCCGGCACGCGGCCATGGCATGGCGGTGCATCCTACCTTACCGCTGGCGGTATGCCACGCGCGTCGGCCTGGCCAGTTTTTATACTTGTTTAATCATGAAACTGGCGAGGCGCTACAAGTACGTCAAGCCGATACTGGCCGCCATTACTACGGCCATGGGGTATTCAGCGCCGACGGTCGTACCTTGTTTACCACCGAAGGGGTAAGCGACAGCAGTCAGGGGGTGATTGGCGTCTATGCACTCAATAGCAACCGGCTGGAAAAAGTCGCCGAATATACCGGTTTTGGCATAGGCCCTCATGAAGTTCGCCTGATGCCCAACGGTAACCTGGTGATTGGCGTAGGCGGCGTGCATACCTATGGTCGTGAGCCCTTGAACCTAGAGTCCATGACGCCCAGCCTCAGCTATCTGGATGCCAAAAATGGCAGCCTGTTAGCGCAAGCCTCTCTGGCCGACCAGCATCTATCGATTCGCCACCTCGCGGTCACCGCCGACGGCGAAGTGTTTACCGGCCAGCAATACCGGGGCGAACCCGACGATTATCCGCCACTCATAGCGCGCCATAAACCCGGCCAATTGCTGCAAGCATCAGGTGGTACGGCGCTCACTCCTTTGGGCGGTACACCGCTGGACTGGGCGCGTTTCAATCACTACATTGCCAGCATTGCCGTAACCGACACCTTAATTGCGGCCACCTCGCCACCGGGTAATTGCTATGGTCTGTGGCACCGGCATAGCGGCGAGCTGATCCGTATCGCCCCACTGCCAGATGCGTCCGGCGCTTCGGCCAATAATGGTCAAATTTGGTTAGGCAGCGGGCATGGCGGCATTAGCCTGCTCGACAACCGCGGTCGCGAACAACGCTTGTATTCGGCCTATCAGTGGGATAATCATTGGGCCCTCATTGACGCCTAGTTTCATAACAGCAAAACTAACGCCATAAGCTGTACGCTATACGCCATAAGTTAAAGACCAACGCTATTCTTCTTTGACTTACAGCGTACCGCGTAAGGCATACCGCTTTTATTTTTCAACAGGAGTTATTTAATGGATATTTTGAGTTGGGTGTTTTTTGGTCTAATTGCTGGTTTTATTGCTAAATTTCTCATGCCGGGCCGTGACGGTGGCGGTTTGATCATGACTATCTTACTGGGTGTTGCCGGTTCTTTTTTGGGTGGTTGGATTGGTAAAGAGTTTGGTATTGGTCGCGAATTAGGCTTTGGCACCGTTAGCGGCTTTAACCTAGCCAGCTTTTTCACCGCCGTGGTCGGCGCGCTGATCCTGTTGTTCATTTATCGCGTATTGAGACGGTAAGACCAGCACCAAATTTACTGTATTCATTACCGCCGATCAGAGGCTACTGAGTAGCCTCTTCCGACACGCTTCAAGTACATCCATGTAGCCTGTCGGTGGAGTCGACCTTTTGTTCGGCGTGAGCAACCGCGGCAGCAAGGGTTGCTATTTTGAGTTAGCTTGATAACCGGAGACTCGGCGCTTCCTCTAGTCAGTTGCCCCTCATTTACGATAAGGTGAGGGCTTATTTTTATTCGCAGGATCACCAATGGCGACCTTAGTGCAGCATAATCCCACACCTAAAGTTGGCGTAATTGCCATTGTTTGGCAGCAGCAGCAGGTGTTGTTGGTTAAGCGTAAATTTGCCCCTCATGCGGGTCATTGGGGCTTTCCGGGTGGCAAGCTAGAATGGGGGGAGACGATGAGTGAGGGCGCGGCGCGCGAGTTATTAGAAGAAACCGCCATTCATGCAAAAATGGATGCCCCCTTTGCCTGTTACGACGTGCTGGCTAATGACGAGAATAACCAGCTTGCCCACCATTATGTGATGGTGGCAGTGCGCGGTGAATACCAAAGTGGTGAGGCCATAGCCGCCGACGATGCCGAGGCCGTGGGCTGGTTTTCACCCCACCAATTACCCACACCGCAGTGTCCCGACTTAGCAGAAATTATTGAGCGATCTCGTTAATGTTATCACTAACGGCCTATTGCGCTCTAGCGACCCAAATAGTGAAACATAGCGCCTAATTTTGGCCTGCCCACATTAGATAAACCGATCTAACAAAACGGATTCCTCACCGTCAGGGCTAGGAAACCTCGCATTATTTCGCTATCTTTAGCCACCTCCCATGCCGCTTAGGCCTCATTTTTTCTCTATTAGTCCGATTAAATGACTCTTAATGCTTCTATTCAGGGAGTTCTTCCAATCGTTCGGCTTTCGCACTAACTAGGGCTATCGCCATTTATTTACATAAATGTAGATGCGCTCTGATTGCCGCATACACCTACTAATCACCACCATGGAACTTTATTTCCAATTCAATTAACGCCTAAAGGGACTTATGACTATCAAATCTGCTACCGAGCCATTAAGCAACGTCAACATGCGTATCGAACATGACTTATTGGGCGATCAAACCGTACCTGCTGAAGCCCTCTATGGCATTCAGACCCAGCGCGCCAAACAAAACTTTGATATCTCCGGCATGCCAATCAGTCACTTTCCCGAACTGATTAACGCATTGGCCATGGTGAAAGCCGCCGCCGCTCGTGCTAACCATCAGCATGGTTTGCTAACTGATGAGAAAGCCGATGCCATTCAAGCCGCCTGTAATACCCTGATTAGCGGTGAGCATCATGATCAGTTTATTGTAGATTTGATCCAAGGTGGTGCCGGTACCTCGACCAACATGAATGCCAATGAAGTGATTGCCAATATTGGCTTGAAAAAGTTGGGCTTCGAGTATGGTCAATACACCCACTTGCACCCGAATAATGACGTTAACCGCTCACAATCAACAAACGATGTGTACCCTACGGCAGCACGTTTAGCCATTGTATTTGCCGCTCAAAATCTAAAAACCGCCATTGGTGATCTGCAACAAAGCTTAGGCGCTAAAGGTCAGGAATTTGCTGACATCTTGAAAATGGGCCGCACCCAAATGCAAGATGCCGTTCCTATGACTCTGGGCCAAGAGTTCAACGCGTTTGCGTCCGACTTAGGCGGTGAACGTACCAGTATCGATCACGCTTGCTCGCAGTTATGTGAAGTAAACTTAGGCGGCACCGCCATAGGTACCGGTATTAATGCGCCCAGTGGTTACGCGCGATTAGCCGTTAGCGAATTAGCCAATATCAGCGGCTTACCCGTCACTCTTGCCAAAGACTTAATTGCTGCCAGCGCCGACATGGGGGCTTTTGTTACCTTTTCTGGCACCCTCAAGCGCCTAGCCGTTAAGCTGTCTAAGCTAAGCAACGACTTGCGCTTGTTATCAAGCGGCCCCCGCACCGGTTTGGCCGAAATTAACCTACCCGCTATGCAACCAGGCTCTTCTATTATGCCGGGCAAGGTTAACCCTGTGATCCCAGAAGCCATGAACCAAACTGCATTTCAGGTAATGGGCACCGACATGACGGTAACCATGGCTGCCGAAGCCGGTCAGTTACAACTGAACGCCATGGAGCCATTGATTATCTTTAACCTGCTCAATAACTGTCGCATGTTAGATAAATCAATTCGCATGCTAGATAAGCTGTGCATTCGCGGCATTACCGCCAATGAAGATCGCTGTGCCCAGCACGTAGAAAACAGCATTGGTATCGTCACCGCGCTAGTGCCACATATTGGCTACGATAACGCCAGCCGCATTGCCGGTCAGGCACTGCTAAGCGGCTTAGGTGTAGCCGAGCTAGTACGCAAAGAGCAGTTGCTAACCGATAAGCAATTAGCCGATATTTTATCGCCTAAAGCCATGCTTCAGAGCGCATAAGCTGGCAGCTACCGCGAGTAAGCCGTAATAATAAAAAAGGCTCCCAATCGGGAGCCTTTTTATAGTCGGTGTTGGTCTTGAACTGGGCGCTTGGTGCTCGGCGCTGGTTTAGTTACTTAAAACTGGCCAACAGGCTCCATAGATCTGCTTGCATGGCGCCGGCAGTCACTTCTCGGCCAGCCCCCGGTCCTTGGATGACTAATGGGTTCTGTTGATAATGAGTGGTTTCAATAGCATACACATTATCACCCGGGCGCAAATGGGCAAAGGCATGACCGTTGCTAACCACTTCTAGCCCCACACTGGCCTTGCCACTTTGTGCATCAAAGCGCGCCACATGGCGTAGCACACCGTCTTGGGCCTCTGCCGCCGCCAGTGCCTTGGCCAACGGCTGATCGAGCTCTACTAGCTGTTCAAAAAAGAGAGCTTTATCTAGGGCCGCCAGTGCCTCAGGCACTAAATCTTGTACCATTACCTGTGCCGGGTCGAGATCAAAACCTGCTTCGCGCGCCAAAATCACCAGCTTGCGCTTCACATCTTGTCCGTTAAGATCTTGGCGCGGGTCGGGCTCGGTTAAGCCTTGCTGCCACGCTTGCAACACCAGTTCAGAAAACGACTGGCTGCCATCGTAGTGCTGAAACAACCAGCTCAAAGTCCCCGAGAAAATACCGCTAATCGCTAGAACGTGCTCGCCCGACTGCTGCAAATGTTTAATGCTGCTTTGTACGGGCAAGCCCGCACCCACTGTGGCGCTACTTAAAAACTGCACTCGGTGTTCGGCTAAGCATTGCTTTAAGTGCAGGTAGAAATCCTGATCAGATGCGCCCGCCAGCTTATTAGCAGCAATAATATGAATATGCTGTTCAACTAGGTCTGGGTAATACTGCACTAGATGATCGGAGGCAGTAAAATCGAGTGCGACTAACTGGTCGAAACCATGCTCTGCTAGGCCTTCTAACCAATTTGGCCACACCAAGTCCTGTGGCTGAAAATCATTGAGCACTCGCTCAACTTCCAGCCCCTGGCTTGCCAGCATGCCCCCTTTAGAGCCAAACGCCCCATACAAAGTCAGGTGCACATTTAGCTGCTGCTCTACCCGTGCCTTTTGCTGCTGATAGAGCTTAAGCCAAGCTTGGCCGATATTGCCGCGACCAAATAACAGTAGACCAATGCGCTTGGGCCGACTGAATAGATTTTGATGTAACCGCTGCAACAGCGGTTCAATGGGAACTTTTCGCACAATGCCGACCAGACTCAAGCCATTAATGGCTGGCTGAATAAACTCCAGAGGCAGCTCGTTTAAGGCGTGATAAAAGTGTAAACACTGCTCGGGCTGCGCCGTTACACCCTTACCCACCAAGGCCACCAACGAGAAGCCTTCGCGTTCTTGTAGGTCTTCAAAGCCACCCGCTGGCTGATGGTCACGCAACAGCGAAAATGCCTGAGCTGCCTGCTCTTGGGTGTAAGCAATTTGCCACAATTTACGCTCGGGCCTGCGCTTACAGGCCAACGGCGCCAGTTCACGGCGCGTTAACCATTCGGTGAGCGCATTTACTTTTTCTTGATAGCCGCTGGAAATGGTCATTTCGATCAATACCGCATCGTCCACCGAGGTAACAATGCGGGCGCCTGGTTCGCGCGGATGTTGGCGTAATATACGGGTATGACCGTCGTTAGGGTGATAACTGCTGCGCAGCATTAATTGCTGCTGGCTATCAGCTACCGGCCCCAAGGTACGGCTGTGCAAAATAGGTGAGCCCAATCGCGCCAGCTCGGCCGCTTCCGATAAAGACAGCCGCGAGAGCAGCTGAGTGTCTTGTACACGGCGAGGATCGGCACTGAATACACCGGGTACATCACTCCAAATAGTGGTGTGCGTACTATCGGCGAGAGCGGCAAGCAAGGTGGCACTAAAATCGGAACCGTTACGACCCAACAGCCGTGTTCTACCTTCAGCATCAGCGGCAATAAAGCCACTAACAACCAACACTTGCCCAGCATGTTCTGCCAAAATGTGTTGCAACTGCTGGCGAGAATAATCGTCATCTACCTGTACCGGCGAGCCACTCACCCGTAAAAAACGGCGAGCATCTAGGCTGGCAGCAGACACGCCTTGGCAATTTAATAGCTTGGCTAACAGCCGCGAAGACCACAACTCGCCAAACGACTGAATAAAATTGCGTTGATATTCGTCTAGTCGCTGAGTTTCTAATGCCGCAGCAATACGACTGATATCTTCATCCAGCAGCGCTAGTAAGGGAGTCGCTTGGTCTTCGCTTAGGGTGTTGATAATCAGCTGCTGTTGAAAGCTATACAGCCCTTCTAACATAATGGCCGCTGCGCTATCGCCACTCACAAATAAATTAAGTAACTCAATCAGCCGGTTGGTTGTTTTACCTGACGCCGACACCACTATCAGTGCATCAGCCTGTTGTTGGCTCTGAATAATACCTGCCACTCGGTGAAAGCAGGCGGCATCGCCTAAGCTGCTGCCGCCAAACTTATGAACCGGACGCCAATGAGAGCCGGCATCATATGGGTGCTTAGTCATTACTTACTTAATACCTTAAAAGCTTGGTCAAAATCGGCGATTAGATCACGAACATCTTCAATGCCTACTGATACACGCAATAGCTGATTATTAATGCCCGCGGTAATGCGGTCGGTTTCTGGCATGGCCGCATGAGTCATGGTCGCGGGGTGGGCAATAAGACTCTCTACACCACCTAACGATTCGGCTAAGCAAAATAGCTTTAATTCAGCCAAAAACGCACGCATACCCGCGTCGTCGGTATCAAGCTCAAAGCTGAGCATGGCACCAAAACCCGATTGCTGGCGTGCCGCCACTTCGTGGCCTGGGTTGCTGGGCAAACTAGGATGGTAAATAGCTTTTACCTCGGTGCGCCCTTGCAGATACGCAATGACGGCATCGGCATTTTCACAATGCTGGCGCATACGTACGCCTAAGGTGCGAAGACCACGCAAGGTTTGATAGTTATCAAACGCCGGGCCGGTTACCCCTAAGCAGTTCGCCCACCAGCGCAGCTCCTCAGCCAACTCGGCACTGGCGGCAACCAAGGCACCGCCTAGCGCATCGGAATGGCCATTAATATATTTGGTGGTTGAATGCACGACAAGATCGGCCCCCAAGGTCAGCGGCTGTTGTAATATCGGCGATAAAAAGGTGTTATCGACCACACTTAGTGCGCCCACTTCTTTGGCAGCAGTACACAAGGCAGCAATGTCAACGACACGCAACAGCGGGTTAGACGGCGTTTCAATCCACAGCATTTTTGGCTTTTTCGCCATCGCCGCCGCAACGGCTGCTGCGTCGGTCTGATCAATATATTCAACCTTAAAGTGGCCTTTTTTAGCAAAGGCATTAAACAGTCGATGGGTGCCGCCATAACAGTCGTGGGGGGCTATCAATAAATCATCGACGTTTAACTGCGAGGTAACAATCAGATTAATAGTACCGGTGCCCGTTGCCGTTACGGCACCACCCGCGCCTTTCTCAAGCAGGGTTAGCGCATCAATTAAGGTTTGGCGCGTAGGGTTACCCGAGCGGGCGTAATCAAAACGGCGCTGCTTATCAAATTCGGCAAACGAATAAGTGCTGCTCAGATAAATAGGTGGTGCAACAGCCCCATGTTGGGTATCGGTATCGATACCGGTACGAACGGCATGAGTTTGGGTCTGATAATCTGGCATGTCCTCTCCTTTGCACTCTGGCAACCTAGGGTCTGCTGACCCTCGCAATAAAAACTTCCTCTGCGCGCACAGTAACCCAGGCCAGATGAGCCGTCAAGCCTCCCAGACGTCTAAACTTCTTAGCTGTTGGATTGCCAATATAAAGTGTAGGGGTTACAATCTCGCTCAGATTTTTAACCTTGATGCGGGTAAATAATGAAAACTGAATGGAACGGCGACTATATCAGCCCTTACGCCGAACACGGCAAGAAAAATGAACAAGTAAAAAAGATCACCGTGTCCATACCGCTCAAGGTATTGAAGATATTAACCGATGAGCGTACTCGCCGTCAGGTAAATAACTTGCGCCACGCTACTAACAGTGAGCTGCTATGTGAAGCCTTCTTGCATGCTTATACGGGACAACCTTTGCCGCAAGACGAAGATTTGCGCAAAGATGTGCTGGATCAAGTACCGACTCGTGCCCGCAAAATCATGGCCGAGCTGGGTATTGAAATAGAAGACTTTGAGATCAGCGACGAAGAATAAACAGCTTAACTGACAGCTGGAAGCCTTAAGCTGTCAGTTAAAGAGGACACGGGGTCAAACAACAAAAAAGCAGATCCTGACCTGCGTCAGGAAGACGGCATAAAGACAGCTGAAAGCCTTAAGCTGTCAGTTAAAGAGAACACTGGGGTCAAACAACAAAAAAGCAGATCCTGACTTCCGTCAGGAAGACGGCTTAAAAGACAGCTGTAAGCTGTCAGTTAAAGAAAAATACCCAAACCAACCTGCATATTTAGTCTCTGTTTCGTTTGTCACTTTTGCATGTGTCTAGTCTTGGCACTAGCTCTTACTATAAGACGCTTTGCTGCGCAAAGCTGGCCTACTAAAGCGGCCTCTACGAGCGGAGGATTGGAATGGCCCCGAATAAGTAGACACTTCTTCAGAGTGAGGAAGTGTATGCAATACCGAACCAAAC
>NZ_JBHTJS010000017.1:0-666 GCF_042676125.1 Oceanisphaera ostreae
AAAAAGCCCGATTCGAAAGAGTCGGGCTTTTTTTCGTCTGCAGAAAGGTGAAAAGTGATACCAATCGCACTAATACCAATCTGGAAAACTAACTGATCTATTTTTGTTTGTATAAAAGCCGAACAAAGAGTCAACTCCACCGACCCGCTGCAAGCACATCCGTGTGACGCTCAAACACATAACATCCCTGTTATGTGATGGTCGGTGGAGCCGATCTCTTTATCCGTCCCTAGGCTGCGAGGTCGCCTGTTGGTGCGCTTTACAGACAGCTCAGAGCTTAAGGAGAGGCAACAGAGATCGGCTCCCACGACCGTGACAATGCCAGGGATGGCATTTCCTGAGCCCCCAGGGATGGGTTTATGGCGTGTCGTGGGAGCTGACTCTGTTTCCTTTCGTATCCGATTTTAAACTAGATCAGATTTTTACTTAGATTAGTATAAATAAGTAGTCTGCTTTTACTTCCTATAAAGGTCGGATAAACGGCCTACTCCACCGACACGCTGCCAGGGTTAATGACATTCACCATTTTAATTTACTGCGAATATTCACTGGATATTCGGTCAGATTAAAATAGTTCATGTAGTGGTCAAGTAAAAGTGCCCACGGTTTTAGAGTTTTTCCAAAACAATCGTTCAGACTCGTTTGGTGTGAGTCCGCCGTTGTAAT
>NZ_JBHTJS010000018.1:0-539 GCF_042676125.1 Oceanisphaera ostreae
AAAAAGCCCGATTCGAAAGAGTCGGGCTTTTTTTCGTCTGCAGAAAGGTGAAAAGTGATACCAATCTGGAAAACTAATACCAATCATACTAATACCAATCCCACTAAATATTTGATCTATTTTAAAGCTTGGAGTGTTAGAGGCAACAGAGCCACCTCCCACGACGCGCCATAAACCCATCCATGGGGGCTCGGGAAATGCCGTCCTTGGCATTTCACGGTCGTTGGAGGCGATCTCCGTTACCTCTTTGCAAGCATCGAGTTGCCTGTAGACAACGTCATCAGTCACCTGAGGGAGTTAAGAGAGGACGAAGGGCACTGCTCCACCGACCATCACATGACAAGGATGTCATGTGTTTGAGCGCCACATGGATGTGCTTGCAGCGTGTCGGTGGAGTAGGCCGTTTATCCGACCTTTATAGGAAGTAAAGGCAGACTACTTATTTAGTGCGATTGGTATAATACCAATCACATTAATTAATTAGTCAACTTAGTCCAATCCCTAAAGCAGAGTGAAATGACTCTTTTTTTATTTTCGCG
>NZ_JBHTJS010000019.1:0-52213 GCF_042676125.1 Oceanisphaera ostreae
AAGTTAAGCTAACGTGCTCGTGAAATGTGTATTTAAGCGCTAAAGTGCTGATTTAAGGGCGCTTACTAACAACATTGGGTCTGTAGGTTTAGCCGAAGTAGTTAATGAAAAACACCGCCGGTGAGGGCGGTGTTTTAAGCTGCACATTAAATGCGTCGACTTATACGCAGGCTTTAATAAAAGCGGTAAGTAAAGCCTACTGAGAAACCGTCAACAGAAATGTCATTTTTATCGTAGTAATTCATGTACTCCAGGTTAAGGTCGGTGTTCGCAGTTAGGCGAATGTCGGTACCTACACCAAAGGATACATCGCTGCCGGAGTCATTAACTGAAAGGCCAGGAACTTTATACTCTAACTCAGCACGAGTGAAACCGACGATGGCGTAAGGGTAGAAGGCATCGGTAACGGGAATGGTGCCGCGTACATAGGCACCGTAGAAGTAATTTAGCTCTACTTTCGTACCGTATAGCTTGTCATCATCGAGACCGGTGCCGATACGAATTTCGCCAGAGAAGTTTTCTGTAAACTCGGTACCCAAGCGACCATATAGTGCTACTAGATCAGCATCTTTAGGCAGACTATAGTCTACATTCAAGGCTGAAATGTTGCCGCCTACGTAGTGCTCGGCCATGGCTTGGCCACCACAGGTTAGTGCTGCAACTGCCATGGCAGTTGTTGTTAATTTTTTAAACATAGTGCCTACTTTTAATTGAAAGTTGAATATTTATTATTTTTAAAAGCTTTATTAATTCGGTCGAATAATAAACTAACAAAGTTAAATATCAAGTTATGTATTATCTTGCTGGTTTTTTGTGAGCAATAAAAAGCCCGCATTAAGCGGGCTTTTATGATTATTCCGTAAGCAATTAAAGTTTATTTAGTTACTTTTTTATATTTAATACGTTTTGGTTGCACGGATTCGGCGCCGTAGGTTTTCTTCTTCCAGTCTTCGTATTCACTAAAGTTACCTTCGAAGAACTCTACCTTGCCTTCATCTTTGTAATCCAGAATATGGGTGGCAATACGGTCGAGGAACCAACGGTCGTGGGAGATAACCATGGCGCAGCCTGGGAATTCCAGGATGGCATTTTCCAGCGCGCGCAAAGTTTCAATATCCAAGTCGTTGGTAGGCTCATCCAGCAATAGCACGTTACCGCCAGTTTGTAGCAGTTTGGCCATGTGTAAACGACCGCGCTCACCACCGGATAACTCACCAACGCGTTTTTGCTGGTCGATGCCTTTAAAGTTAAAACGACCTAAATAAGCCCGGCTCGGAATTTCTAAATTACCGATACGCAGCATATCTTGGCCGTCAGCCACTTCTTCCCACACGGTTTTCTTGTCGTCCATGCTGTCACGGAACTGCTCAACCGAGGCCAGTTGTACGCTTTCACCTAGGATAATGTTGCCAGAATCTGGCTGTTCTGCGCCGGTCAGCATACGGAACAGCGTCGACTTACCGGCACCGTTGGGGCCGATAATACCGACGATGGCACCCTTGGGAATGCTGAACGATAGATCGTCGATGATCATGCGATCGCCATACGACTTGGTCAGATTTTCTACGTCAATGACCTGATCGCCCAAGCGGGGTCCTGGCGGAATAAACAGCTCGTTGGTTTCGTTACGCTTTTGAAAGTCTTGATTTTGTAGCTCTTCAAAGCGGGCCATCCGAGACTTAGACTTACTCTGACGACCTTTAGGACCTTGACGTACCCACTCCAATTCTTTTTGAATGGATTTTTGGCGTGCCGCTTCAGACGACTGCTCTTGTGACAGGCGCTCGTCTTTTTGCTCCAACCACGAAGAGTAGTTACCTTCCCACGGAATACCTTCACCGCGGTCGAGCTCTAGGATCCAACCCGCTACGTTATCCAAGAAATAACGGTCGTGGGTAATGGCCACAACGGTGCCTTCATAGTCGTGCAAGAAGCGCTCTAACCAAGCGACCGATTCGGCATCCAAGTGGTTAGTCGGTTCGTCGAGTAGCAGCATGTCGGGCTTTTCTAGCAACAACTGACACATGGCTACGCGGCGGCGCTCACCACCAGACAGTTTATCTATGGTGGCTTCCCATGGCGGCAAACGCAACGCATCGGCGGCGCGCTCTAACTGGTTATCTAAGTTATGGCCGTCGTGTGCTTGAATAATCGCTTCTAACTCGCCTTGGCGCTTCGCTAACTTATCAAAGTCTGCATCCGGATCCGCATAGGCGGTATATACCGCGTCCAGCTCTTTAAGGGCCCCAGCTACTTCCGATACCGCTTCTTCAATGGCTTCGCGCACGGTTTGCTCGGGCTTTAACTTAGGCTCTTGCGGCAAGTAACCGATGTTAATACCGGGCTGCGGGCGCGCTTCGCCTTCAATTTCGGTGTCTATGCCGGCCATAATGCGCAGCAAGGTCGATTTACCGGAGCCGTTTAAGCCCAACACGCCAATTTTAGCGCCGGGGAAAAACGACAACGAGATATTTTTCAGTATATGACGCTTGGGCGGAACCACTTTGCCCACGCGGTTCATACTGTAAACAAATTGAGCCATATCTATTTATCCTGATATTTCAGAAGGTTAACAAGCTGACTGCCAGACTGTGTATCAGCCGGCAGTTAACCGAAAAGCAATGGCGTATATGGTACTTATCTGAGCGCGGAAAGCCAGCTTTGAGAGTGTGTGAGCGCCGATCCCCGGCGCTAGGCGCTGCTCTTAAACGAGCACCTGATGACCATCTGGGCTTTGTAATAGCTGAGCCTTATAGCCAAAATATTGTTCTACGTTGGCGGGGGTAAGTACTTGCTCTGGGCAGCCCACACTGGCAATGCGGCCATTGTGCAGCAGCACCAGCTGGTTGCCGTAACGGGCGGCTAAGTTAAGGTCGTGTACGATCACTAATACCGCACAACCATCAGCCGCTAAGCGATGGGCTTCACTTAATAACAAATGCTGTTGGCCTAAATCCAGCGCTGATGTGGGTTCATCGAGCAGTAAAATCCGTTGTTTTTCAGAGCCGGTTAATTGCGCCAAAATACGCGCAAAATGTACGCGCTGCTTTTCACCGCCGGATAATTGCGGGTAGGGCGCTTCGCGCAAGTGCCACACTTGGGCCCGCTGCATGGCTTGCTCAATAATCGGCAGGTTCTCACGCTCGCTACTGTTATGCGGAATACGACCTAAGCTGACTACCTCTTGGGCTAAAAAAGGAAACTGCAGGCCAGATTGTTGTGGTAATACCGCAAGCTGTCGGGCCAACGCTTGGCGCGACCAGAGTGCGCGTTCGCGGCCAAACAAGAGCATGTGGCCGCGGGGCGAGTGCTCACCGGCAATGCATTTGAACAAGGTGCTTTTGCCGGCCCCGTTGGGGCCAATAAGTACCGTGACTTGACCGGCGTGTAACTGTAAATCAATATCGGTTAACAACTGGCGGCGCTGCAGTGTGAGCGATAACTGCTTAATATCTAACAGTGGTTTGTTGAGGTAGGCGGTGTCTTTTGTGTGAGTCATGCAAGTCCAATGCCCCGCTTTTGTTTTAGCAACAGCCATAAGAAGAAGGGGGCACCCAGCAAGGCGGTGACGATGCCGACGGGCATTTCTGCGGGGGCGGCTAAGGTGCGGGCCAGCATGTCAGCCAACAATAATAACCACGCGCCCAGCAAAGCAGACAGTGGCAATAAGCGACGATGATCGGGCCCCGCAATCAAGCGCACTAAGTGCGGCACCACTAAGCCCACAAAACCGATAATTCCCACCGCCGCCACACTGACGCCGACCGCTAGTGCCGCCATTAATACCAATTTACGTTTAAGCCGTTGTACATCTATGCCTAAGTGACTGGCTTCGGCCTCACCTAATGCCAGCGCATTTAGGCTGTGGGCATGGCCGCGTAATAACAGAACCAGCACCGCGGCGGTAGCGCACACTAAACCCAGTTGAAAGGGGTCGCTTTTGGCCATGGAACCCATTTGCCATAGGGTAAGGTCTCGCAGGGTTTGGTCATCGGCCAAATAGTTGAGCAAGCCCAAAATACCACCACTTAAGGCACCAATGGCGACTCCTGCCAGCAACAAGATACTGACCGAGGTGCCTTGGGTGGTGCGAGCTAGCTGATAGACGACCAACGTGGTAATTAGGCCGCCGCCAAAGGCCATTAATGAGGTTAAACTCGCGCCCAGCCACGCGGGTAACAAGACGGAAAATGGCGCCAGTAATACCATAGACAATGCGGCACCTAAGGCGGCGCCGCTAGACACGCCAATAATACCGGGATCGGCTAACGGATTGCGAAACAACCCCTGCATTACCGCGCCACACAACGCTAAAATAGCGCCCACGCCTATGCAGAGCAGGGTGCGGGGCAGGCGAATATGTAGCAGCACCAATTGTTCGGTAGGGCTAATTAGGGATGGCGTAAACAGCTTAAATATATCCAGCGCCATAGGGCCGGTCGCCAGCGAGGTTAAGCTTGTCATTAGCAATAATCCCAGCAGCACGGGCAATAGGGTAATGCGCGCAGTCATGACTATTGTGCCAACCAATGTTGATGCAAGCGTTCGGCCTCGGCCAGTGTACTTAAGCCCAGCCCACCAATAAGCGCTTTGCCGTTAATGGGAACAATGGCATTAGCGTCTGCGGCAGGAGTTTGGCGTAGCAACGGAAACTGCTGAAATAGCGAATCGGCACCGGCTTCTTCTACCAAATGACGGCGACTAATTAAGATGACATCAGGGGCCATGGCGACTAAGGCTTCCATTGCCACCGGCTTATAGCCGTCGATGCTGGTAATGGCGGGATTAGTGCCACCAGCTAGGCGGATCATGGCGTCGGCTAAGGTATTGCTGCCGGCAATTTGGGCCGAGTTACCCTCACCCAAAAGTAAGAAGATAGTTTTTTTACCTAGGACACTTTTGCTGGTAACAGAGCCCTTGGTAACCAGTTGTTGCGCGCGATACGCAACTTCTTGCTGTAACGCTTCGGCTTGGGGGTGGCGGTTTAGCAATTCACCCAAGCGAATAATATTACTTTGCAGTTGTTCTATCGTCATCGCTTCTGGCAGCGTTTCTACTTGAATACCAGCCTGACGCACTAAATTAAGCGCGCTAGCTGGGCCCATTTCTTCACTGCCAATCACTAACGTAGGTTGAGTGGACAGCATGCCTTCGGCGCTAAGTTGGCGATGATAACCCAGTCGGGCAAGTGTGCTGCCTTTTGGTAAGACACTGGTGCTATCCACCGCAACTAACTGCTCTTGAGCCTCCAGTGCAAATACTAGCTCGGTCATGCCGCTACCCGCACTCAGTAGCCGTGATGGTTCGCCGTGCACTGTACTGGTGGCCAGCAATGCTAAAGGGAGTAACCAACGAGTGACCATTAATCATCCTCCATAAGAATTTGAGTGGTGTTAATGTGGTGCTCTTGCAAGAACGCCAGCAGCTTTAACATGCTGTCTACGGTAACGTCTTTGTCTGACGCCAAGATCAAATCAGTTTCTTTTAGCGCCTCGAGCTGATTTTCTAGCACCGCCTTAAACTGCTGCCAATCGTCATACTGTTCACCTTGCAGCGCCCATGCTGGGGTGCCGGCAAGCATGTTAATAGTCATAGATTTGGTGTCTTGTATGGAGCTTAAAGACTTGCTGTCGGTCTTGGGTAAATCGACTTCTAGTGATTGCAGCGGAATGTTGGCGGTTAATAATAAAAACACCAACACGATAAAAATAATATCGAGCAACGGGGTGATGTCGGGTGCCAGTGAGCGCCATCCCGCATTTGCAGCATCGGGGCGACCAATCATGAAGGGCAGCCTCCGAGCGTGACTCCCTCAAGGTGCAGATTGCACTGATTAAGCTCATCGGTCAGTTTGTCTAGCAAGCGATCGGCCCACAGACCGAATAACTGCGCACCGGCAATGGCGGGCAGGGCAATCAGTAGGCCTGCGGCCGTGGTACTCATGGCTAATCCGAGGCCGTCGGCAAGCAACGCAGGCGTTACCGGATTACCACTTTCGCCAATGCTGGTAAACATGGCGATTAATCCTAATACGGTACCTAATAGTCCTAATAAAGGACTAATCACGCCAACCAGTGTTAATACCCGCAGGCCAGAATGTAATTTACGTCTTTGTTGCTGCAACCAAATGCCGGCCAAGTCTTCACGAGTCCCTTTATTACATTCTTTATGTTGCACCAATAGTTGGCAGCCGCGCAGGATCATGGATTTAGGCTCATTTAATGCCACATCCGCATAACTGCTGCCACTTAAACGCAATTGCTTCTTCTCTTGTTCACCGCGCATGCTGACCCATAACAGACTTACGATACGTTCTAGCCATAATGAGACCGTGATAACGGAGCACAAAATTAATGGCCAGCTCATTAATCCGAGTTGTTGATGCAGTTGATTTAGAAATGACATGATTTAATCCAATTTAAAACGAATAGGAATATGAACGCGGTGGGCAATGCCTTTACCGTTTTCGACATAGGCTGAAAAGCGGTATTTAGATACCCCTTTTAAAGCGGTGCGATCTAGCGTCTTCACGCCGGAGGAGCGAACTAACACCCGCTTAGTTTGTCGACCATTTTCATCTAGCCACACTTCGATGATGACAGTGCCTTCTTGGCCACGGCGCCTTGCCTGCACCGGGTAAGAGATAGGAGCCGGCCGACTTTTAAAGCTGGGTTGTTCTATGCGCTTAGGCGCACTGTCTTTCGCCTTTGTGGCTGGTGTTTTTTGCACTATTTTTTCAACCGGCTTGGGCTGTGAGGCCGGCGCTACCGTTTTCGGAGTCGGCTTAGGCTTAGGCTTAGGCTTAGGCTTAGGCTTAGGTTGTGGTTGTGGTTTAACGACCGGCTTGGGCTCAGGTTTAGGTGTCGGCTTTGGTTTAGGCGTCGGTTTTGGTTCTGGCTTTGGCTCGGGTTTGGGTTCGGGAATAGGCTCAGCGATTGGTTCAACGACGGGCTGAGGCTTAGTTACTGTGGGCAGCATCTGTACACTAATCGGGCCGGGGTCGGCCGGAGCCATAGCAATGGTCAGATCTTTTCGATCCATGGCCTGCGCTAGTAAGCCATGGAGTAACAAAGAGGCCAGTGCAAATGAAGCGTAGCGTTTAAAGCTCAAAATTAACCTCAAGCATGAATGAGAGTGATTACGTTCTTGCTGCATAGAATACGGATTTCTAATCTAAAGTCTATTGCTAATGATAACGAGTTGTATTCGATGTGGTGTTAGATTAATCTGCGACTAGCGACTTAAGTAATGCCGCATAACCGGCGTGGTTCTATCGTCATTCCCGCCTTCGCGAGGGTGACGAGAAAGGTAAACCTGCCTCATAATCCACATGTGTTACGCGGCCTTACTTAGTAGGCCACCGCTCATGGGGTCGGAATACGAGCTTTGATTGCTATAAAGCGAGCCGCAATATAAATACGCGATATCGTTTTTAAGTTAGGGCATAAGTTAAGGAAATAAACACTATGGCTGAATTAACGACCCAAGTATTGGAATTGCTGGCTACCGAGCCCAAGCTGCGGCCCGCGGATATGGCCCGCCGTTTGTCGGTGCCTGAATGGCAGCTGGTAAGCCGCCTGCCCAGCGAGCTGATTTTTACTCTGCCAGGCATTCATGGCCAAACCATATTAGAGCAAGTAGCAGAGTGGGGCCGCGTAACCACAATTATGGAGGTGGCAGGCTCTATTTTTGAAGTGAAAGCCAGCCTCCCCAAAGGGCGTGTCGGCTATGGTTATTACAATTTATTTGGTGAGCCGGGTCAGTTGCACGGCCACCTTAAGTTGGATGCGATAGCGAATATTTCACTGCAAAGTAAACCGCATCGCGGTAATGAAGCTTACGCCATCGTATTTTACGACACAGATGGCGACTGTATTTTTAAAATCTATTTAGGACGAGACGAGCAGGGCACGCTGTTCCCTGAGCAGGTCGTTGCATTCAACGCATTAAAGGAGCTAAAAAATGTTTGATAAACAAGAGCGTCTGCAGGGTCGTCTCGAGCCAGAAATTCGTGAGTTTCGTGATGCGACACACACCCTCGTGCTGGCCACCGTAGACGATGAAGGAGTGCCTAATGTCAGCTATGCTCCCTTTGCCTTACTGGAAGATGGTTATTACATTTTGATTAGTGAAATGGCGCGCCACACTAAAAACTTGCTGGTTAACCCTCAGATTTCGTTAATGATGGTGGAAGATGAACAAGCTTGCCGCAACTTGTTTGCGCGCAAGCGCCTTACCTTTGATGCCCGTCCCGAGCGCGTAACCCGTGATACCCCCGAATGGCAGGCGGGTATTGGTGCCTTGCATGCGCGCTTTGATGACACGGTTGTTGGCCTCAGTAAGTTGGCAGACTTTCATTTATTTCGCTTAGTGCCACTAAAAGGCTTGTTTGTAAAAGGCTTTGGTAAAGCCTTTGCCGTTAGCGGTGACGATTTAGTAGATGTGTTGCACCTCACCGACGGCCATCGCTCGGTTGCTACCACAGGCTAATAAATAGCGTTTAAAAACGCGTCAAAAAAGCCCGTTAATACTGCTATTAACGGGCTTTTGTTTTTTGTATTTGCAACTCACAGGGCTCTGTGACACAACAGAACAATTGAAGCGCCGAGCACCAAGCTAAAGCTCTGGTCATACATTGTTGTTGATGACTATTTATTCTCTGCTTTTTGGGGTGGTCTTTAGTCTAAAATATAACTAATAAAAACAAGGAAGATAACCTATGACTGCAATTTCTGTTGGCGATATTATGACCCGAAATTTGCTGACGCTCGATCAGTCAGCAACCTTGAAAGATGCCCACGACATGATGCGAGAAAAAAGCATCAGGCACATACCGGTAGTGGATACGCTTACCGGTAAACTCATGGGCGTACTAACGCAAAAGCGCATGATTTCCACCATTATGGGGCTGTTATCAGATTATGGCGTCAGTGCGCTAGAGCGACGTGAGCGCTTGTGTCGGGTAGTTGAAATTATTGATGCGGATTTTGAATCGGTGGATGTTAATGCACCCTTGACCGAAGTGGTGTCGTTTTTTCTAAAAAATAAACATGGCTGCCTCACTATCGTTGACGAAAAGCAGTGTTTAATTGGCATCGTCACCTCGTCAGACTTCGTACGCCTGTGTGCCGAGCTACTTAAAGCTCGTCCTTCGAGTAGCGATAAGCCGTAAGCTGTCAGCGGTTAGTTAAAGACGAACACTGTCTTTTGCCGTCTTACCGGTACCAAATAGCGAAATCCTGATGTTCATCAGGAAGACGGCAAAAATATAAAAATACTGAATTCTGTGGGCCAGTGTCAGCAGGATGATTTGTTATGGACCTTAACCGACAGCGTATAGCTGACGGCTTATAGCTGTCTTTTAAGGAATGTTGTTATGCGTATGCCCTTTCATTTCGCTCATCTGTCAGCGGGTTTTATTGCGGTGCTGGTCGGTTATACCAGCTCGGCGGTCATTATTTTTCAAGCCGCCGCCGCCGCCGGTGCCAGTCAGGCCGAGATTAGCTCTTGGATGTGGGCGTTGGGGCTGGGCATGGGGGTGACCTGCATTGGTTTTTCGTTACGTTTTCGCGAGCCCATTATCACCGCCTGGTCGACTCCGGGCGCGGCCTTGCTGGTCACGGCTCTGGCGGGTGTGCCCATGAGTGAAGCAATAGGGATATTTCTATTCAGCTCGGCGTTGATTTTGCTGTGTGGTGTCACCGGCTGGTTCGATCGCATCATGCAATTAGTGCCGGCGGGCCTAGCTGCAGCTATGCTGGGCGGCGTGTTGCTCACCTTCGGCCTGAACTTATTTGTCTCGGCGCAAACTCAACCCTGGCTGGTAGGCGTGATGCTAGTTACTTACCTAGCATTGCGTCGGCGCTTACCACGTTATGTTATTCCGCTGAGCTTATTCGCCGGATTAGCGGTGTCTGCAGGACTGGACTTACTGCACTTTGAGCAGTTTAGTTGGCAAATGGCCGCCCCTGTATTAATGATGCCCAGCTTTTCTATTACCAGCTTAATCGGCATTGGTATTCCGTTATTTGTGGTCACTATGGCTTCGCAAAATGTGCCAGGTATCGCCGTATTACGCGCTCATGGTTATCATACCAAAGCCTCCCCTTTGATCAGTTGGACGGGAGTTACTGGCTTATTGCTCGCCCCTTTTGGCGGCTTTGCCTTTAACTTGGCAGCAATTAGTGCCGCAGTATGTATGGGAAAAGAAGTAGATGCCGACCCTAAGCAGCGTTATAAAGCGGCGGTGTGGGCGGGGGTATTTTATTTATTAATGGGGCTGTTTGGTGCCACTGTGGTGGGCTTATTTGCCGCCTTGCCGAGCGAGCTGGTGATGGCGATTGCCGGTTTGGCGTTGCTAGGCACTATTGGTAGTAGCTTAACGGTGGCCATGGCTAACGAGCAAGAGCGAGATGCGTCACTATTAACCTTTATGATCACCGCCTCGGGCGTTGCATTATTCGGTATCGGCAGTGCCTTTTGGGGCTTAGTTATAGGCGGCATAGTGCATTGGTTGAACCTAAGGAACAGCTTAACTGATAGCGGTAAGCCGTAAGCTGTAAGCCGTAAGTTAAAGATAAACACCGTCTTTTTACTGCCTTGGCGCTATCACTAATGCACTTGCCCCGGTATCTGCCCTTATGCACTAAAGCCCAAACCAAGCTGCATATTCAGTCTCAGTTTCGCCTGTCATTTTTGCTTGGGGCTAATCTCTGCCCTTACTATCAAGATCTCTTTCAGATCTGATCACTATTTTTCCGTGTTATTCCGTGTATTCCGTGGCAAAAATAGGTCTTGGTGTGATGTTTAAACCGTTTTGTCTACAAAAGACAAAGCGAGATCCTGACCTGTGTCAGGAAGACGGCTTAAAAGATAACTCTAAAAAAGCCGACCACAGAGTGGTCGGCTTTTTTGTTTGCTGATAGCTGACGGCTTAGCGCTGACTGCTATGTTTTACCGCTTTAAGTTAACCACCGTCGTGGCGACGTGGCGGTTTGTTGCTACGTGGTGCTTTGTTATTCGCGCTGCGTGGGTTTTGTGCACGACCACCGCCACTATTTTGGCCTCGACCACCACCGTTGCCACGGCCACGATTAGTCGCGGCAGTTTTTTCGATTGGCGGCTGTTGGCTGTCAGGAATGGGCTCGTAACCTGCCATAATTTCCAGCTCAACGGTTTGCTTGGTTACCCGTTCAATCGCCTTAAGCAATGGCTTTTCTTCGAAGCAGATCAACGATAGGGCTTCGCCTTTAATACCAGCACGACCGGTACGGCCAATACGGTGCACGTAATCTTCGGCAACATGCGGCAGCTCGTAGTTGACTACGTGGGGCAGTTCGCTGATGTCGATACCACGGGCGGCAATGTCGGTGGCAACCAACACGCGCAACTTGCCTTCTTTAAATTGGCTTAAGGCTCGAGTACGAGCACCTTGGCTCTTGTCACCATGAATAGCCATGGCGGGCAGGCCATCTTTCTCTAACTGCATTGCTAGGCGATTAGCACCGTGTTTAGTACGGGTAAACACCAGCACTTGGCGCCAGTTGTTGTGGCCAATCAAATAGCTGAGCAGGGCGCGCTTTTTATTTTTATCTACGCCATAAAAACGCTGCGCAATGGTGTCGGCAGTGGCGTTGCGAGTTGCTACTTCAATGTGCTCGGGATTGGTGAGCAAATTTTCAGCCAGTTTCTTGATTTCGTTAGAAAAAGTAGCAGAAAACAGTAAATTTTGGCGCTGAGACGGCATCTTGGCGATAATACGCTGAATATCGCGAATAAAGCCCATATCTAGCATGCGGTCTGCTTCGTCTAACACCAGCATTTCAACGCGTGATAAGTCGATAGAGCGCTGAGATACGTGATCCAGTAAACGGCCCGGAGTAGCCACTACGATGTCAATTTTGCCGCCCAAGGCCTTCATTTGCGGGTTAATGCTTACGCCACCAAACATGGCCAAGGTGCGCAAGTCTGAGTGCTTGGCATAGGCACGTAGATTTTCTTCTACCTGAGCGGCTAGCTCACGAGTGGGCGTAAGCACCAAGGCACGCACCGGTGCTCGGCCATTAGCCAACGGTCTAGCTTTTGTTTCGCTTAGGCGCTGTAGCATTGGCAAACCAAAGCCCGCCGTTTTACCCGTGCCGGTTTGGGCTCCGGCCAACAAATCACCGCCCTTAAGTACTAGCGGAATAGCTTGAGTTTGGATTGGGGTGGGCTCTGTATAACCACATTCATTGATCGCTTGAACGAGCTGGGCGTTAAGGCCTAGGGAAGCAAAAGACATGAGACTCCGAACTAAAAAGGTCCTGGCGGACGGCTGAGAGGCATTGCCGTTAGGCAAACTGGCGTTATGATAACAGAAAAGCACAAAGGGCAATAAGTTTAAGTGTTTTTACAGCGCCGAGCTTCCAGCGCCAAGCGCCCAGCTCAATATAGGGCAGGATGTTTCGTATTTTTTAGCTAGGCGCTTGGTGCTGGGCGCCGGGCGCTTGTCTTAACGGCTTATCTGTAAAAATCATATTTACTCCCCAGCTCGCGAGGGTGTCGGCTTGGCGTTGGCTGTTTACGGTATAACAATTAAGCTGATAACCGGCAGCGTTGACAGCTTGCGCTTGCGCTTGGGTTAAATGTCGGTGATTACAGTTTAGCGCGGCGCAATCGAGTCGCTGCAGTGCGGCATGCCAGTCGGTGGGAATGCGCTCTACCAGCAAAGCGCGGGCGATAGTGGGTTGCAGCCGTTGCATTTGTACAAGGCTATTAGGTTCGAAGCTAGAAAATAACAAGTTAGCGTGAGCAAACGCCCCACAGGAGATCACGCGGCTGACCTGTTGGCTGAGGTTGGCGGCGTTATCTTTAGGGTAGAGTTTAAGCTCGATATTGACCTTAATATTAAGGCGGGCGGCGTGGGTTAGATAATCGTGCAGCAGTACTAATCGCTCGCTTGCAAACTCGGCTGAAAACCAGCGGCCCGCATCAAGGCGGCTAAGTTGCTGCCAACTATGCTCGCGCAGTAGGCCTCGACCATTGGTGCAGCGGTGCAACCGCTCATCATGAAACAGCACCACTTGATTATCTTGGGTGAGTTGCACGTCAATTTCTACCCACGTTAGCCCCTGTTTATGGGCCGCATCTAACCCTGATAAGGTGTTTTCGGGTGCTAAACTGGCCAAGCCTCTGTGTCCGCATAGCAACATTTAATCATGCCTCGTTAAACTAATTCCGTGAGGGATAAATGGTGAGGTGTGAGAAGTAATACATCTGAACTGCAAGCTCAGGCGTTACCTTTTATGCATCACGTCATCCATTGGAATCAAGCTGGATAATCACCACACCGATGATGATTAAGGCCATGCCCAGTATTACGGTCACACTGGGCAGTTGACGATAAAACAATGCCCCTAACAAGGTAACCAAGACGATGCCAGCACCAGACCAAATAGCATAAGCAATGCCCACCGACATGGTACGCATCACTAGTGTTAGTAGCCAAAAAGCGAGGCTGTAGCCGATGATTACCAACAAACTTGGCCCTAAGCGGCTGAATCCGTCAGAGGCTTTTAAGGCGGTGGTGGCTATCACTTCGGCGATAATAGCCACGGCCAGTAATCCATAAACGTTCAAAAAACATTCCCCTGCAAAGACCACAGATAATATATCTGCTCCAAAAAGCGGTCTGATAATAACACTTTGCAGGTGACCATGAACGGCGGGTTGGCCACTTTTTAATGGTCATTCGGACGGTGAACACCTGCACAACCGCGTCGACCAAGCCTTGTATCAGGCCTGAGTGCTGGGCGTTATGGCAGTTCAGTCGCCGACTGGTACACAAGCAGGTTCGCCCAGGCTAAACGCTGGCAAGGGCTCCCCCTCTAATCGGGTGGTGGGTAATGAGGCAACCTGTAATGCCCATAACGGCGCGTCGGGCACGGCTTCATCGGTCGTGACTGGATAAATCAGCGCTATTTTAAGCTTGGGATTGCGCTGTTGCAGCCGCTGTACCGTGCCCAAGCCTTCTGCAATATGAAAGCGCCCCACCGTTAACAGCACGCTGTGTTTAGGGTGTAGCTGCAAATACTGGGTAATGCTTTCGGCCATGGTGTCATCCCAGGTAGTTTGCGCGGCAAATTGCTGCTCGCTGGGTGCTTGACCATGATGGCGGTTTGCCATAAAACGCGCCTTGTAAGCATCATCGGTAAGGGTCAGTTGTTTGGCAACCCAGCCGCGCTCATTCGCCGGTAGTCGTTGTAAATAATCGACCCCTTCTTGGGCAATACAACGCACAATATGGCGCGGCGAGTTAGCGGCTATTACTTCAATGTCGGCTTCTTTAGCCAACGTCACTAAGGCGCGATAATCACTGCGATAACTCGGCCACGCATTACTTTCTTTTATAAATGCATCTTCGCCCATCTTCCCTGCTAAATACCTATTTACCGCGTCTTGATTATCCCGGCTAAATTGCTCCATGGCTAAGGCAAGGGGGCGCGGTTGGCTAAGCAGTTGTGCGAGTAAGTCGGCCTGAAAACGATGTATTCCCTGATGCCCATGCAGCTCGCCTACTATTATCACGTCGGCGTCAGCCAGCTGTTGGGCGGCCTCGGGTAATGACACGGTTTTTCCTGCGGGATTTTGTAGCTGATAATCGAATAAATTGTTTGTTGGAATTGAAGCCGAAGAGGCCGAGTGGTAGCCCTGACAACCCGAGAGCAGCAGGCCTACCAATAATATAAATCGTCCCATAAAATTTAACCAAATAGAAATAATAATTAACAGATAAAGTATTATCATAACCAATATGGATCCACCACTTAGTCGCAAATATGCCCCCAGTATTCTGGCTTTCCTCTCTTTTTGCTCTATTTTATTTTAGTTACGGCGTCTATTTACCTTATTGGTCGCTGTGGCTTAGTCATGTGGGTGTGCACGCCGATGTTATTGGCGTCTTGCTTGGCCTTGGCATGGCGGCCCGCTGTGTGGGTAATTTGTTGGTGATGAGTCGCATCCGCCGAGCCCAGCATTTATTGCCTGCCGTGCGCTGGTTGGCGTGGTTAAGTTTGCTGAGCTTTGCCGCTTTTTACCTTAATCAATCGCTGCTAGCGTTGACCTTGCTGATGATCGGGGTGAATGTGATTTACTCTGCACTAATGCCGCTCAATGAAGCCGTGGCCAGTCGGCTCGTGGTGCAGGTACAGCTAGATTACGGCAAAGCGCGGCTATGGGGATCGGTGGCGTTTATTGGTGCCAACATTGTGGTGGGCAGTCTAACGAGTCAATGGGGAAATCAGTGGATCCTGCATATTATGGTGATGGCGCTGGCTGCTCTGTGGCTAATGAGCTTACTGCCGATGACTCCATCACCGGTTGATCTGCATGGCGAGCGCCAAGGCGACAGTGTACTGCAGGTGTGGCGCCGCCCCCAGATTAAGCGATTTATAGTGATAGTGGCGTTATTGCAGGGCAGTCATGCTGTTTATTATGGCTTTAGTGCTTTGTATTGGCAGAGCCAAGGATATGCCACCAGCACCATCGGCTATTTGTGGGGGCTTGGGGTGTTGGCTGAAATTGGCGTATTAGCCATGAACCGGCGATGGTTTGAGGCGATGACGGCCCGCACATTATTATTATCAGGGGCCGCATGTGCACTGCTGCGCTGGGGTATATTAGGGGCTACCACCGATATAACATGGCTGATTATGGCGCAGTTGCTACACGCAGGCAGTTTTTGCCTTAGTCACCTAGGCGCCATGCGCTACATTAGCCGAGATTTAGACGCCGAAGCGGTGATTGGTGCCCAAGCGTTATATGGAGCCTTGGCCATGGGATTGACGGTAGCTTTATTATTGGTAGCCTCGGGCCAGCTATATCCGACTTTAGGCGGACAGCTTTTTTGGCTAATGGCGGCGATAATACTACCCGCCTGTTGGTTGCTGCGAAGGCCTTTACCGGGTAGCACCAAGCGCCCAGCGCCCAGCCTTAACATTCAGCCAGTACACCGATGACTCCGAGACTAATGAAGAGGCTGTTGGGATAGGCTCAGCCGACCATCACATGACAAGGCCGAAAAATGCTCCTGCCATTTCGGCACTCCCGCCATCCTTGGCGGTCGGATGTCATATGCTGAGCGCACAGGGGGCGAGCTTGCCTCGCCGTGACGAATCGTTTTAGCCTGACCGAGTATCCAGAGAATGCTCGCAGCTGGCTGAAACGGTGAGTGTCATTCATCTGAAGCGTGTCGGAGGAGGCTACCCTGTTGCCTCTGTGTCCCGAGCTACAGGCTTATGGCTTTGTCTTCATATTTTATTCATACGAAAGGAAGAGTTAATGCAGGGCTGGACCGTTATTAACATCGCGCTGGCGTACTTGGCGGTATTGTTTTTGTGTGCCTGGCTGGGCGATAAAGTGCGTATGGGCCCGCGTGCCGAGCGCTTGCGCCCGCTGCTGTATAGCTTTTCGTTGGCAGTATATTGCTCTTCTTGGAGCTTTTTTGGCACCGTAGGGCAGGCCAGTACCGACAGTTGGTCTTATTTCTCAATTTACCTTGGCCCCATCATCATGTTTTCGCTGGCCGGGCCGCTTATTGCCCGCCTTATTGATGTGGCTAAGCGCGAGCACATTACCTCTATTGCCGACTTTATTGCCGCCCGCTACGGTAAATCTCAGCGGTTGGCGGTGTATGTCACCCTGATCGCCATCGTCGGCGTCTTGCCCTATATCGCCCTGCAGCTAAAAGCCATTGTCATGGGACTTAACTTAATGGCGCCCGATGTCGTGGGCGGCGGCGGGCGCAGTGCCGGCGAAGTGGCATTAATGGTCACCGTGCTGTTTGCGGTGTTTATTCTGTTATTTGGCACCCGCCATATTGATGCCACCGAACACCAACGAGGGGTAATGGTCGCCATTTCGCTGGAGTCGGTCGTTAAGCTGGTGGCTTTTATTGTGGTGGGGGGCTTCGCGCTCTGGCTGATAGTGGCTCATCCTAACCAGCAACGGGTGATGGTGGCGGAAGACTTTATTGGCAGCTTCGTTAACGTTACTGGCGCTAACCTGCTGGATATGGGGGTGTATACCCTGCTGTCGATGAGTGCTGTTATCTGCTTGCCGCGCCAGTTTCATGTCACGGTTGTTGAAAATCACGGGCCCGCCGATTTGCGCTGGGCGCGGCGGCTATTTCCGGTTTATCTACTACTTATGGGGCTGTTCGTGTTGCCGCTGGCGCTGGCTGGCCAGCAATGGTTAGGGGCCGATGTCTCGCCGGATACTTATGTCATTAGCCTGCCATTGGCGCAAGGACAGCCCGCGTTGGCCGTATTGGCCTTTATTGGTGGCGCTTCGGCGGCCACCGGCATGATGATTATTTCTACCATCGCCTTGGCCATTATGGTGAGTAACGACTTAGTGTTGCCGATGATTTTGCGCCGGCGTCAGCTACAAGGAGCGAACTTTAACGACGTTGCCCAACTGCTGTTAAAGATACGGCGCGCCACTATTATCGTGATTATGGCCACGTCTTGGCTGGTGTTTTTGTGGTTAGGCGACATTGAGAGCTTGTCACGCATCGGCTATTTAAGTTTCGCGGCCATTGCTCAGTTTGTGCCCGCCTTGGTCTTGGGACTGTATTGGCGGGGCGGTAATCGCCGAGGTGCCTATTGGGGTTTAAGCTTGGGCATGGTGATGTGGTTGCTGAACCTGATGGCCGAAACTGGCATGTTTGCCGGTGATGCAGACACTAACTTTTTGCTGTGGTTACTTACCCCGCCTAATTGGGGCGCGGTAGGCGAAATGAGTCCCGTCACCTGGGGTATTTTACTGAGCTTGCTGTTTAACCTTGCGGGCTACGTGCTGGGTTCTTGGTGGTCGGTGTCTACGGTTAGCGAGCGCTTGCAAGCGGGGGCCTTTGTCGGCCGCCAGCATAAGGCCGATGGCGATGTGTACCAGGCTAAAGTCTCAGTACAGGAGCTGGAACAGTTAGCCTCTCGGTTTGTCGGAGAAGCCAGAGTGAGCCGGGCATTTTCTCGTTATGCCGGTGAGCATGGCACCCTCGATGGCAGCTTGCAGGCACCGGCCAGCTTGATCCGCCATACCGAACGAGTGCTAGCTGGGGTATTTGGTGCATCGTCGGCACGGCTGGTGCTGGCCTCGGTGTTGCAAGGGCGCAGTATGGAGCTAGACGAACTGGTAGTGATTGTCGATGAAGCCGGAGACGTATTTCGTTTTAATCGAGGTTTACTGCAAGGAGCGATAGAGCATATCGGCCAAGGCATTTCGGTGGTGGATAAAGAGCTAAACCTAGTGGCGTGGAACCGACGCTACATCGAGCTATTTGGTTATCCTACCGGGCTTATTCAGGTCGGGCGGCCCATTGCCGATATTATTCGCTATAACGCCGAGCGGGGCTTATGTGGCCTAGGCTCGATACAAGAGCATATTGACCGCCGAGTTAATCACATGAAGGCCGGCTCGGCACACTCATCAGCCCGAGTACGCCCCGATGGCCGCGTTATTGAAATGCAGGGTAACCCCATGCCCGGTGGCGGGTTTGTAATGACGTTTAATGATATTACCACCTTCCGCCAAGCCGAGCAGTTGCTAAAAGACGCCAATGTGGTGCTAGAGGATCGCGTGGCTGAACGCACCCAAGAACTGTCGACCGTGAATCAACAATTACAGATGGCGACCGATGAAGCGGAAAAACTCAGTGCCTCTAAAAGTCGCTTTTTAGCCGCAGTAAGTCACGATTTAATGCAGCCTCTGAATGCGGCTAAGTTATTTGCTTCGTCTTGGTTAGAAACATCAAGCGACAGTGAAAGTAAACGACTGGCCGGCCATATCGATCGATCGTTAGCGGCCGCCGAAGATCTCATCAGTGACTTGCTTGATATGTCACGGTTAGAAGCTGGAAAGTTTACTGCTAAGCCGGTCGACTTTGCGCTTAGCAATGTGTTTGATACCTTGCAGGCCGAGTTTAATGTGTTAGCTGAGCAAGAAGGTGGACGTTTTAGCGTGGTGACCAGCCAGATAGGCGTGCACAGCGATCCCCGTTTGTTACGTCGTATTTTGCAAAACTTTTTAACCAATGCCCTGCGTTACAGCCCTGGTGGGCGCATTTTATTGGGAGCTCGTCGCCAAGGTGACGAAGTGTGCCTTGAGGTGTGGGATAACGGACCTGGCATTGCCGTTGATAAACAGCGTGCTATTTTTGATGAATTTATGCGCTTAGAGCATGGCCAACGTCATCACCAGCAAGGATTAGGGCTGGGGTTGGCTATTGCTCAAGGGTTGGCGACCATGCTGGGCCATCGACTGGCGCTACGTTCAGTAGAAGGTAAAGGCTCGGTATTCAGCGTGACGGTACCAAGGGCTACGCTATCGGCAGGAGCGATTACATCGCCACTCGCATCGTTACCCACAAGCAACAACAGTCAACTGGCAGGTGTACGCATATTGTGCATTGATAATGATGCCGACATTCTTACCGCCATGTCTGATCTATTAGGCCGTTGGGGCTGTGAGCTACGGCTGGCCCTCAACGGTGCAGAGGCGCATCAGCATTATATCGACGGCTTTATGCCACACATTATTCTGTCAGATTATCATTTGGATGAAGGGGAGAACGGAGTGGATGTCGTTACCACCTTGCACCAGACGTTTGGCGCTGTGCCCACTGTAGTGATCAGTGCCGACCGCCAACCCGAGTTACAAGCCCAACTGCAGCTGCTGGGGTTAAGTTATTTAAGCAAACCCGTCAAACCTCTCAAGCTACGCACGCTGTTACAACACATAGCGCCGAGCGCCGAGCGCCCAGCACCCAGCTCAACATAGAGCGGTGTTTTCTGTTAACTGGGCGCTTGGTGCTGGGCGCCGGGCGCTATGTATTATTCCATCTGCGACAATGCGATCACCGCTTGGGTGCGATTTTGAACATTGAGCTTGCGAAATATGGCGGTAACGTGCGCCTTTACCGTGGCTTCTGAGACGCTTAGTTCAAAAGCAATTTGCTTGTTGAGCTTACCTTCAGACAACATAATTAACACTTTAAACTGCTGGGGAGTTAGGCTGGCTAGGCGCTCGGCAATATTATCTTGTGGTGCATCTTCTAAGCTAATGCCCTCAGGAAACCAAGGCTCTCCCTCTAAAATCATATTAAGCGCGCTTACCAAGGTGGGCATAGGCGCAGACTTAGGAATAAAGCCCATGGCACCAAAGCGCATTGCCTGCTGCACTATGGCGGGTTCTTCGTTTGCCGAGACGATCACCACGGGTAAGTCTGGGTATTGATGACGTAACGATGCGAGTGCCGAAAAACCGCTAGCCCCAGGCATTTTAAGATCCAACAGCAATAGGTCGATGTCTTCGGCTTCACTCAGCAACTGCATTAAACTAGTAATACAGTCTACTTCTTGCAGCTCAGCCCCCTTTACTGCTGTTTGCACCGCTTGATGAAGGGCGCTACGAAACAAGGGGTGGTCATCGGCAATAATAATGCGGTAGCCCGTATCCATCTGGTATTTTAATCCTTGTGTCGGTGATAAAGAGCGTAAGTAATAAAGCGTATCGTCAATAGCTTTTAACAAAGCTCATGGTGTTATTCTAGCTTGTTATCATAGGGTCTCTAGTGCGGCCTGAGAACAAGATGAAGTCATTTTCGTGATCCAGTGAGAGATTGAGATGATATTGAAAAAAATAAACGCAACCCGTTTAGCTCGCGCACTCAATGTGGAAGAAGATGCTCGGCTTTGTAAAGATATTCCCGATGAAGCCTGTAACGTTATTAAAGGTAATCGTCGCTGGTTGATTCTTGCACAAATCGCCACGGCCTTGGCCGAGCTAATGACCAGCGCCAAAACCGTATTACCTTGGTTGTTGCAAGCGGTGGGGGCGCCCGTGTGGATTATCGGCTGGTTAGTGCCGGTACGTGAAAGCGGATCCATGCTGCCACAAATCGTGCTGGGTGCTTACGTTAGGCGCTTGCCCAAACGAAAAGGAGCTTGGCTATGGGGAGCGGGCTTACAGGCGGCATGTTTAGTCTTGATGGCCGCGGTAGCGTTAATGAGTTCGGGTTGGTTGGCCGGTATTTTATTGCTTACATTACTGGCGGTAATGAGCCTGTCTCGAGGCTTATGCTCCATTGCCGCCAAAGATGTATTGGGCAAAACCGTTCCTAAACGTGAACGGGGTAAAGTCACGGGGGCAGGTGCCAGCTGGGCGGGTGGCATAGGGCTGCTATTTGGCTTGGTGCTTAGTACTTTAAATGACATTCCGTTATGGGGATACGCGCTTATTTTACTGGCCGCCGCCGTGGTGTGGGCGCTGGGCATGCTGTGTTATTGGAACATAGCAGAAGAGGCGGGTGCCACCGAAGGCGCGGTGAACGGCTGGCAACATGCGTTATCGAACCTCAAGCTGGTGCGAGAAGACGCCCACTTTGCGCGCTTTTTATTGGTACGCACCTTGTTGTTATCAACGGCGTTAGTCACGCCGTATTATGTGCTGCTGGCGCGAGAAAATGACACCAGTATGCAAGTGCTGGGCTGGCTGGTGATTGCCCAAGGGTTAGCCCAGTTTGTTAGTAGTTGGATATGGGGGCGCATGGCAGACCACTCTGCTCGTCGTGTTATGCAGTGGGCGGCCACCATTGCCTCTGTGTTGGGCGTTGTCGTGTGGTTGCACCTTGATTGGTGGTCCGGCACGCCTTGGCTGGGTTACTTTCCGGTGGTTATTTTTGTTCTTAGCTTGGCTCATGCTGGCGTAAGAGTGGGGCGTAAAACGTATTTGGTTGACTTGGCCGGCGGAAATCGGCGCACCGATTATGTCGCGGTCAGTAATACCCTAATGGGAATATTACTATTGGTGGTGGGCGCCGTGAGCATGTTGTTAGCACTATTATCCAACCTTGCGGTTATCCTGGTATTTTCTTTGCTGGGGGTGATTGGTGTATGGTTAGCGCAGACCTTGCCCAATGTTCAGGCACAGATAGATGAGGAAAGCTGATGTTTAAAAAAATAGTGTTAGGGCTGGGTGTCCTTTTGACCACGGGAGCCGCCGGTGCTCAAGATATTGAGCATTTGCGAGCCGAATTTAGCGTGCTGCTCAACGGTGATAAAACCCGTGGCGTTAACACCCTCAATATCGACCGCAATAAAGATCAGTATCATGTGCACTTTTCTTTGGCACATTGGCTGTTAGACGTCGATCAAAAAGCCAGCTTTAGGTGGAAAGATTGCACCGCGGTGCCAGAAACCTTTAGCTATAAAACCAAATACCTAGGTACTCGTCATGAAGAGCGCTTGGTGTTTGATAATAAAACTCAAATGGTGCTTTATCAGGGTAAGGAAGGTGACACCTTAATGTCGACCAAAGACGGCGCCTTTGACTCTGTGAGTTTTTTCTTTGAGGCGCGTTGCGATCTTATGGCCGGTAAAACCAGCTTTACCTACCCCGTAGTGCGCGATGACGAAATAAAAGACGTTACCTTTAATGTGGTAGGCAAAGAAGTGATTAAAACCGGTGTTGGCAGTTTTGATAGCCTGATTGTGGAGCGCGACCGTGGCGGCAGTAAGCGCCAAACACGCTTTTGGGTTGCCCCCGAGTTAGATTATCAACTGGTGCAAATCAGCCATAGAGAAAACAGTAAACTGTCGGTTACCGTCACCCTAGATAAACTCGATTACACCTTAGTTGGTGCACCAATAAAGCTTGCAGAGCAAACAGCCGCTAACTAAGTAAGGCCACGTAACTCATGTGGATTATGAGGCAGGTTTACTTTTCTCGTCACCCTCGCGAAGGCGGGGGGCCAGTTTATTTGCAGGCGGACCGCTGGTTGATAGTTATGCGCCACAGGCCCTGGATTCCCGCCTTCGCGGGAATGACGACAGAACCACACCAGTTATGCGGGGTTACTTAAGCAGTCCGGCATAACTTATGTGGATTCAGGGGCTAGCTTATTTTTATCGTCACCCTCGCGAAGGCGGGGGGCCAGTTTCTTTGCAGGCGGTCCGTTGGTTGATCGTTCTGCGCCACAGGCCCTGGATTCCCGTCCGCGCCTACGCGAGGATGACGTTCCTTCGGGAATGACGGCAGAACCACACCTGTTAAGCGGCATTACTTAGCGTGCCATAAAAAGTGAGGGGAACGTGATTATACTGGGTGTGCTGGCGGTATTAATTGCCGCCTGGAATGTAGACTGGCGTGACTGGTTGGCAGACACAACCCGCCATCATTTAAGTTTTGGTGCCGCCATTGCTCTGGTGCCTCTGTGGATGCTGCAGGCGGGAGTGAAAGAAGGGCTAGAGGTGCACTTTCTTGGCCTCACGACACTTGCGCTAATGCTGGGCTGGCGCATGGGGCTATTGATGAGCAGCCTTAGCTTGTTGCTGATCACCTTCTTTGGCTTTGAGTCATGGTCTACCTTCGATGTTAACCTTCTGCTTGGCGTGGTAATACCGTTTAGCTTTAGCTACTTGGTGTTTCTACTGACCTACAGCTATTTATACCGCCATTTATTTGTGTATATTTTTGTCGCCGGCTTCCTCAATGCTGCGCTAACTATCTCGATGAAAACCTTAATTTTTTCTGGGTTTATGGTATGGTCAGACCAATATAATTGGCAAACAGTGCTGGATAATTACCTCAGCGTGTTGCCCTTGTTGCTGTTTCCTGAAGCGTTGCTTAACGGCATGGCGATTACCGTGTTAGTGGTGTTCAAACCCCACTGGATGCGTACTTATCTGGATCGCGATTATTTAATTAATAAGTGAGGCAGGCCTTCTGCTGTATTCTTTGGTCTGATAGGCTGCCTCCGATAACCTAATCTGAAGTGAGACGCTGGATGAAACCTAAATTATTAACTACATTGGCCCCCATACTTGCTTTGGGTCTGTTCTCTGCCACGCCTGCTCAAGCAGAGATGAGCGCAGCTGAAGTGAAAAAGCTAGTACGCGAAACACTGCTAGAACAGCCAGAAATATTGCGTGAAGCCATTATTAAGCTGGAAGAAAAAGATCAGCTGGCACAACAGGCTGAATTTTCTAAGCAATTAAAACAGCAGTCTAGTCAGTTGTTTGCTAATAAAACCGACGGTATTATGGGTAATCCCAAAGGCAAAATAGCCATGGTGTATTTCACCGACTATAACTGCCCTTATTGCCGCCGTATGAACGAAACACTGAACACCTTGATCAAAGATGAGCCTGAACTCAAAGTCATCGTTAAAGATTTAGGTATTTTGGGCCCAGACTCGGTGCAAGCTGCCCGACTGGCATTGGCGGCGGCTCAAGAAGCACCACGCCAATATGAAGAGCTGCATCAGGCACTAATGAGCCAGCAGCGCGTAAAAACCGCAGCGCTGGCCTCTATTACCGACAAGGCCGGGTTAGATAGCAAAGCTTTGCTGAAAGCCGCCGATAGCAAGCAAGTGTCGGACAAGTTGAACCAAAACTTAAGCCTGTTCCGCAGCTTAGGCCTAAACGGTACTCCCGCATTGGTCTTCACTGACGGTACTCTGATCCCCGGCGCCGTAGATGCAGCTGCATTAAAAGACATTCTAAAAAAGCAAAAGTCGTAATAGCACCTTTGCTCAGTAATAAAAAAACCGGCGTCAGCCGGTTTTTTTATTACAGGGGAGTAGGGATTGGTGAATAGGGAATAGTAACGGACAGACAACCCCAGTGTTCCAATCACGAGTCCCTAGCCCCTAGTCACTATAGATCTAGGTCTTAAATTCAACATTCAAAATTTAACATCCATCATTGCTTTTAAGAACATCCAACATTGCTTTTCAAGTCATTCACATGGCTTTGCGCTTCGCTTGCTGCAGTTTTTCATAAGTGGCCAGCAATGCTTGATGCGCAGGAAAATCAGCCAAGCTTTCGTCTGCCAGCGTTAAGCCATGAAAACGCGCACTGCCATCAATTTGTGCCCACACTTCAGTGACCGTTTCTGCAGTAAACATGCTGCTAAAGGCTGAGCGGTATTGAGTAGGGTCCCGGTCTTCGCTTAAGAACAGCTCAAGGGCAGCTTTTAAGCAGCGATAATAACGGTGGCGCTCGTCGCTAAACACCGAGGCGTTAAAGCTTAAGGTCCAATCTGCATATTCCAGCGCTATCTCTAATTCGTTAGCGGCCAAGGCCAACATGCACTTAAGCTCACCAATGCGCAGCGTATGCCATGCCGTACCTTTGCTTGAAGCAATGCCCAGCAGCTCACGTACACGGGTGAAATCGTCTAAGCCTTCTTCTTCCAACAGCTCATATAAGCCCATTAACTGCTCGGCATCAGCATCAGAACCTGGCAAGCTCAGCAGAGTGGCTCGCAAATTAGCGCCCATATTATTGTTGGCCAGCAATAGGTCTTCTACCGGGTAAATATCCGACATGCCAGGTGCTAGAATACGGCAAGCATACACGCCCAAATGCTCGTAGTCGGCAATGTAGACGGGCTGTTCTAACTGTTTGAAAATCGCCAATAGATGCGCAAACTCTTGCTCCGAACTGCCACTAAAATCCCAATCGGCAAAGTCATAATCAGACTGCTCTTGGAAAAGGTCCCAGCTGATCAGGCCAGAAGAATCAATAAAGTGGGTTTCTAAATTATGATGGTCGGCTACTTCGTCATCATTAAAAGAAGGTGGCACAAATACGTCCAGTTCCTTTAAGCTGCGGCCTTGCAACAGCTCGGTGACGGTACGCTCTAGTGCTACTTCAAAGCGCGGGTGAGCACCAAAAGAAGCAAAGCAGGTGCTGTTATCAGGGTTAAATAACACCACGCAAATCACCGGGTATGCGCCACCAAGCGATGCATCAAAGGCATGAATAGGGAAGCCTTCTGCCTCTAGTGCGGCTATCGGCTGCTGAATATGCGGATAACGAGCCATCACCTCAGCAGGAATAGTGGGCAAGCTGATGCGCTCGGCAATAATTCTATTTTTAATATGACGTTCAAAGACTTCCGATAAACCTTGAGTGCGGGCTTCGGTACGGGTATTACCGGCACTCATGCCGTTAGACACATACAGATTACCGACGATATTCATGGGAATATAAACGGTTTGGTTATCGCCTTGACGCTCAAAGGGTAGGGCACAGATGCCGCGTTCTTCGTTGCCCGATTGCAAATCGATCAACATATCGGCGGTAACTTCACCGTCGGGGTTATAAAAGCCACGGGTATACTCATCAAGCATGCCGGTAGGCAGGTTATTATCGGCGGGCAGTTCAAACCATTTTTCATTGGGGTAATGTACGAAGTCACCCTCGGCGATGTCTTGGCCTAGGTAGAAGTCGGCAAAAAAGTAGTTAGTGGCTAAACGCTCAAAGTACTCACCCAGTGCCGAGGCTAATGCGGCTTTTTTGCTGGCACCCTTACCGTTGGTAAAGCACAAACCGCATTGTTTATCGCGAATATGCACCGACCACACATTAGGCACCGGATTCAGCCAAGAGGCTTCCTCGATATCAAATCCTAAGTTGACCAACTGTTGTTGGAAGTAGCTGATGGAGTCTTCCAGCGCAGCATCTTTGCTAGGAATGAATGTTTTCATGAGGGCCTCGGGTGTGATCGGCAAAAGGGGGCAGATCCTAACCCGAGGCGATTTTGTGAACAAGTTTTGTTTAAGGCTAAAACCGGTTTGATGTTATTTCGTCTGCCTCACACTTCACGCTTTTTTCCGTGTAAAACGGAAATGTTTGTCTACAGTTATACCAATCTAAGTAAGTATGTGAGCTGTTTTGAAGTTGAGCGCTAGAGGTACAAAGGTCAGCTTTAAGCGCTAATATTTATCCAAGTAAAATCATAAAACAAGTGGTAAATACCAACCCACCCGAGCATAGGGTCGCCTTATTTAGGCAAGGAGTATTCGACCTCTTTAGGGCGTGCTATGTTTTTTGGTCGATTGAAATCGATCTACGATCAGGATGGATCCTTGTTTTTGCAGGGGCGAATTTATTCGCACAATAATGGTGGCACGGCCTAAAAGAGGCCAGCCTACAAAGCTAACGTGAGACCTTGACACCCAACAGAGTATCTACAGAAGACATAAAAATCTGATCAGTTAATTTTCCTGATTGGTATTACTATATGGGAGAGGGCTTGTCGTGTGCGTTGTAAACTTGATGACGACACCATGTTGGCTATGATGTGTTCTAACTGCGCTGCTCGGAGGCTCTCAAAACTTTCTTTTTGCAATGGTTGCGTCGTATAATGATAGCGTCGTACGCGAATGTTAGTGCAGTATTGGCAACAGACTCAAAAAAATAAAAAGTACTACTTCCCGTAACCACTGGGCGTTAGTGCAGCAGGCTACGAGCAGGATGCTCAATTAGACGGTAATCCCGCGTTTTGGTGCAAGGTGATAAGCATTCCGGCGTCGTCATTTCTCCAACTTGATGTGGCGTTATATTAGGGGATAAACGTTGAAATTTGGAAAAACACCAGATGAAATAGAAAATGAGCGCAAACGTACACTCGTGTTTGCATTTTCTGCTATTGGCACCCTTTTGCTCTGCATTTTTGGGGTAGTCTCCCTTACTCAAGGTCGAGTAGTACTCTTTTACGTGCTTTTTTTGTTTATCGCTATTGTGCTAGCAGTTAGCTTTGTCATCAAAAAAACACCGCATATTCGGCCTGCCAGTCTTTTTCTTTCTTCTACTTTGCTCTGTCTAACGTGGTATTTGTTGCTGAGTGGCGGTGCCGATGGCTCAGGGGTTTACTGGACCTACTCGTTATCTATGCTGATGGTCATTCTTGCCGGGCCCAAGGTTGGCAGTATTTATATGGGTCTTTATCTATTAGTGAGTTTGGTCTTTATTTTGGGGCCATTTTCGTTTGTTTATAACTATTCCAATGCTGAAGTTACCAGAATAATAGCCTCGTCCGTTGCGCTGTATGTCTTGATATTGACTAGTGAATTGATTCGAATTGGCTCTTATGACGCCATATCCGAAGCTTCAGAAAACCATCGACACCTCGCTAACACCGACCCGTTGACCGGCTTGCTAAATCGAAGCGGTATCATGGTTGCATTGAAGAAAGGTACCCTCAAAAAGTCAGCTATAATGGCTATTTTAGATATAGATGAGTTTAAAAGTGTTAATGATAGTTATGGTCATGACTTTGGCGACTTGGTACTCGTCAGGCTCTCAAGAGTATTAACGGATAATGTTAAAGGCGGTGACTTGACGGTTAGGTGGGGTGGGGAGGAGTTCTTACTCGTTTTTTACGATATCAGTATGGACTCATCCAAGATGTTGATGAATAAGATAAAAGATGAATTTGAAAAAATTGTTTTTAATAGAAATGACACCACCCTATCAGTAACATTTAGTGCCGGGTTGGCCATTTTTGATGATATATCAACCTTTGACGCAACCATAAAACTGGCAGATGAGCGGTTATATCACGCTAAAAATACCGGACGGAACAAGATTATAGCCGACGACGAGCTGCATGCTGTAACAATGAAAGAGGCGCAGGCATAACAGGTATTTATACCAATCACATTAAGTATTTGGTCAGGTGTTGGGTCGGAACGTCAGAGGTAACACAGCCGCCTCCCATGACACGCTACGAGTACATCCATGTAAGCTCGGACATGCCATCCTTGGCATATCACGGTCGTGGGAGGCCATCTCTGTTACCTCTCTTTAAGCACCGAGTTGTCTGCTAACCTCACCCTCAGGCGGCTCCGTGGCATAGGGGCGAGTGAAGGTATCTACTCCACCGACCATCACATAACAGGGATGTTATGTGTTTGAGCGTCACACGGATGTGCTTGCAGCGTGTCGGTGGAATAGAGCCTTTGTTCGACCTTTACATGAAATAAAATCAGACCATTTTTTTAGTGTGATTGGTATTATAGCGAACGGTTAAAGTATGATCATGAAAAAGCCCGCCAAAATGGCGGGCTTTTGCTTTAGCATGACAAAATCATACCTATGGCAATAGGTGCAGCATACGGCGTAGGGGCTCGGCGGCACCCCACAGCAGCTGATCGCCAACCGAAAAGGCAGACAAATACTGTGGGCCCATGTTCAGCTTGCGCAATCGACCGACCGGTACACTTAGAGTACCAGTAACCGCTGCAGGTGTTAGCTCGTCCATCGACCGTTGGCGGTCATTAGGAATCACCTTAACCCAGTCGTTGTTGCTAGCCAGAATTTTCTCAATTTCAGGAATTGAGATATCTTCCTTCAACTTGATAGTGAACGACTGGCTATGGCAGCGCAGTGCGCCTATGCGCACGCACAAACCATCAATTGGGATTACTTTCTCGGTACCCAAGATCTTGTTAGTTTCTGCTTGGCCTTTCCATTCTTCGCGGCTTTGGCCGTTTTCTAGCTGAGAGTCAATCCAAGGGATCAGGCTGCCAGCTAAAGGAGCACCAAAGTTATCGACGGGTAAATCACCACTGCGTGTTTTTTCGGTAACCTTGCGCTCTAGTTCAAGGATGGCTGATGCTGGGTCGGCAAGCTCTGTGGCTACTTCATCACGTAGCATGCCCATTTGGGTGATTAGTTCGCGCATGTGACGTGCGCCACCACCGGATGCGGCTTGATAAGTCGATACCGCAATCCACTCAACCAAGTCTTTTTCAAACAAACCGCCCAGCGCCATCATCATCAGGCTAACGGTACAGTTACCGCCAACAAAGGTCTTAGTGCCGTTTGCCAGCGCTTCGCTAATTTTATTACCGTTAACGGGATCCAATACAATTAGAGCATCGTCATCCATACGCAGGGCAGAAGCGGCATCAATCCAATAGCCATTCCAGCCAGCGGCGCGCAGCTTAGGATACACGTCATTGGTGTAGTCGCCGCCCTGACAGGTAAGTACCACATCGAGCTCTTTAAGAGCGTCTATGTCGTAAGCATTCTGCAGGGTACCGGCTTCGGTGCCAAAGTCGGGGGCGGGTTGACCTGCTTGAGAGGTAGTGAAAAAGACCGGTTTAATACGGGAGAAATCGCCTTCTTCTACCATACGGCTCATTAATACCGAACCCACCATACCGCGCCAACCGACTAGACCTACAGTTTTCATCATTAAATATCCTTCCTTTGGAAGTAAATAAACCAAAATTCCTTATTTACAATACCGATTGAGCGCTCAGGTGCAAGATATAAAGGGATTTTAACCCCAAAATCAGCTGTTTTAGCCTCAAAAAGCACCAAAAAAAAAGCGCCCGGCGCCAAGCACCAAGCTAGAGCCAAAAATGACAAAAAAAGACTCGTCCGCTACGTTTATTGTCTAAAATGACGCGGTCATACCCGCTATACGCCTTACGCTGTACGCCATAAGTTAAAGATACATACCCGTTTTTGTAGCCTTGCGCTTTAGCTGCAAGTCTTGCGAAGCAAGATGGTTTGGTTGTGAACTTACCTTACAGATGACGACTTAAAGCGTTGTATGTTTAATTTTTTGTTTAGCTGGGCGCTCGGCGCTGTTTTTTCCCTTTCCCCTTCACCCTTTACAATATTTTGCTGTCTAACCCAGCGAGAGAAACGTCAGCATAAAAATGGGTGCTGCTAAGCTTAAAATAAAGCCAGAAACAATGGCAATGGGAACAATGGCTACGCCACCGGAGCGCTGTAATACCGGCAGCGTAAAGTCCATGGCGGTGGCTGCACCGTAGCCCACCGCACAAGAAGGAAAGCGGCGCATTAAAGCAGGGATCATCATAATCGCCACCAGCTCGCGTGTAAGGTCGTTAATAAAAGCAGCACTGCCTAGCACTGGGCCTAATTGGTCGCTAATTAAAATGCCAGACAGAGAATACCAGCCGTAACCTGATGAAAAAGCTAAGCCATGGTTTAGAGGCATATCTAGCAACCAAGCACCTAATAAGCCGCCGGCCCAAGAGCTGACCAATACAATAAAGGCAATGCTGAGCCCCCAGGGATTGAGCAAAATTTGTCTGAGCTTCATTCCAGAGTTACGTAGCTGCACGCCAATCAGTAACAGCAGTAGCATCAGTGCCCATTCGCTTAAGGTATCTACTTTAAACCAGTCTGCATCAAGAAATTGCCCGGTGATCACGCCGCCAAGAATGACGAGGCATAACCCTGCCGAGTCTAACAGTAACGCCCACTTACTAATGACCGGCACACCACGTTTTCCCTTCAGCTGCCCCCGGCGTAAATCTAACAGCCATAATCCCGCTAAATTTGCTGCGCTAATACACGCTAAAAACACAAGGCTTACTTGGAAAATAGTACCTAGATGGGCCACTAAATTATCTACAAACGCTAAGCTGATCCCCATCAGAAATAAGATCAAATATACCATGCGAGCCACAGACACATTCAGCACATGCAACAACGATTGCGAACGGCATGGAATGCAATATCCCAATGCTAGAGGTAATAAAACGAGCAATAATCCCGAGTACATGTGTCATTTCCAATGGGTTGATACAGGCTAAAGGCCATGCTATTTGAAATGTATAGAATACGCGAGCAGCCATAGATAAAAAATAGTAAACGAGTCTTTGAGTTATCAGATAGCCTGTTACTGTTTGAAAAGTAAGCGATTACTTGGCTGGTGTACAGCATCACACCTTGTTATTAGCGGCAACAGGTGATATTTTTTCCATCAAGTGTAACAAGTCATTAACGAGTTAAGATAGCGCTATGCTCATAAAGCCGTATCAAAATAAGGGTGTAATAGATGAATAAAGCAGCCCTTGAAGTGTCTGGTTTGCACAAACATTACGGTGCCCTAGAAGTGCTAAAAGGCATTGATTTAACAGCCTTAAATGGCGATGTTATTTCTATCATCGGCTCTTCTGGCTCAGGTAAATCCACCTTTCTACGCTGTATAAATCTGTTAGAAACGCCCTCTGCAGGTGACGTACGCCTACATGGCGAGCTTATCGAAATGCGTACCGGCAAGGGGGGGGAACGCGAGCCGGTGAGTATGCACCAAGTTGAACGTATTCGCTCTCGCTTGGCTATGGTGTTTCAAAGCTTTAATTTATGGTCACATATGACCGTATTAGAAAATATTATTGAAGTCCCTATTCATGTATTAAAAGTGCCCAAAAAAGAGGCCATAGATAAGGCCGAAGCGCTGCTGCACAAGGTGGGGCTGTATGAACGACGAGGTGATTACCCTAATCATTTATCGGGTGGGCAACAGCAACGGGCAGCCATTGCCAGAGCGTTAGCGGTTGACCCAGAAGTCATGCTATTTGATGAGCCCACCTCGGCGCTGGACCCTGAATTGGTAGGGGAAGTATTAGGCGTTATGCGCAGCCTTGCCGAAGAAGGCCGTACCATGCTGGTAGTGACTCATGAAATGAGCTTTGCTAAAGAAGTGTCTAATAAGTTAATGTTTCTGCATCAAGGCATGGTAGAAGAACAGGGAGATCCCCAGCAGGTGTTTGCTAACCCAAGTTCAGAGCGGTTTAAACAATTTATCTCGTCGGTTTATTAAAGCTGTTTGTCAATAAACAGGCCTACCGAAAATGGCTAAAACGGATATACAACAAGCGTAATACAAGGAGTAATGTGATGAAAAAACTGTTAGTTGCAGGTGCCATCATGGCGACGTTTGCGGCAGGAGCCGTACAAGCAAAAGAGTGGGAAACGGTACGCTTTGCAATAGAGGGAGCTTATCCGCCATTTTCTTGGACCGATAAAAGCGGTGAGCTGCAAGGCTTTGATGTCGATATGGCGAACGCCTTGTGTGAACAAATGGCAGTAAAATGTGAACTGATTGCACAAGACTGGGATGGCATTATTCCTGGATTATTAGCGCGTAAATATGACGCTATTCTCGCCGCCATGTCGATCACCGAAGAACGTAAGCGCACCGTAGACTTCACCAATAAATATGCGTTAGTGCCTAATAAATTTGTCGCCAAAAAAGGCACCGAACTTGATTTAAGCGAAGCCGGACTAAAAGGCAAGCGAGTGGGCGTGCAAATAGCCACCACTCATGACAAATATGTGACCGATAACTTTGGTAAAGACGTAAAGTTGGTACGCTACGGCACCGCCGATGAAGCGTATCTGGATTTGAAAGCGGGCCGTGTTGATTATGTCTTTTTAGATGCGACGGCTATTGAAGAAGGTTTGCTGAATAAAGACGGTGGCGACAAGTTTGAGTTTGTGGGGCCCTCGGTTACTGATGAAAAATGGTTTGGCGATGGCTTTGGTATTGCCGTGCGCAAACAAGATAAAGACTTAAAAGAAAAGTTGAATAACGCCATTAAAGATCTGCGTGAAAACGGTAAATATGAAGCGGTAAACAACAAGTATTTTGAATACGACGTTTACGGAAATTAAGTAGTATTTAGATTTTAATAACGTGAAGAATAAAGGGTTGGTGGTGAAGGGGACAAGCTAAATACTGAGTATTTAGGCACCGTTTTTATCCGTGTTGTCCTCTTCACTCTTTTCGTTTCACCCTTTACAACGTTATGGTCAAGGCCAATAACATAGGACGTCGTTATGTTGGACCTGCAAGGATACGAAAGCTCTTTGCTAGAAGGAGCCGGGCTAACTATACAAGTAGCGCTGTTTTCGCTGTTATTAGCGGTCACATTGGGCTTACTAGGAGCGCTGGCTAAACTTTCCTCATTTACCCCTGTCCGTTGGTTGGCCACCGGCTACACCACCATTATTCGCGGTATTCCCGACTTAGTGTTGATGATGTTGATTTTCTTTGGCGGTCAGGTATTACTGAATAACTCACTCTATTCCGTTAATGAACAGCTAAATGCGTGGCTAGGTGCCGATAATCCCGCTCACGAGTGGGTAAGCTATGTGCCTGACTATATAGAAATAAGCCCTTTTATTGCCGGCATTCTTACCATTGGCTTTATTTTTGGTGCTTATATGACAGAAACCTTTCGTGGCGCGATTTTGGCGGTAGATAAAGGCGAGCTAGAGGCCGCTCGAGCCTATGGCATGAGCCGAATGCTGGTGCTGCGTCGTATTTTATTTCCACAAATGATGCGCCACGCGCTACCGGGTTTGGGTAATAACTGGCTGGTGCTGCTTAAAACCACCGCCTTAGTGTCCATTATCGGGCTCGACGATATGGTGCGTAAGGCATCATTAGCCGCCGGTGCCACTCAGTTGCCCTTTACTTTTTATATGGCGGTGGCGGTCATTTTCTTGTTATTTACCACGATATCGACCTCACTGTTGAAGTGGGCCGAACGTCATTACGCAATTGCGGCGAGATAGGCTATGGATTTTACCATTATCGCAAACGAATGGACTGTGTACTGGCAAGGCTTTTATACCACTGTGTGGCTAGTCGCCGTTTCACTGTTTATCGGCTTGTTAGTTGCGGTGCCGCTGGGTATTTTTCGCAACAGCAGCAACTGGTTACTTAAAGGTCCTGCATGGGCTTATATCTACTTTTTTCGTGGTACACCACTGCTGATACAGCTCTTTCTTATTTATTATGGCGCAGGGCAATGGGAGTGGCTGCGTGAATCAGCGGCTTGGGAATTATTTAGCCAAGCTTGGTTTTGTGCCATTTTGGCCTTTACCTTAAATACTAGTGCTTATACGGCCGAAATTATTCGCGGCGCCATTAACGCGATGCCAGAGGGACAAGTAGAAGCGGCTTATGCTTATGGCATGAACAGGTACACTACGTTGCGGCGCATTATCTTACCTAACTCTTTTCGCCGTGCCTTGCCCGCCTACAGTAACGAAGTAATCTTTATGCTACATGGCTCGGCGGTGGCTGGGGTGATCACCATTGTGGATTTAACCGGTGCGGCACGCATTGTAAACTCTCGTTATTATTCACCCTTTGAGGCCTTTCTAGCAGCAGGGTTACTATATATGTGCCTAACCTTCGTATTGGTCTGGGGCTTTAGACGCCTAGAAAATCGCTGGTCCCGAGCTTTATAATATTGCTTCGCCGTGAAGGGTAAAGGGAAAATATAGCGCCGATCGCCCGGCACCAAGCCCCAGCTAAACAAAGAAATTAAACATTCTTCGCCACGGAACCCACGGAACCCACGGAAAAATTAAGCTGAGATAAGGGCGAAAAATGACTAAAACATATTTTTTGTAAGGTATTAACAATAAGATATGTCTTTTCAGATCTGATCTCTATTTTTCCGTGCCTCTCATAAATAAAGAGGCGTGTATTCCGTTGCAAAAATAGGTTTAGGTTTAGATGTTATATCGTACTCTTCACCCTTCAGATTTTAAATAAAAAACCGAGCCTGTGGTGGGCTCGGTTTTTTGTTTTTTCTTACGGCTGACAGCTTACGGCTTATCGCTGTCTGTTAAGCTTTTTTCTTCTTGCGAATACTTAAACCCAGCTCGCGACCGCGTAGTTTGGCGTAATACATATTGCCAATAAACATGGTGCTGGCCAGCAATAGCTCGACGATGGCTAGCCAGCGCTCGCCTTCATCTGACCAAAGCAGTACGCCGCCATGCAAAAAATAGGGCATCAACATATAAACAGCCCACGCATGGGTATAGGGATTACCGTTAAGCATGCCTTTAATGGGGACCAGCAGCCAAGGTAGCCACATGACCAACATAAAGGTCACGCTTAATTGAGGATGAGGAGAAATAAAGCCGTGCCAGAGAACCACCCACAGCATAAGGCCAAAATAACCAACCAAGGCCAGTAAACGTGCCAGCTTCGTGGTCATCATAAAATATCCAGTACTTGCTCGGGTGGGCGACCCAAAGCGGCTTGCTTGCCATTTACCACAATAGGGCGTTCAATCAACTTAGGATTTGCCACCATAGCGTTAATCAGGGCTTGTTCATCGTGCACCTCGGCGAGCTCCAGCTCTTTATATACCGCTTCTTTGGTACGCATGAGCTGGCGGGCCGAGCTCATGCCCAATAAAGAAAGCAGCTGACTAATCTGGCCGGCATCAGGTGGGGTCTCTAGATATTTGATAATATTGGGGGCGAGTCCTTTTTCCTCTAGCAGCGCAAGGGTATCGCGGCTTTTAGAGCAGCGCGGATTATGGTAAATACATAGGCTCATTCTAAACTCCTGTGGCAATCTGGCCAGTGTAATGGCAGTAGTAATGGTAATAGTAGCGGCAAATGATAACGCAGATGATTGTTCGAAAGCGGATTGTTTACAGTCGATTGTATAAAAGAGAGTGCAGAGGGTACAGCATATGGTAAAGCGAACAGCAGGGTTTTTAATAATGTGTGCAGCGTTGCTGTCTCTCTCGGGATGCGGTGAAAAGGCCAGCCTCACGCTTGCGAATGGAGAGCAACAACAGCTAAGTGATTACCGAGGCCAGTGGTTGGTGGTGAATTACTTTGCGGAGTGGTGCGCCCCTTGCCTGCGAGAAATGCCACTGCTTAATGAGCTGAGCGCAAGCCAAGGGCCGGCGGTATTGGCTGTTAGCTACGATAAGTTATCTGGCGCTGAGTTACAGGGCTTGGCCGCCCGTTACCAAATGACCATGCCGGTGGTGCTGGAGCTCACGGGAGAGTGGCCTTTTGATACTCCCAACGCCTTACCCACCACCATGATACTAGACCCAAAGGGTAATCTAGTAGACAGCGTTCAAGGGGAGCTTAAACCAGAAGATCTTACCCGTTGGCAAACCGCGTACTGGTCTAAATAAACTTAGGTGCGGCGCGGGATATTTCATAATGCCCGGAAGGACAAACCTAAACACTAAAGACGATTTCGCCACGGAATACACGGAAGAACACGGAAAAATCGAGATCAGATCTGAAAGCAATGTTGATGGTAAGGGCGACTCTTCGGGGAGCTGTAAGCTGTAAGTTAAACAAAAGACCAAGGCCAGACCTAAGCAAAAGTGAAAGGCGAAATAGAGACTGATACCAATCTGGAAAACTAACGGATCAGATTTTTATGTCTTCTGTAGGGTCGATTTCAATCGACCAAAAACCATAGCGCGGCCTAAAGAGGTCGAATACTCCTTGCCTAAATAAGGCGAAATTACGCTCGGGGAGAGTTGGTATTTACCATTTTTTTTGGCTGTTACTTGGATAAATATTAGCTCTTAAAGCTGCCCTTTGTACCTCTAGCGCTCAACTTCAAAACAGATCACATACTTACTTAGATTGGTATGAATACCTGACGCAGGTCAGGGGCTTGGGTGTTGAATGCTGAGTTTGTAAGTTTTCCCTTGGCCCCCTTTTCCGTGTATTCCGTGGCAAAAATAGGTTTTGCTCTATCTTGTAGCTTCAAGCTTACCGCTGCCCGAAGGGCTATCACCCTTCACTATTTGCTGTTCGTTCTGCTTTTTCTTCTAAAAAATAGGCGTTGTTACGGCGCAGAATATTGCGTCGTACGTCTTTCATCAGTATTTTTCGACGTGGCGAGCAGGTCGCCGTTTTGCGCTGTTTTAATAACAGGCGTCTTCTTTTCAACATATTAATTCCTGTGTCACGTTGTTAACGGACAAGCTGAGCTACTTGATAAAAGCGGCGATAGAGCACTAAATATCAGTTTGTGCGGTCTGGGTAAAGTGACATTTTTAATAAATGTCGGGCTCTGTCGACAAAGGATCGTGTTGGGCGGCTAGGCTGGCGTCCGTTTGGGCATTGTCTTGCCACAATAAGCTTTGATAATACTGGCGAATATTATTCACAAATTGCTTGGTTTCGCGCCCACGGGCATAGCCATAACGGGTTTGCTTATACCATTGTGGCTGATGCAACAGCGGTAAATTCGCTTTAACCTGAGCCCAAGAATTAGGGTCTTGTTGGCGAGTCTGGGTAAGACGGCGTACGTCTAATACATGACCCAAGCCAATATTGTAGGCGGCCAGCGCAAACCAAATACGTTCACCATCAGGAATCGACTCTGGCAAGCGTTCTATTAGCGAAGTTAAATATTGAGCACCGCCGCGAATGCTCTGCTCGGGATCCAAACGGTTTTTTACGCCGACTTGGGCGGCGGTATCTTCGGTAAGCATCATCATACCGCGCACTCCCGTATAAGAGGTCGCCTCAGGATCCCAGTGTGATTCCTGATAACTCATCGCCGCCAACAGTCGCCAATCTAGCTCACCGGCATGGCGTTCAAACAGCGGACGATATTGCGGCAGTAACTTGTCTATGCGCTGTAAAAAAGTTCGAGTGTCTACGTAGTCAAAGCTTTGCACATGGCCAAAGTATTTTTCATGCAAATGGGCCAAGTTGCCGCTGTCATATTGTTGATTAAAAAAATCCAGCATGCTGGCCAACATGCTGTCGTCGCTACTGTTAGGCAGCATCCACGCCACGGGTTGCGGATCACCTAAGGTAAATGCCGCTTGAACATTGGGATAATAGCGCTGGGTTCTAGCCAGTAAAAGGTCAGATACCAAGGTGTAATCTGCTTTTCCCTCGGCTACTTGGCGCAATAAATCTTCGGCATCGGTGTCACGCCGAACTTCCCAATGTAACTCGGGCAACTCTTGTTGCAACGTATGCAGCCACTCCGCTTGGCTAGAACCCGCCAGTACTAATATATCTCCCTGTATTTCTTCAGGGTTTTTAGGCCGAGACAGTCCGTTACGGTAAGCCAAGGTGTGTTCAATATGATAATAACTGGGGCCAAATCGATACTGCTTACGTCGCTGCTCGGTACTGGTTAAACCGGCTGCCAGCATATCCACGGTGCCGTTATCTAGTAGGGTAAACAGCTCGCTCAAGCTATAAGCGGGCACCATGCTTAACGTTATATCTTCGCCCAGTGAGTGAGCAAATTGCTGCGCTAGTTCAAAATCTAGGCCTTCTTCTTGTCCATCGCGCAAAAAATAAGAAAGCGGGTGATACAAGGTACCCACGCGCAAGGTTTTGCGATCTTTTATCCGCTCAACACCGCTGGTGTGACGGGCATCTAAATCGCAGCCGCTTACCGCCAGCAAACTTAATAGCAGTAAAGGCTTAATTAGCAATATGACCAGGCGCAAAAGCAGACCCTCAATTTAGACAATCGCCATTTTATAACAGAACTCGCCAGCTTCGTCTAAGCCCTTCGGGCAGCGATAAGCTTGAAGCTGTAAGCGATCAGCTAAGATAACACCGAACCCTCGTTTGTAGTCCTGCGGAGCTGGATAGCTTTTAAATGTCTGCAAAGGACACTGGACCCCCGCCTTCGCGAGGGTGACGATAGGGGTAAGCCTGCGCTTCAGCTGCTGGACTGCAGAGCAGGATGGATTTTAAATCCCGCAAAGAAACGTCATCCTCGCGTAGGCGGGGACGGGACTGCTAGTTAAAGCAGCAGCCTTAAACCTTGTGAAGAGTGAAGGGGATAAGCTAAGACGTAAGACTAAATACCTTTTTGCCACGGAATACACGGAAGAACACGGAAAAATAGTGCTCAAATCTGAAAAACATATCTTCTTGTTAAGACCTAAAGCCGGTCCAATACTCTTACCATAACCTGATTGCCCACGAAGCTTAGTTATACTTATGGTGAGGTTATTATCAATAAATTCAATCTGTTACATGGTAGGTAATGTTTAAGTTACCCCTGTTAAGGCAAAGTCAATCTTGCTTTGGTTGCCTAATCATCTAGTACCTGCCTGTTCACTGGGGTTACAGCATGATACGGGTTCTATCGTAGCTGAGGTTCATACGTAATCAGGTACCATAAAATATGGACCTACAAAATCTAAACATTAAACCGAGATCCTGACCTTCGTCAGGAAGACGGCATAAACAAAAACCTTTACCCTTTTGCACTTTCGGCGCTGGTAGCTGGGCGTCAGGCGCTATCTCTTGCCCTTACCAATAAGATCTCTTAGTCACTTTTCGACCTTATCCCATCTTAATTTTTCCGTGTTTTTCCGTGTATTCCGTGGCAAAAAAAGGTTTTTCTCTGTCTTATGGCTGATCGCTTATAGCTTCAAGCTTACCGCTGCCCGAAGGGCTTTTACCCTTCACACCTTACCCCTGATTAAATGGTCGTCGACAGAGCAGGGGGGGGATCCTATAATACCGCCCAACTTCTCAACCCCCCATTCACTCACGCTTTGAGAATCGCCACTATGGAAATACTGAGAGGCTCAGCCGCCTTATCTGGTTTCAGAACCCAAGCATTGGTTCGCCAGGCCCAGCAAAAGCAGCTGCCGCTGGCTGCCATTGCTACTGAATATGTACACTTTGTTGCTGTTCACGCCAACCTCGAGGCGCAAAAGCTACAAGTATTAAGCCAATTGCTCGACAGCCCGGCTCAGGGCCTCACTCCCGCCCCCGATAGCCTGATGGTACTGGTTACGCCTCGCCCTGGTACTTTGTCACCTTGGTCGACCAAGGCTACCGACATTGCGCACAACTGTGGCTTAAAGCAAGTAAAGCGCATTGAGCGTGGCATTAGCTATTATTTAAGCTTCGAGCGCACGCCAACGGACGCCGAGCTAGATGCTATTACGGGATTATTGTTTGATCCCATGACCGAAGTAACGCTCGGCGAACTAGAGCACGCCAGCTGCCTGTTTGCCCAAGCAGAGCCGGCACCCGTCACCGCCGTGGATATGCTAACCGGTGGCCGTGAGGCCCTTGCCGAGGCAAATCTGCGCTTAGGCTTGGCACTGGCAGAAGACGAAATTGATTACTTATTCGATGGCTTCACCGAGTTAGGCCGTAACCCTAACGACATCGAACTCTATATGTTCGCTCAAGCGAACTCTGAGCATTGTCGTCACAAAATATTTAATGCCGACTGGACCATAGACGGTGTAGAGCAGCCTAAGTCGCTGTTCAAGATGATCAAAAACACCCACGAGCAAGTGCCTGAGCATGTGTTGTCTGCCTACAAAGACAACGCCGCCGTCATGAGCGGCTCGGTTGCCGGCCGTTTCTTTGCCAGCCCCGAGTCAGGTGAATATCGCTATCATCAAGAAGATATTCATATCTTAATGAAGGTAGAAACCCATAACCACCCCACGGCTATCTCTCCTTATGAGGGGGCAGCTACCGGCTCTGGCGGTGAAATTCGTGATGAAGGCGCCACCGGGCGCGGCTCTAAGCCTAAAGCCGGTTTAGTCGGTTTTAGCGTATCGAACCTAAAAATACCTGGCTACCCGCGCCCTTGGGAGCAAGATTTCGGTAAGCCAGACCGCATCGTAAGCGCCCTAGATATCATGCTAGAGGGCCCGCTGGGCGGAGCTGCCTTTAACAACGAGTTTGGTCGTCCGGCACTGTTGGGTTACTTCCGTACCTTCGAAGAAAAAGTATCCAGCTTTAACGGCGAAGAAGTGCGTGGCTATCACAAGCCCATTATGTTGGCCGGTGGTTTGGGCAACATTCGTGGCGAACACGTACAAAAAGGCGAGATCACCGTTGGCGCCAAGCTAATTGTACTGGGCGGTCCGGCCATGAACATCGGCTTGGGCGGCGGTGCTGCGTCTAGCATGACCTCGGGCCAGTCTAGCGAAGACTTAGACTATGCCTCCGTGCAGCGTGACAACCCAGAAATGGAGCGCCGTTGCCAAGAGGTGATCGACCGCTGTTGGGCTATGGGTGAGAACAACCCCATTCAGTTTATTCACGACGTGGGCGCGGGCGGCTTGTCTAACGCTATGCCTGAGTTAGTGAACGACGGTGGCCGTGGTGGTCGATTCGACTTGCGTAACATTCCTAACGATGAGCCGGGCATGAGCCCGCTGCAAATTTGGTGTAACGAATCTCAAGAACGATACGTGATGTCGGTGGCCAACGATCGACTGGCCGAATTTGAAGCCATTTGTCGTCGCGAGCGCGCGCCATTTGCCGTAGTGGGTGAAGCTACCGCCGAGCCGCATTTAAGCCTGCACGATACTCACTTCGACAATCAGCCCATCGATATGCCGTTAGAAGTGTTATTAGGCAAGGCACCCAAAATGCAGCGTGACGCAATAACTAACCGTCATCAAAGCCCAGCATTAGAGCTGAGCGGCATCGAGCTAAAAGATGCCGCCGAGCGTGTAATGACGTTGCCTGCCGTAGCCGATAAAGGATTCTTAATCACCATTGGTGATAGAACCGTGACCGGTTTAGTCGCGCGAGACCAAATGGTGGGACCTTGGCAGGTGCCGGTGGCCGACTGTGCGGTAACTGCCGCGTCTTACGACAGCTACGTAGGTGAAGCCATGTCGTTGGGCGAGCGCACGCCCGTGGCGCTGCTGGACTATGCCGCCTCGGCCAGACTTGCCGTTGCCGAAGCCATTACCAACATTGCCGCCACCAACATTGGCGAGCTTAAGCACATTAAACTGTCTGCTAACTGGATGGCCGCCGCCGGACACCCAGGCGAAGACGCCGGTTTATATGAAGCAGTAAAAGCCGTTGGCGAAGAATTATGCCCAGAGTTAGAGCTGACCATTCCGGTGGGCAAAGACTCCATGTCGATGAAAACCAGCTGGACCGATGCGGGTGAAGACAAGTCGGTAACCTCGCCGCTGTCATTGGTGATCACCGCCTTTGCACGGGTCAAAGATATTCGCGACACCGTTACCCCTTGGGTGCGTTGTGATCAGGGTGATACCAGCCTGATCTTAGTCGATTTGGGTAATGGTAAAAATCGCTTAGGTGCCTCGGCATTGGCGCAAGTTTATCGCCAGCTCGGCGATACTCCAGCCGATTTAGACAGCCCAGCACAGCTGAAAAGCTTCTTTTATGCCATGCAAACCCTAGTGGCCGATAAGAAACTGTTGGCTTATCACGACAAAGGTGACGGCGGTTTATTTACCACGCTGGCAGAAATGGGCTTTGCGGGTAATACCGGCCTAGATGTCGAGCTCGACTTGTTAGGTAGCGATCATCTGGCCACCTTGTTCAACGAAGAGCTGGGTGCGGTAATACAAGTGCGCCAAGCAGACAAAGAAGCGGTGCTGACTTGTCTAGCCGGCCACGGCTTGGCGACGTGCAGCCATGTGATTGGTGCGCCTAACCAAGACGATCAGCTGCGCTTCTTTTATGCCGGTGAAGCCGTCTACACGGAGGCTCGCACCGAGCTGCGCCGTTTATGGTCACAAACCAGCTATCAGATGCAAGCATTGCGCGATAACCCCGAAAGTGCCGAAACCGAATATGCGACCAAGTTAGAAGCGAATAACCCTGGGTTATCTGTTGCGCTGAGCTTTGATCCTAAAGAAGACATTGCCGCGCCTTATATTGCTAAAGGTGTGCATCCGCGTATGGCCATCTTGCGTGAGCAAGGCGTTAACTCGCACGTAGAAATGGCGGCCGCCTTCGACCGCGCCGGTTTTGCGGCAGTAGACGTGCACATGAGTGACCTGCAAAGTGGCCGTTACCGGTTAGACGAGTTTGCCGGTATGGTCGCCTGTGGTGGTTTCTCTTACGGTGACGTATTGGGTGCCGGTGGTGGTTGGGCCAAGTCGGTGCTGTTTAACGAGGCATTGCGCGCGCAGTTTGCCGCGTTTTTTGCCCGAGAAGACAGTTTCTCTCTTGGTGTATGTAACGGTTGCCAAATGCTCTCGCGCCTGCGCGACCTGATTCCTGGTGCTGCACACTGGCCAGACTTTGTGCGCAACCAGTCGGAGCGTTTTGAAGCGCGCTTTAGCTTAGTGGAAGTGCAAGAGTCGCCTAGTCTGTTCTTATCGGGCATGGCCGGCTCGCGCCTACCTATCGCGGTGTCTCACGGTGAAGGCCGCATACAAACCCTAAACGCAGACATTAATGCCATTGAAGCCAGTGGCACGGTTGCGCTGCGTTTTGTGGATAATCACGGTCAAACAACCGAGCGTTATCCGGCTAACCCGAACGGCTCTGCCAATGGTATTACCGGGCTGAGCAGCCAAGATGGGCGCGTCACTATTATGATGCCGCACCCAGAACGGGTGTTCCGTACCGTGGCCAACTCTTGGCATCCTGATGGTTGGGGTGAAGATGGCGGCTGGATGCGAATTTTCCGTAATGCACGGAAAAACCTCGGTTAAAATTGCAGTTTGCCTCTAGTTTTGAAAAAGCCCACTCTAAAGTGGGCTTTTTATTATTCGCTTGAGTCTATACGATATAGCTGCTTGGTAACCATCACGGCAAATAGTCGATATTTAATATCAAGATCAGCAGACCCTAATGTATACAAAAACACCATTCACTCACGAGTCGATCACGGATATGGATCATAGTAACTTGTTATGGGCTGCCCCTATTGCTTGGCAACAGGCGAGTAGCGACAGTCTCAGGGAGCTTGCAACTAGATCAATTAATTTGACCAAACAGATCATGCATCATACCCGAGAGGGCATAGTGGTGATGGATGCCCGTGGTCGAGTGCTAGACGTTAATCCCGCATTTTGTCATCTAAGCGAATTGGATGAGGCTCAGGTGCAAGGTGCACATATCACTAATATTAATGGTAGTTTGCATCGGCGACGCTATTACCGTGATATTTGGCAGCACTTGCTACAGCTTGATCACTGGTAAGGCGAAGTGCAGCACTATAACCGTAAAGGCGCGCTGGTTACTCACTGGCTAATGTTGTATCTGGTTAAAGATAGCCAAGGCCGAGTGGATCATATTATTGGCATACTGGATGACATGAGTCAGCTAAAACAGACCGAAGAACGGCTTAGCTATCTTGCCCATCATGATCCATTAACCGGTACTGCTAATCGTACTTTTTTGTTGAGTTGGTTTAGCAAATTAAAATCAACATTAGCAAAAGGAGAGTCGCTGGCACTGCTGTTTATCGACCTCGATCGCTTTAAGCCCATTAATGATAACTTTGGCCATGGCGTTGGCGACCGAGTGCTGAAAGAGTTAGCTAGTCGATTACAAAAAGAGGCGGATACCAATGAACTGGTAGCGCGCATCGGCGGCGATGAGTTTGTGATCATTTGGCGTACCAACGCAACGGCAACTAATTTGCACAGTAAGGCTGAACATTTACTGACCCAGCTTAAAATGCCGGTGCCAATTGGCAGCTATGAGTTGAGCGTCGGTGCGAGCATCGGCATTAGTTTTTATCCCGAACACGGTGAAGATATTGAAAGCTTGCTGCGTTATGCCGATACCGCTATGTATCAAGCCAAACGCTATAGTCACAATAAAATCTGTCTGTTCGACCACTCTCAATATGTTCAGTTACAATCTCAGTAACGCCTAAGTAGCAACTTTCATCAGGCCATTACAGACAGTCAGTTCTTTTTGCAATATCAGCCGATATTGGCAGCGCAGAGCAAGCAGCTGCTCAGTCTTGAGGTATTATTGCGCTGGCAACACCCCGAATTGGGCGTGTTATATCCGGACAATTTTTATCGGCCGCGGCTGCTGCAGGCTCTTTATACAGTTTGGCTGAGTGGGTGTTTATTGCCGCGGCCCAACAGTTACGTTATTGGCGGGCGCACCAATATTTTCAGGGTAGCATTAGCATCAACCTTAGCGGACTAGAACTAGAGCAATTAAGAGTAGAGCCGCTAGTCGCTTTATTACAGCAACAAGGGGTTGATCCGGCTGATTTTATCTTAGAACTGTGTGGCGACCATCTGATGCGTCGTAGCGAATCCCTTAGCGGCACCCTTACTAAACTAAGAGCGGTAGGCATTAAAATTTACCTGAATAACGTAGGGGAAGGGCGCTTTAACTTCAGCAAATTTAACCAAATCTCTATTGATGGCATTAAGCTGGATCGCAGCTTGTTTACCAACCCCAGTTGTACGTATTCGCAGACTGTCATTCGTTCATTATTATTATTATTATTATCTGAGTCGTTAGGCATCAACGTAGTGGCCTGTGGAGTTGAAACACAAGCTCAATGGGCATTTTTACGCCAACACGGCTGCCACGGTGTTCAAGGTCGACTACTCGCCCCACCCATGAGCCCCAATGAGCTAGAAACCTACTTAGAAACATAGCGCTCGGCACCCAGCTAAAAGAAAGCGCGCTGGCTTGCCTTGATCGTCCCCCTCGCGAAAGCGGGGGTCCAGTGCCCTTTGCAGGCGTCCCGCAGGCTTGCCTTTACCGTCACCCTCGCGAAGGCGGGGGTCCAGTGACCTTTGCAGACATTTAAAAACCATCCTGCTCCGCAGTCCCTGCAGCTAAAGCGCAGGCTACAAAGTTCGATGTTTATGTAGGCTGGCGCTTTAGCTGCCAGTCCCGCCTCAGCGGGATTTAAAAACCATCCTGCTCGCAGTCCAGCAGCTAAAGCGCTGGCTTGCCTTTATCGTCACCCTCGCGAAGGCGGGGGTCCAGTGACCTTTGCAGGCGTCCTTCAGGCTGACCGTTCTGCGCCACAAGTCCTAAAGGCCCGTTTCAGCGGGATGTAAAATCATTCTGCTGCGCAGTCCCAGCAGTTAAAGCGCTGGCTACAATGGGGGAAGACTTTTGTATTTATGCCGTCATCCTGACGCACGTCAGGATCTCGTTTTTAATCTTCAAAGACTAAATAAGATACCGGGTCAAGCCCGGTACGACGGCTGAGGGCAGAGTGTATTTATGTCTGCCTTGTCGCTTACGGCTTCAAGCTTACCGCTGCCCTTACGACTTTCAATCAATCCCATGTAGCGATATTTTGCCGGGGGTTATGCCTAGGCTTACTGCCTGATTTTTTAGTTGGCGCTGCAGCGGATCTTTCTCATCTAAGGTATACACCGGATATTGCGATAGATACCCCGTTAATGCCTGTAACAGCATTGGCAAAATAAAACGCGCCTGTTGGGAGCTGTCATCTTGGTTAAGGCTGTAATTTAACAGTTCAAACTCATCAAGAAACAGCGCACCTTGTTCATTGTCATAGCGAGGGCGAGCACTAAAGTCACCGCTAACATCCCAATGATATTGCTGCTGGCCTTGGTTAAGTGAAATTAAGGCTTGGCCCAATACTCTGGCTTTATCTGGGCTCTGGCGCCCTAGCTCAACATTCACATCTCGCACTTTTACTGCGGCCGACAACCATTGACCTAAACCAAGTGGAAACTCTTTACCTAGCTGTTTTTTAAGCTCGGTATTAAGCTGTTGTTCGGTTAGCGTTAGAGTTTGTGCACTTGCCAGCGCACTCATGGTAAACATGACTAACAACATGATTATTTTCATCAAATAGCATCCATTCAACAAAATTTAGTATCTTATCTAGGGTCTGTTGACCTTTCGAGATTATTTTTGCAGCAGTTTGTGGGGTTTTTATACAAGGCATCGCTTATGCCATGGAGTCATTCTCCATAAATAAGCGATAACGCCGTAGAAAGGCTCCACAAATGCTGCCCTTCGGGTTCGGCTAAACGCGTTTTTCTCTTTGTTGAGTGGGCGTTTGCTTAGAATGACTAGGCTACACCCCACTCGCCGCGATAAAAACGCGTTTAACTCGAACAAAACTTAACCGCGAAAGGTCAATAGACCCTAGTCTGCACCGTCCCGCTTTAGAGGAGCAAGGTATTTTTGAGTGATTATATTTCTACGCTGTTCGGTTGGCTGTTGTTTGCCGTTCATACCAGCTTGGTGTTTGGGGTCACCTTTAGGGTGATAATGAAGCGTCGCCCGGTGGGGGTATCTTTAGCTTGGCTGGCACTTATTTATGCTATCCCTATCTTGGGTGTCGCCACCTACCTCTTATTGGGCGAAGTCCGTCTGGGCCGCAAACGAGCCGACAGGGCCAAAACCATGTATCGCCCCTACGCCGACTGGATCAATGTACTGGTTGAGCGCTTTCCTGGCCAGAAGTTTGAAGTAAGCGAACCCGCTCGGCCTATCTATGAATTAGTAAAAGCCAGACTCAACATGCCCATGCTGAGCGGCAATGGTATGAGCTTGTTGCAGCACCCCGACGACATTCTTGCAGCGCTGCAAGCCGATATTCACGACGCTCGCAGCTCTTGTTATTTAGAGTTTTATATCTGGCATGCCGGTGGGCGAGCCGATGATATTGCCTTTACGCTGATGGCTGCCGCACGTCGTGGTGTCGATTGTCGGCTGTTGTTGGATTCAGTGGGCAGCGCCGATTTCTTTCGCAGTCACTGGCTAAAGCGGCTACGAGCTGCGAGCGTTAAGGTAGTAGAAGTGTTGCCGGTGGGGGCATTTCGGCTGTTGTTTGAGCGACAAGACTTGCGCATGCACCGCAAATTGGTGGTCATCGATGATGATGTTGCCTACACCGGCTCCATGAACCTAGTCGATCCTGCCTGCTTTAAACAAAATGCCGGTGTGGGCCAGTGGGTAGACATTATGCTGCGTATTCGCGGGCCCATAGTGCCCATATTCTGGTCGCTGTTTGTGTGGGACTGGGAAATGGAAACCGGCGAACGCTTGTTAGAGCAGCTGGAGTATCACCCCATTAATTGCCTCGACAGCCCGCTTAAATTGCAGCTACTGCCCTCGGGTCCCTTTATGGGCGGCGATGCCATTCAGCAAAGTTTGTTAACGGCCATCTATCAAGCGCGGCGACGTTTGGTGTTAATCACCCCCTACTTCGTGCCCGATGATCCGCTCGTTGCCGCACTGTGTTCAGCGGCTGATCGTGGCGTAGAAGTACAATTGATATTGCCAGAGAAAAATGACTCGCGCATGGTCAACTATGCCTGCAATGCCTTCTTCGATGAATTGCTGCAGGCGGGAGTAGAAATACACCTTTACGGAGCGGGATTACTACATACCAAGTGTGTGTTGGTCGACCATCAATTCGGATTAGTGGGCACCGTTAACTTAGATAAGCGCAGCCTGTGGCTTAACTTTGAAATGACGCTGCTTATAGATGACGGCCAAGCCATGGGAGAGCTACTGCAGCTAGCCGACGGCTACCTAGCCGACACCAAGCCCGTCTCGTGGCTAAAGTGGCGCCAACGGCCCCTACGCCAGCGGGTACTAGAAAACCTCTTCTATCTACTGAGTCCATTGTTGTAGCAGCTTTCCGCGATAAGCTGTCAGCTAGAAAATAGACTCCAATTCGCCTGTAGTCCGACGCTTTAGGAGTTGATACTCATCGTTTCAGCCCACTGCGAATATTCACTGGATATTCGATTAAGCTGAAATGATTCGCCCCCAGCCGTCATCCTGATGCACATCAGGATCTCGCACTTAGGTTTAGAGCCTTCAAAGACAAAACGAGATACCGGAGCGCGTCCGGCATGACGGCATAGGGCGGCGCGTGTTTATGTTTAAGGCGCACGTCAGGAGCTCGTCCTCAGCCGTCATCCTGATGCACATCAGGATCTAGGGTTTGTCTTTAACTGACAGCGTACAGCTTACGGCTTACCGCTTTTTCATTGCCGATAATGCTTAAGGAAGCGGGCTAGGCGCTCGATGGCGTCTTCTAGTACCTCTACGCGGGGCAGGGTGACTAAACGAAAGTGATCGGGGGTGGGCCAGTTAAAGCCGGTGCCTTGCACAATCAGCAGCTTTTCTTGCAGCAACAAGTCGTACACCATCTTTTGATCGTCTTTAATGTTGTATACCTTTGGATCTAGACGCGGAAATAAATAAATCGCGCCCTTAGGCTTAACACAAGACACCCCAGGAATATCGTTCAGTAGCTGCCACGCCACGTCGCGTTGCTGGCGTAACCGGCCACCGGATAACACCAGTTCATTAATACTCTGATAGCCGCCCAGTGCCGCCTGAATACAATGCTGCATAGGTACGTTGGCGCACAGTCGCATGGACGACAGCATTTCTAGGCCTTCTATATATCCCTTGGCCTGATGCTTAGGTCCGCTGATCATCATCCAACCTTGACGGAATCCGGCGGCCCGATAGCTCTTAGATAAGCCGTTAAAGGTGGCCACCAACACATCGTCACACAAGGTGCATACAGAACGGAAAACGACATCGTCATACAAAATTTTATCGTAAATTTCGTCGGCAAAAATAATGAGCTTGTTTTGTCGCGCAATCTCAATAACCTCGAGTAAAAACTCGCTGTCATACACAGCCCCAGTAGGGTTATTGGGGTTTATCAGCACGATGCCTTTGGTGCGCGGGCTGATTTTAGCGCGAATATCGTCTAAATCAGGATACCAATCGGCTTGTTCATCACACTGATAATGCACCGCCTTGCCGCCTGACAAGGTAACGGCGGCGGTCCACAGCGGATAATCTGGCGAAGGTACTAAAATTTCGTCGCCATTATTAAGCAACGCCTGCATGGCCATTACAATTAGTTCAGACACCCCGTTGCCAATGTAGATATCTTCTACATCAGTGGTGCGCAGCCCCTGCTGCTGGTAGTACTGCATAATGGCCTTGCGGGCCGAAAACAGGCCCTTAGACTCACAATACCCTTGGCTGGTAGGCATGTTAACGATGGCATCTTTGAGCAGCTCTTCTGGGGCATCAAAGCCAAAGCTTGCCGGATTACCAATATTAAGCTTGAGAATGCGATGGCCTTCGTCTTCTAGGCGACGGGCTTCTTTATGAACCGGACCGCGAATGTCGTAACAGACGTTAGCTAACTTGTGTGATTTATCTAGGGAATACATGAGTACAAACGGCCTCGGAATAAGCTTCAGCCTGGGCAGTCACCGAACAACGTGTCGTACACAGGGGCAGTTCATACCTTCCGTGGTACCGCAATAACGCCATTTGGGAGCCACTGGCCAGCAAAGACTAGTGATATGCCCATAATGAGACTTTGCAATCAAGATGAAAAGGGGGAAGCGGTAATTAAAGCGGTCAGCGATCAGCTTTCAGCGGTCAGATAAGGGCAAACACCGCCGAGCACCAAGCGCCCGGCGCCCAGCTAAAGATAAACACCGAACCTAGAGCGCTGGTTTGATATCTTTTGTCGATGTGTTTTTAGCTAGGCGCTTGGTGCTGGGCGCCGGGCGCTTGTTTTAATCAAACAGGCCTAAGTTGGCTTTGGCGTGGGCTTCAAACTCGGTGTAGCCGCCGATGTGTGCTTGGTCGAGAAAAATCTGTGGCACGGTTTCTACCGGCTTGCCGACGGTCTTCTCTAGATCTGCTTGAGAAATGCCTTCGGCATGAATATCGATATAGCGAAAGTTAAAATCGTCACGCTGTTCGGTGAGCTTTTCTGCCAACTCTTTAGCACGAACACAAAACGGGCAACCGGGACGACCAAAAATAACTGCAAACATACATTTCTCCAGACTAATTAATTGCACCCAGTTTAACAGGTGTGTGGGATAGCTTGAAGCCGAAAGCTTTAAGCGTTCAGTTACTGAGAGATCAAAATACAAATACTTTTTTTTGCCACGGAATCCACGAAACCCACGGAACAATAGTGATTAGATCTGAAAAAATACTTATGGGTAAGACTGCCGAAAGCAAAGCTGCTAGCTATAAATTAAGATCAACGACCAAACCATCCTGCTCGCAGTCCCAGCAGCTAAAGCGCTGGCTTACCTTTATCGTCACCCTCGCGAAGGCGGGGGTCCAGTGCCCTTTGCAGACATTTAAAAATCATCCTGCTCCGCAGCCCCTGCAGCTAAAGCGCAGTCTTACCCCTATCGTCACCCTCGCGAAGGCGGGGGTCCAGTGACCTTTGCAGACATTTAAAAACCATCCTGCTCCGCAGTCCCTGCAGCTAAAGCGCAGTCTTACCCCTATCGTCACCCTCGCGAAGGCGGGGGTCAGTGACCTTTGCAGACATTTAAAAATCATCCTGCTCGCAGTCCCAGCAGCTAAAGCGCAGGCTTGCCTTTATCGTCACCCTCGCGAAGGCGGGGGTCCAGTGTCCTTTGCAGACATTTAAAAATCATCCTGCTCCGCAGTCCCTGCAGCTGAAGCGCAGGCTACAAAGTTCGATGTTTATGTAGGCTGGCGCTTTAGCTGCCAGTCCCGTCTCAGCGGGATTTAAAAATCATCCTGCTCGCAGTCCCAGCAGCTAAAGCGCAGGCTTGCCTTTATCGTCACCCTCGCGAAGGCGGGGGTCCAGTGTCCTTTGCAGACATTTAAAAACCATCCTGCTCCGCAGTCCCAGCAGCTAAAGCGCTGGCTTACCTTTATCGTCACCCTCGCGAAGGCGGGGGTCCAGTGTCCTTTGCCGGCGTCCCGCAGGCTGACCGTTCTGCGCCACAAAGCCTGGATGCCCGTCCCCGCCTACGCGAGGATGACGTTTCTTTGCGGGATTTAAAAACCATCCTGCTCCGCAGTCCCAGCAGCTGAAGCGCTGGCTACAATGTTCGGTGTATTTTGTAGGCTGCTCATGTTTTGAATAAAGAGTAGCTGGTACTCCCGTCCCCGCCTACGCGAGGATGACGTTTCTTTGCGGGATTTAAAAACCATCCTGCTCCGCAGTCCCAGCAGCTACATACTAGTGTTGAGTTTTTAATTATGAATGTTGAGTTAAGTGCTTGGAATGGCCCCGAATAAGTAGACACTTCTTCAGAGTGAGGAAGTGTATGCAATACCGAACCAAA
>NZ_JBHTJS010000020.1:0-1417 GCF_042676125.1 Oceanisphaera ostreae
AAGTTAAGCTAACGTGCTCGTGAAATGTGTATTTAAGCGCTAAAGTGCTGATTTAAGGGCGCTTACTTCTAAACTGCTCACCACTAACTAGTAACTCTTCTTTTCTATTCACAATTACACCACATTCTAAAAGAATCGCTGGCATGCTCGCTGTTTTCAACACCACAAGATCATCAAATAAGTAGACACCTAAAGATTCATCTAGCAGCTCCCTACTCTCTCCTTTGATCTTTTCTGCATGATGTAACGTTGGAGTGAAACCGCCGTATCTCAACTTGGCCCCTAACATTTTAGCGAACAGCATACTTTCTTTACTGTATCGGTTTTTTTGTGATGCGAAAATTGAATAACCATCGAATTCATCGCTATAATGATTCTTCTTATTTTGATATTCCCAAGACTTAAGATATTTTTCTTGCACCGAGTCATGATGTATAGAGATAAATAAGTCTGCATTATTTTGGCTGGCAATCTCCGTTCTTTCCGCTAAAGTTATTTCGCCATTATCAGCCTCAACAATAAATGCACGTATATCTTTAACACCTTGCATCCGTTCAATAATGGCACTTGCCATGGCTTGGTTAAATTCATACTCAGCCACTCCCCTAGCACTGATTGCACCAGCATCTTTCTTGGTATGACCAACATCGATGGCAACGACAAACTCTTCAGATGCAAAAACAAAGTTTGGTTTAAGAGCCAACACACAAAACATTAATAATAAAAACTTAATTTAATACACCTTATTATTATTTATCAACACTTTCTAATTTTAAATCCTCTTGGCTTTCTTCGGCGACTTTCATAATGCCATTATTCACTTCTAATACAACTGCATTCAAATAAAGTTGACCGCCCTTACATTTTACACTACATCATGCTCAGACTTGCCGATTACCGCTACCTGCGGGCAACTCCATAACATAGGGGCGGATGAGGAGCTATTCTCCATCGAACATGACATAGCCAGATTATTACAGCCAAGAGAAGTAGGTTAATTATTCACTAAAAATAGTGTACCGTTACGTATTTTTTTCTTTGATAAATAAACACCCCCATAATGGCATGGGAATGTTTATATAAATAACTTAGTTGCTATATATAAAGTACAATACAAGCGATTAGATAAGGTTCGCTAATTTCATTATAAACCCTGCGTGCTAGTTATAATCTTTCGCCATTCATAGTGGTTTCACCATTTTCGATCTTAAAAGTGAACTTGTTGCCAGAACCTGACATTAAAGCCGCGGCCATCGGGTTGATATTAGCTGCTGTTTCGCTAGCCTTATCACCCAGCTTCGCTTCGAAGTCCACTAAAATAGCTTTAATTAGCTCTTGTGGATTAGGAGGGCAGGGCCGACGCATGATCAGTTTTCGTTCAATTTGATCAAGGTTTGATCGGACAGACAATACGGTA
>NZ_JBHTJS010000021.1:0-521 GCF_042676125.1 Oceanisphaera ostreae
GTAGGCCGTTTATCCGACCTTTATAGGAAGTAAAAGCAGACTACTTATTTAGTGCGATTGGTATAAAAGCAGACTGCTTATTTATACTAATCTAAGTAAAAATCTGATCTAGTTTAAAATCGGATACGAGAGGAAACAGCGTCAGCTCCCACGACACGCCATAAACCCATCCCTGGGGGCTCAGGAAATGCCATCCCTGGCATTGTCACGGTCGTGGGAGCCGATCTCTGTTGCCTCTCCTTAAGCTCTGAGCTGTCTGTAAAGCGCACCAACAGGCGACCTCGCAGCCTAGGGACGGATAAAGAGATCAGCTCCACCGTCCATCACATAACAGGGATGTTATGTGTTTGAGCGTCACACGGATGTGCTTGCAGCGGGTCGGTGGAGTTGACTCTTTGTTCGGCTTTTATACAAACAAAAATAGATCAGTTAGTTTTCCAGATTGGTATCACCTTTCACTTTTCACCTTTCTGCAGACGAAAAAAAGCCCGACTCTTTCGAATCGGGCTTTTTAATTGGGT
>NZ_JBHTJS010000022.1:0-30969 GCF_042676125.1 Oceanisphaera ostreae
AAAGAGTCATTTCACTCTGCTTTAGGGATTGGACTAAGTTGACTAATTAATTAGTGTGATTGGTATTAGACCGGTGTTCAAAAGGGTTATACCAATCAGGAAAACTAACTGATCAAATTTTTATGTCTTCTGTAGGTACTCTGTTGGGTGTCAAGGTCTCACGTTAGTTTTGTAGGTTGGTCTCTTTTAGGCCGTGCCACCATTATTGTGCGAATGAATTCGCCCCTACAAAAAACAAGGAGCCATCCTGATCGTAGGGTCGATTTCAATCGACCAAAAACCATAGCACGGCCTAAAGAGATCGAATATTCCTTGCCTAAATAAGGCGACCCTACGCTCGGGGTGGGTTGGTATTATGTGTTTGAGCGTCATAGGCGAGTGTGTTCCGCCGAGATGAACTATTTTAATCAGACCGAATATCCAGTGAATATTCGCAGTAAATTAAAATGGTGAATCTCATTAACCCTGGCAGCGTGTCGGTGGAGTAGGCCGTTTATCGGACCTTTATAGGAAGCAAAAAAAGACTACTTAATTAGTGCGATTGGTATAAGGTCGCCTGTATCGACATTATGTGCCAACAATGCTGATCTTGGTTGTGTCTAAGCGCATGTTTAACCGTCGGAGATTCATTATTTATGCGCTAAACCGACAGAAGCTTGTGGTTGAGGGGTTTAGCTGTTGCCTTGCAAGTAATTGCAATTGGTGTAATATCGAGCAAATGTATAAAAAACGCTCTATTTTGTTGGCGGATGTTTTACTTATTTTCTTGAAATATATCAAGAATAAAGGAGACCACCATGTTAGCGAGAAAGTGTCGATATGCGCTGCAAAGCGATGCTACTACTTATGCTGAAATTATAATTAAGCCCTGTTGTACTATTGAAATAGCGGTTCCTAAAAATGGTCAATGGATAAGAAGTAAGTTGGCGTTAATACATTTTACGCCAAACGAACAGTACGTTTTATTAGAATGTCACGCGAAAGATAATACTGGGTCGAAGTCTATTCAGTTAGATCTTTCTTATCGCGATGCTATTGAATTTTGCCAAATGATTGATGAAGTAAAAGAAGAGCATGATACTTTAATGACTGATTTATGTTATTAGTCTGAGTTTTTACATTACATGGGCCTGAACATGTCAGGCTCATTTTTAGCTGAAATTTAGTGAATGTCTGTATTTAATTACTGAGTGAGACAGGCAAAATATAACGCCAAGAACTAAGCTCAACTGCAAATCTAGATCCGAATATGCGCCAGAAAGGTGACTGATGACGTTGTCTACAGGTAACTCTAACACTCCAAGCTTAAGATAGATCAAAAATTTAGTGGGATTGGTATTAGGCTATTTTTAAAACTTTCTGTCATCCATAACGACTTTTAAACAAGCTACGCTGTGCCCAAGGCTGCCTTTTAGCATTGGTTTGATGTGAGAGCAGCTTGCATCCGCAAGTGGGCAGCGGGTGCGAAATACGCAGCCAGATGGCGGTTTGATGGGGGAGGGCTGTTCTCCCCTGAGCAACGGTTGTTGTTTGTTACGCTCAAATTCGGGATCGGGAGTGGGCACGGCGCTGATGAGGGCCTGGGTATAAGGGTGTTTGGGATTGGCGAATAATGATTGGCTTGTGCCTAACTCGACAGGCTTGCCCAAGTACATGACCAACACCTGATTGGAAATGTGCTTTACCACCGATAAGTCATGGGCGATAAAAATTAGGGCTAAGCCCATTGCTACTTGTAGCTCTTTGAGGAGATTAACCACTTGTGCTTGAATGGAAACATCGAGAGATGAAACCGGCTCGTCGCAGATAATCAATTTTGGCTCTAGGATCAGTGCGCGGGCGATGCCGATACGCTGGCACTGGCCGCCCGAAAATTCATGGGGATAGCGGTTGATAAGGTTAGGTAGTAAACCCACTCTGGCCATTATGGCACTGACTTTTTCTTTGCGCTCGGCCTTGCTCATGTTCGGATAAAAAGTGCGCAGTGGTTCGGCAATTATATCGCCAATCGTCATGCGCGGGTTGAGTGAGGCTAGCGGATCTTGAAAGATCATTTGTATGTCTTGGCGTATTTCGCGCAGAGCCTTAGGCCTGGCTTGGGTGAGATCTTGCCCCTGCCAGATCACATTGCCGGCATCGGCTGGTACAAGGCCGATAATGGCGCGAGCGAGGGTAGATTTACCACTGCCAGACTCGCCGACGATCCCTAAGGTTTCGCCGGCATTGAGGGTAAAACTAATGCCATCCACCGCTTTTAGTGTGGCGGGGGGGGTCCAGGGCCAGGCGTGTTTTTGTTTAATGCTGAAATGGACCTTGAGCCCGTTGACCGATAGCAGTGGTTGAGCTGAAGCGGGCTGTTTGTTTAGGATTTCACTCTTGCTCAAGGCTGTCTCCTTGCCAATGGCAGGCGCGATAGCGATCGGCTCCAAATGCGGTGAGTGGCGGTGCGGTGATGCGGCAGATGTTATGTACGTGTGGGCAGCGTTGCTGGAAAGGGCAGCCGGCGGGCAAGTGCAAGAGATTAGGTGGATTGCCGGAGATAGTGGCTAAGTATTCGTTTTGGCTATCAAGGCGAGGGATGGCGTTCAATAGCCCTTGGCTGTAAGGGTGAGTGGGACGATAAAAAATATCGTTAACCGAGCCGGCTTCCATGGTTCTGCCGGCATACATCACCAGTACCTGCTCACAGCTGCCCGCTACTACCGCTAAGTCATGAGTTATCAAGATAATCGCGGTACTAAACTCTTTTTTTAGTTCATTGATCAGGCTCATTATTTGTGCTTGCACGGTTACATCCAGCGCCGTCGTGGGCTCGTCGGCAATGAGCAGTTGCGGGCGGCATAACAGCGCCATGGCAATCATCACCCGCTGACGCATACCGCCAGATAATTCGTGGGCATACATATTCATGCGCTGTCGCGCTTCGGGGATCTGTACTGCGTTTAGCATTTGTACTGACTCTTCAAAAGCATCATGTTTGCTCATGCCTTTATGTAGAGTCAGCACTTCCATTAGTTGGTGGCCAATCTTCAGGTAGGGGTTAAGCGAGGTCATGGGATCTTGAAAGATCATGGCTATTTGTTTGGCGCGGATTTTATTGAATGCTTTTTCTGGCAAGCCAAGCAGTTGTAGATCGTTAAATAGAATGGATCCCTGAGTATGATTGTTTTTGGCCAGCAGCCCCATAATGGCAAAGGCGGTTTGGCTTTTCCCTGAACCAGACTCGCCTACTATGCCTAAGGTGTCGCCCGCCACTAGAGAAAAAGTCAGATCGTTCACCGCCACTAAATTACCATCCGGAGTCGTAAACTCGACTCGTAAGTCTTGTACATGTAATAGCGTCATTTAGCGATCTCCGCTAGCGATCTTTAGGATCGAGGGCGTCACGTAGACCGTCCCCTAAAAAGTTAAAACAAAACAGCGTGGCCACCATAAAACCGGCTGGGAATAATAGCTGCCATAAGGCAATTTCCATTGACTTAGAGCCTTCGTTTAACAGGGCGCCCCAGCTAGTCATCGGCTCTTGCACGCCTAGGCCTAAGAAGCTTAAAAACGATTCAAACAAGATCATGCCGGGTACCAACAAGGTGGCATAAACTGCCACTATGCCTAGTACGTTAGGCACTATGTGGCGGGTAACAATAGTCATGCTGCTGACGCCGCCCACTTTTGCGGCTTCGATAAATTCTTTATTTTTTAAACTTAAGGTTTGGCCGCGGACAATACGCGCCATATCCAGCCAGCTAACTGCACCAATGGCAAAGAAAATCAGCAGGATATTGCGGCCAAAAAATGTCACTAGCAGGATCACAAAAAACATAAATGGAAACGAGTAGAGGATTTCTAACAGTCGCATCATGATGCGGTCGGTACGCCCGCCAATAAAGCCAGACGTTGCACCATATAAAGTTCCGATAACCACCGCCACCAAGGCACCCATTAAGCCCACCATCAGCGAAATTCGCCCACCCACTAAGCTGCGCACAAATAAGTCTCGGCCCAGGGAGTCGGTGCCAAAGTAATGGCCGTTTTCTATGCTGGGGGCGGCCATCATGGCGCCCCAGTCGGTATCATCATAGGCATAGGATGAAAGGTAGGGGCCGAATAATACCAGCAGTGAGATCAAACCTAGGATTACTAGACTGGCAAGAGCCGCTCGATTGGCTAGAAATCGACGACGAGCATCCTGCCACAGCGAGCGGCCGGTTATGGAGAGCGAAGGATCATCCAGTTGCTTAGAAAATTGAGTAACGGCCTCACGTTTGGCTTTAATCACCACCATACTAGGCTCCTAATAGCGAATTTTAGGATCGATAACCGCATATAAAATATCGACCAAAGCGTTAAAGGTAATGGTGAGGGCGCCAATTAAAATCGTGAGTCCGAGCACCATGGAATAGTCCCGATTTAGGGCGCCATTTACAAACAACTGGCCAATACCGGGCAGGCCAAAGATGGTTTCGATGACCACCGAACCGGTAATAATGCCAACAAAGGCTGGGCCAAGATAAGACACCACCGGTAACATCGCGGGCCGCAGGGCATGATGCACAACAATGCTGCGTAGCGGCAGCCCCTTGGCACGGGCGGTACGAATAAAGTTGGCGTTCATGGTTTCAATCATCGAGCCGCGGGTAATGCGAGCAATAGTGGCAATGTAGTGCATCATCATGCCCATTACTGGCAGCACCAAGTAAGCGGCAGCACCGTCGTTCCAGCCGCCTGCGGGTAACCACTTTAAGGTGAGAGAGAATATCAGTACTAAAATAGGCGCTAGCACAAAACTGGGGATCACCACCCCGATCATGGCGGTGGACATGGTGAGGTAATCCAGCCAGCTGTTTTGTTTTAGCGCCGCGATAATACCCAGTAATACGCCGAAGAACACCGCTCCCAAAAAAGCATATAGACCGATTTCTGCGGATACGGGTAGCGCTTGAGCTACCAACTCATTTACCGAAAAATCTTTGTATTTAAAAGAAGGACCTAAGTCGCCCTGTAATAAATTACCTAGGTAGCTGAAGTACTGTTCGATCACCGGTTTATCTAAGCCGTATTTAGCTTCAATATTGGCCAGCACCTCGGGTGGCAAGCTGCGCTCGCTACTAAATGGATTGCCGGGAGCAAAGCGCATCATAAAAAAAGAAATGGTGATTAATACCAGCAGAGTCGGAATGGCTTCTAGCAGCCGTTTTATTATAAATATAATCATTGTTTATCCCTTTAGGCCAGAGCCATGAAAGGCATAAGCGACGGAGTGCAAGACGCTTATAGTGCGGTTTCTTATTGGCTTGATAGTACTAAGGCGATAATGATGGTCAGCAGCTGAGCTGCTTTTGAAAATCGGCCGGTGGCATACACCGACCGTTAGTTGCCGTTATTTTTCGGCCTTAAGATACATGTCTTTGGAGTAGAGATTATTAAGCGGGTTATTGGGGTAGCCGCCCAGTCGCTCTTGCACTAAACGTGCGGTTACATACTGATAAATAGGAGCAATGGGCATATCGGCGGCCAAAATCTGTTCGGCTTGGGTGTATTTGGCGTTGCGGGCAGCTGGATCTACAATAAAGCGAGTGGCCTTCATTAACTGATCGTACTGTAAGCTTGCGTATTTACCGTCGTTATTGCCATGGGTGCTTTGCTGTAAATCCAGCATGGAAGAAGCCTCGTTATAATCGGCAATCCACCCGGCACGGACTACATCAAAGTTGCCCTGAGTTTTGGTATCCAGATAGGTTTTCCACTCTTGGTTAACCAGCTCTGCCTGTGCGCCTAAGGTTTTCTTCCACATGGAGGCGATAGCGACCGCTACTTTTTTGTGGTTTTCGCTGGTGTTATATAGCAACTCGAATTTTAGCGGGTTTTGAGTATTGAAGCCGGCTTCGTTAAGCAGTGCGAGCGCCTTGGTATTACGCTCAGTTTGGGTCCAATTCGCCCACTCCAGTTTAGGTGGAGTAAAACCCTCGACGATCTCTGGCGTTAGGGTGTAACCGGGAAGTTGGCCTTGCCCCATCACAAGCTTGGCAATAATGTCACGGTCAATGGCATAAGACAGCGCCTTGCGCACTCGTACATCATCAAACGGTGGTTTTTGAGTGTTAAAAATATAGTAATAAGTACCCACGTAGCCGGTGATATGCACCGCCTCGGGATAGTCTTTATTCAGTCGTTTAAAATGCTCGATGGGCATTTCGTTGGTGAGATCTATTTCGCCAGCCAAGAAGCGGTTCATGGCGGCGTTTTGTGAGGTAATGGGTAAGTAATCTACTTTATCGATCACCGTGTGTTCGTTATCCCAATAGTGGGTATTACGCACCAGTTCGATTTTTTCGTTCACCCGCCAGCTGCTTAGCGTATAAGCGCCATTAGAGACTAAATTTCCGGGTTTGGTCCAGTTATCGCCGTGTTGTTCAATCGCTTGGCGATAAACCGGGTAGGTGGTGGTGTGAGACAGCATGGTGACGAAGTAGGGCACCGAATGCTCTAGCTGTATTTCTAACGTATGTGCATCTAACGCTTTAATACCTAAGGCCGCTGGTGTTTTATCCCCAGCCAGAATAGCTGAGGCATTGGCAATGGTCGGTGTTTCTAGATACCAAGCGTAAGGCGAAGCGGTATTAGGATCGATGGCCCGTTTAAAGCTGTATTCAAAATCGTGGGCGGTAACGGGCTCGCCGTTAGACCATTTAGCGTTGCTGCGTAGGTGAAAAACAAAACGTTTATTATCGTCGGTTTCCCAACGCTCGGCTACGCCGGGCACGGTTTCTCCGTTAGAACCAGAGGATACTAAGCCTTCAAACAAGTCACGTTGTATATTGGCGCCGGGCACGCCTTCTGTTTTATGCGGATCCAGCGTCGCCGGTTCAGCCCCGTTATCTTTAATCAAGTGTTGTTGTTTGGCCAAGGTGATGCCCGTCGGAACGGTTGCGGCCAAACTGGGCGCTGCTATTGCCAATAGCGATGCGGTGATTAGCGCAGAGGCTAACGCCGTTTTTTTCAATGTCATCTTGCTTACTCCTTTAAGCCCGTTAGCCCTAGCGCATCATGCGACTTGAGTTCGTGAGTACCATCAACTGAAATACATCTATATTAAGCTGTTAACACTGATAGCGACCATGATTAATATCGGTCAGTTCGGTATTAATATCAAAAACTTTAACGACAATATCGGTGGCCCCCATAGCAGCCACCCGCGAGCTGTGCATTGTTGCGTAGCGTTCGGCCAGTGCGTGTTCGCTAAATACATAAATACCGCCAGCTTTACCAGTGCGGATATTTTCAGTCCAAATTTTAGAAATAAAGCCCGGCTCTTCATTAATAGAATGCGCCAGTTGCAGTGCACCTTGAGTGAGTGCATCCCCCATCATGTGGGCAGGAAAGGTGAAATCGATTTGCAATACGACCGCCATATCTAGTTTTCCTTGTTCACGTATACAACGTAAAGGCGCTTGCAATGCAAGCGCCTTAAGATGATTGAGGTTAGCGAATACAGTCAATAAAGTAATGTGTTTGTCCGTTACGCTCTTCGGACACTAGGCCGTGAATATAGGTTTCAAAGCCCGAGAAGCGATTATTGAATTCACGGGCAAACTTAAGGTAGCTAATGATGGTGTCGTTAAACATCTCACCGGGGATCAACAGCGGAATGCCGGGTGGGTACGGGGCAACCATTACCGCGGTGGTACGGCCGGACAGCTCATCAATCGACACTCGCTCTATTTGCTTATGCGCCATTTTTGCAAAGGCATCGGCCGGCCTCATCGATGGGATCAAATCGGACAAATACATTTCGGTGGTCAGCTTGGCCACGTCGTTTTCTTTGTAAATTTGATGAATGTGATCGCACAGATCACGTAACCCCACGCGTTCGTAGCTGGGGTGGCTCTTAATAAACTTGGGCAGCACCTTCCACAACGGCACGTTGTGGTCGTAATCGTCTTTAAACTGCTGAAGCTCAGTCACCATACTGTTCCAACGGCCTTTGGTAATGCCAATAGTAAACATAATAAAGAACGAATAAAGACCGGTTTTTTCGATCACGATACCGTGTTCGGCTAAGTATTTAGTGACCACTACCGCCGGCATGCCAGTATCGGAAAAATTGCCTTCCACATTAAGGCCGGGGGTTAAAATAGTGGCTTTAATGGGATCTAGTAGATTAAAGCCGGGCTCTACATCACCAAAGCCATGCCAGCTTTCGCCTGCGTGCAACATCCACGCATCGCGATCATCTAAGCCGTGGTCTGTTAAGTCGTCCGGCCCCCACACTTTAAACCACCAGTCGCTGCCGTACTCATCACCGACTTTACGCATGGCACGTCTAAACTCTAGCGCTTCAGACAGCGACTCTTCTACCAAGGCGGTACCGCCCGGCGCTTCCATCATAGCGGCGGCCACATCGCACGAGGCAATAATTGCATACTGTGGGCTGGTAGAGGTGTGCATTAAGTAGGCTTCGTTGAACACGTCTCTATCTAAGCGATTATTGATACCATCCTGCACCAATATTTGTGACGCTTGAGATAAACCTGCCAGCATCTTGTGCGTAGATTGAGTCGAGAAGATCATCGATTTTTCACAGCGTGGTCGATTTTCGCCAATGGCGTGGTAGTCACCATAAAAGTCATGGAAGGCGGCGTGGGGCAGCCAAGCTTCATCAAAGTGCAGGGTTTCTATTTCGCCGTCGAGCAGATTTTTGATCTCTTCTACGTTATATAAAATGCCATCGTAGGTGGACTGAGTAATGGTCAACACCCGAGGCTTGAGCTCGGGATTTTTGGCTAATAGCTCACGGCAGAACGGATTGGCCAGCATTTTCTCGCGAATGCGGGCCGGCTCAAACTCACTACGCGGGATGGGGCCAATAATACCGTAATGGTTGCGGGTGGGCATTAAGAATACCGGTACCGCCCCCGTCATCATAATGGCGTGCAAAATCGACTTATGGCAGTTGCGGTCCACCACCACTATATCGCCGGGGGCCACGGTAGAATGCCAGACGATTTTGTTGGATGTGGAGGTACCGTTCGTCACAAAGTATAAATGGTCGGCGTTAAATATCCGTGCCGCATTACGCTCGCTCGCCGCAACTGGTCCGGTGTGGTCCAGCAGCTGACCCAGTTCGTCGACGGAGTTGCAGACATCGGCGCGCAGCATATTCTCACCAAAAAATTGATGAAACATTTGGCCAACGGGAGATTTTAAAAATGCCACGCCGCCAGAATGGCCAGGACAATGCCAAGAATAAGAACCGTCTTGGGCATAATGAGTTAATGCGCGAAAAAAGGGCGGTGCTAGTTTATCTAAGTAGCTTTTTGCTTCACGAATAATGTGGCGCGCCACAAAGTCTGGGGTGTCTTCATGCATATGAATAAAACCGTGCAGCTCGCGCAAAATAGCATTAGGAATGTGGCGCGCGGTCCGGGTTTCACCATACAAATAAATGGGAATGTCTGGGTTGCGATGGCGAATTTGTTCTACAAAACGGTGTAGTTGGGCTAGCACCGCTTGTGCTTCTTCTGGACTACCGGCCAGCTCTTCGTCGTCTATGGACAATACAAAGCCCGCGGCGCGGCTTTGCTGCTGCGCAAACGAGGTTAAATCACCGTAACTGGTATAACCCACCACATCCATACCGGACTTTTCTATTGCGGCGGCTAACTCACGAATACCTGAACCACTGGTGTTTTCGGTGCGAAAGTCTTCATCAATAATGATGATGGGAAAATAAAAGCGCATTGATATTCCTTGAGTGAGCAGCACCTAGGTGTGCTTTAAACGTTCCATAGCTGAGTCAGCTGATACCGCATTCTAGCAGAACTGTGACAATTGCTGCTAACAAAGCACACTGCCACTGCGTTGGCATCGAACGAGCCTTAAGCTGGACGTTCTTCTAACTAGTAGGCACTATTTGAAGTTACTTATTACCCAATGAGCCAGCCTAATGAATCGAATACTAAAAATTACTGCCTGCTTGCTTGGTGTCATATTACTAAGTAGTTGTGCAGCGTCACCACCGCGTAATCCAGAAAACATTTGTGCTATTTTTGAGGAGCACAAAAGTTGGCATAAATCTGCTGATAAAGCGCGTGAGAAGTGGGGCGCTCCGGTGCATGTGACCATGGCGATGATGTATCAGGAAAGTAGCTTTAAGCACGATGCTCAGCCGCCAATGCGTTACTTTTTGTTTATTCCTTATGGTCGAGCATCAGATGCTTATGGCTATGCGCAGGCAAAAAAAGCCACGTGGGCAGATTATCAGCGTGAAAGTGGTAATGGCTGGGCCAGTCGCAGTAATTTTGACGATGCCTTGGATTTTATGGGCTGGTATATGAGTAAGACCAGCAAAATAAATGGCGTCTCGAAGTGGGATGCTTATGGGCAATATTTAAATTATCACGATGGTTGGGGCGGTTATCGTCGAGGTACCCATAATCGTAAAGGCTGGTTATTAAAAACGTCACGCAAAGTAGAGGCCCGCGCCAAGCGCTACGCAGGCCAATATTGGCAGTGTAAAGATAAGCTAAACCGCGGCTGGTTTGGCTAACGAATTTAAAGGGAGTAAAGGGTTATGGGTGAAGGAGACGTGATAACACTAGAACGATAGAGAATGCACTGTCTCTGGAGGCTGAGTGTTTTCCCCTTCGCCCTTCACTCTTTACCCTTCACGAATTTTTGCAGCTTGCGCTAAATATTGCTTCATTTCTGCTTCGGGTACCATGCCACCGCCGGTGGCCCATACCAAATGGTGGGCATTGGCTAAGCGCTCAGGGGTAAGTCCTAGGCGCTTTAAATAGCTTGTATCATTAATCACACGCCAAGGCCCAGGCATGCCGGCTAGAGCTGAGGGTTCTAAATGAATCTGCTCCTGCTCGCTTAACAGCCCAAGCATCGCCAGCATGTCGTTATCACTCAGGGTATAAAAACCATCCAGCATAGGAGCCATAGTGCGGCCTACAAATCCGGATGCTCGGCCTACGGCTAAGCCATCGGCCGTGGTGATATTGTCAATTCCCAAGTCTTGAACCGAAATATTATCGTGTAAGCCTGTGTACACGCCCAGCAACATGCAAGGTGAGTGTGTTGGCTCGGCAAAGATACAATGTACCGCATCACCAAACGCCAGCTTTAAACCAAAGGCTACACCACCTGGGCCACCGCCGACTCCGCAAGGGAGATATACAAATAATGGGTGGTCTCGGTCAACTTTAATGCCTTGTTGTGTTAACTGTGTTTTTAATCGATCCCCGGCCACCGCATAACCCAAGAATAGTTGCACCGAGTTTTCGTCATCTACAAAGTGACAATTGGGATCTTGTTCGGCTTGGGCACGACCTTCGGCTACTGCTACCGAGTAATCGCTTTGGTATTCCACTACGGTGACGCCTTGCGCGCGCAGTAAGTCTTTTTTCCATTGTCGGGCATCGGCCGACATGTGCACGCTGGTATTAAAACCAAGCTTTGCCCCTATCATACCAATCGATAAACCTAGGTTGCCGGTTGAGCCTACCGCAATGCTATATTGACTGAAAAAATCTCTAAATACGTCGCTGTGCAGTCGCGAATAATCATCAGAGAGCTGCAGTAACCCCGCTTTTAACGCCAGTTTTTCGGCGTGCTGCAATACTTCATAAATGCCACCGCGGGCCTTAATAGAGCCGGAGATAGGCAGGAAATTGTCGAGCTTTATCAATAACTGACCACTCAGCGGCTGCTGAAATTGAGTGGCTAGTGCCTGTTGCATGGCAGAAATCGCCTGCAGAGGAGATTCTAGTAAGCCGTTGCTGGCGATGGTTTCGGGGAAGGCCGCACAAAAATAGCTGGCGAAACGGTCTAGGCGCAGACATGCGTCAGTAACGTCATCAGCGGTGAGTCCCACTGCTGGCAATGCTTGCTCGGTGGTTTGGCGTTCAGGGTTAAACCAAGTGACGGAGTTAAGGGCCATCAGTTCATTAAGTAGGGGGTTAGCAAGGCAGAGCTCGCTAATGGCTTGTTTACTATAGTGAGGTTGAGAATGCATGCGTTGGATACCTAATAATGAGCTGAACACCAACACAGTATATCAGGCCAACGATTAAAGCCTAAGGCAAAAAAAGTGGGGAGGAGCTAAGCTCACTCCCCACTGGTTAGTCTATTTGCCACTGTTTACTGTGTCTCAGTAGCTCGCTGACGGTTTAGGGTTTTGTGTTCAGCCCTTGTTTAGCAAAATATTCCTTGGTTAAGCGAAATACGACCGGGCTTAACAAGGCCAGCGCAATCAGGTTAGGAATCGCCATCAGGGCGTTGAGAGTGTCGGCCAGCAGCCAGATAAACTCCAGCGACTGAGTTGCACCAATTGGCAATGCTAGTACCCAAGCAATACGAAATGGCACTATGGCTTTAATGCCAAACAAAAACTGCACGCACTTCTCACCATAAAAGCTCCAGCCTAATATAGTGGTAAAAGCAAATACCGCTAAGGCGAGGGAGACCACATATTCACCACCAGGAACCGATGTTGAAAAGGCGAGAGCGGTCAGTGATGCACCCGTTTCACCACTGGTCCAACTGCCGGTAACAACGATAGCCAAGCCGGTAATTGAACACACTATGATGGTGTCGATAAAGGTACCCAGCATGGCAATCAAGCCTTGACGCACAGGGCTGTCAGTTTTGGCCGCAGCATGAGCGATAGGGGCACTACCAAGACCTGCTTCGTTCGAAAACACCCCTCGCGCCACACCAAAACGAATGGCCATCCACACTGCTGCTCCAGCAAAGCCACCTTGAGCGGCAACAGGCGTAAAGGCGTGTTCAAAGATGGTGCCAAAAGCTGCCGGCAACGCTGGGGCGTTCATCGCTAATACCACGATACCCGCCACAAAATAGGCGACGGTCATCAAGGGCACTAACTTACCTGCCACCTCTGAAATCCAGCGAATTCCACCTATCAGTACCAAGCCGACCAACACCATCATTACCAAGCCGGTGATGGTATGTGATACGCCAAAAGAGGTATTTAATACATCCGCAACCGAGTTGGCTTGTACCGTATTACCGATACCAAAGCCGGCAATACCACCAAACAAGGCAAACGCGACCCCCAGCCAAGCCCATTTCGGACCTAAGCCATTTTTGATGTAGTACATGGGGCCACCTACGTGGTTACCCTTTTGGTCGGTTTCGCGAAAATTAACCGCACAGACTGCTTCGGCATACTTAGTGGCCATACCCACTAAGGCAGTCATCCACATCCAGAACAACGCACCCGGTCCGCCTAAGAAAATGGCGGTGGCAACACCGGCAATATTACCCGTGCCGATAGTGGCCGCTAGTGATGTCATTAAGGCATTGAAAGGAGATATTTCGCCTTTTCCAGCTGCTGTTTTAGTAAACAATAATTTGAAGCCAGTGCCCAGTTTACGAATAGGCATAAATACTAAACCGAGTTGCAGGTAGAGCCCGACGCCCAAAATACCCAGCAACATAGGTACACCCCAAACAACTCCATTAATGGAGGTTAACGCATTAGTAAGCCATTCCATCAGCCGTACTCCAGTGTAATAGTGTTGAATATTGAAAATAACAAGTATTTTACAGTACTAGCCTAGCCGATTTATTCAAAAGATAACAATAGAATTATGGTTCAGATGGAACTTTAAAGAAATGTTGCAAGGTGTTGCGTAGTTGTGATAGTGCAGCTTTTTGTCCGAGCAGTTTTTGCTGTTTTGCCACCAAGGACGGGATGGCCCCAGGTATTACTAAGGCGCTTAACAGTTGCTGCTGGCTCGCGGATAAAGGCCGCAGCGGGGCGTGGTTGGCAATAAAGCGAGATAGCGCCGGTTGATCGCTGATAAGGTCTCGATGATAAAAAGCGAAGTCATGGGCTATCAGGTTATCTTGCTGCGGTGAAGAGTTAGGTAGCGCTAAGCTCAGCGTTTGATGAATAGGGTTTAATGCTTCTGGCCATATACCTTGACGATAAGCTTGCAGATTGGCACTAAACTGCCCTTGCCAGCATGGCAAGATTTTTTGTGCTTGAGCTGAGCAGGGCCATAGCATCATGATGCTATGCAGGCCGCTCACACCGTCGCGACTTTGGCCAAGGCGGACCGCTTTAAAGCTGTTATTTTGCCAAAAATTCAACAGTGAGGTACTGGCGCCAAAGCTGGTACCGATAAAGTCGCAGTCAACTTGTTGAGGCAAATGTTGCTGTAGCCAGCTTAATAGCAAACTGCCGATGCCTTGCTGCTGGATATGAGGATGCACCACAATGCGCATCACTCGGTAATAGGTATACTGAGTGGCTTGTGCCAACCCGCCATGAAACGCCAGCGATTGTGGTAATAAGTGACCGCGAGGGCGTCGCTGGCCGCGCCAAACACCTTGGCTGAGCGCTGTGGATAATGGGCCTTCTCGCGTGAGCAGAGCAACGGCGACTGGCACTTTATCCTGGAAAGTAGCGGCCAACAGCAGGTCGGGGGCATCCAGTAAATGACGAAGACCGCTGGGGCGCGTTTGATAGTGTGCCAATGTCAGTAAGCCAAACAGCTGCTGCAATAACGGTTCATTATTGAGTAAGGCCGCACGGGTTACCCAGCGGTAGCTCAGTGGGTTGCTAACCATACGCTCTGTATCAGCTAGCTCACTATTAGCAGACGTAGCGAAAGGAGGAGCAAGCGGCTCGGCGTTAAATGCTAAGAGCCTAAACACTAGCGGCTCCAGGGGATCGTTAGGGCTCCAGCGCGCGGGAATATTTAGGTGCACCTTGCGCCAACCTGGCGATAAATCATCCAGTTGAGGCTGAAATTTAAGTTGAAAGCCCAGCCCGGTGCCTTCATAGCCGTGTTCGGTACTGGCAAAGATGCAGCAATAACGTTCGGCTAAGGTAAGCAACATCGGCACCGGAATGGCGGCGGCTTCATCAATTAGCAAAATATCGGCATAGGGTTGCTCGGCCAGTAAAGCATCGGGAGCTATAAATTGCAGTTTGCTGGCGCAATGTTGCAGCGCCTGTGCCGGCGCTTTGTGGTTAGGGGCGGTCAGTAGCACCTTCAAGCCCGCTTGTAGTAAATGGTGTGCGGCCAATCCTAGTAGGCTCGACTTTCCGCGACCTCGATCTGCCGTTAATACCATAGGTATGCGGGCGCGGGCGCAACGCAGCATGCACGCAAGTGCGTGACGCTGCTGTGTGTTTAAGCAGCCTTGGCGATCTCGTTGTTGCAGCCAGCATTGTGCAGACGGCGCAGGCAGTAAGGGGAATGGCGTATGTTGTTGCCAAACTATAACGGCATCGTCTTGTTGCAACTGCTGTACAAATCGCTGCAAAAAAGGGCTATTAAGATCTTTTGCTTGTTCAGCTTGGGCCACATAACGTGCTAAGTCGGGGTCGGCATAGTCAGGCCACTCCGCTAGCGGTGGGCATAACAACAACATCAGGCCACCGGCAACTAAAGTACCTGTCGCCGCACCAAAGGCATCGGGGTGCAGTCCGCTAAAGGCATTAAATATGAGGCTATCATATTCTTGTCCCAAGGCAGTTTGAAATTTATTAATGGGTAAACAAGCATGATTAGTGCTTGCTTGACCAAGCCATAGCTGGCGCGAGGAAGTGTTGTGGATTAGTCGTATTGCTTGAGCGATGGCCCACGATTCACTACCCGCAAGTACTATCATGCGGCGTTCGCCGCTATGGTGCAATTGCTGGCGCCAAGTGTGCCATTCAGTCAAAAAGGCGGCTGCCATTCTCATCAATCATACGCTTGGCTTTGGCCACCATAAGAGTGGCTGCTAGCTCTGCAGAGGGAAGTAAATCACAGCGGATCAAGCGATATTCTTGTAGTTCGCCAGTATTAAGTTGGGTGATACGGCCATGCAAACGATATTGCCCGTTTTCTATCAAGGGTTCGGGATGAATTGCGAACCCTTGATAGGTTTCTTCTGCGAATTGAGCAGGTTTAACGGTGGTAGGCTGACCTAAACGCTTTAGCCAATTAAACATGATGATTACCTAATGGGGAAAGCCGTCAGCCATAAGCCGTCAGTTAAAAGAGATGGTGTTTATCTTTAACTTATGACGCACGGAGTAAAACGTACCGCTTACCGAACATGGTGTGTTGGTTTTTAGCTGACAGCTTAAAGCTGACGGCTTACTAGTTGCCGAAGGCGCTATTTTCTTACGCTGAATATCACGTCTTCGGCCAAGTTAACGGCACCGGTGCGTTTGGTTAGCTCTTTTATTTCATCCATATTAGAAATAACAATCGGCGTTAGGGTAGATTTAGCTTTTGCTTCAAGTAATGCCAAGTCAAATTCAATAATAGTGTCGCCGGTTTTTACCTGTTGGCCTTCTGCGGCAATGCGGGTAAAACCTTCACCTTTTAGCTCGACGGTGTCGATACCAAAATGCACAAATATCTCGATGCCCGAGTCGGACTCGATAGAGAATGCATGATTGGTTTCAAAAATTTTGCCGATAGTGCCGTTACATGGGGCGACAATTTTATTGCCGCTGGGCTTAATGGCGATGCCATCACCGACTATTCTTTCGGCAAAGACCACATCGGGCACGTCCTCAATGGCGACCAACTCCCCTGATAGCGGGGCAAAAATGTCAATGCTAATGGTGTCTGTTGAGTCGTCAGATACCATTTTCTTCAGTTTATCGAACAAACCCATAATAGCTGCTCCTAGCATTATTTAATGATAATGATAACAGCGCCGAGCACCCAGCGCCAAGCTTACCCACAGCCCAAAGTTAGAGTTGTGAGGATTAAGATGTGAGAGGAAAAGAATAAGCGCTGTGAAATGTAGTGCGGGAGTGAATGGGCAGGCTTGTTAAAGCTTGCCCACTTTTACTTAGGCTTGTAGCTCTTGTTCGGTAAAAATACCTTGGAATAAGGCGGTGCTTAAATAGCGCTCACCTGAACTTGGCAAGATCACCACAATTGTTTTGCCTGCAAATTCAGGTAATTCAGCTAAACGGTTCGCGGCAACCACCGCAGCTCCAGAGCTAATACCCGCCAAAATACCTTCTTCTTTCATTAAGCGGCGCGCCATTTCAATGGCATCTTCACTGGTTACTTGCTCGACACGGTCAATTAAAGACAAATCCAAGTTCTGCGGAATAAAGCCGGCACCTATGCCTTGAATTTTATGTGGGCCGGGTGTTAATGGCTCACCGGCCAGTGCCTGAGTAATCACCGGAGACTCAACGGGCTCAACCGCAACCGTAGTAATGGCTTTCCCCTTGGTATTTTTAATATAGCGCGATACACCTGTTAAGGTGCCGCCAGTGCCAACACCCGCCACAAACACATCAATGTCACCGTCGGTATCATCCCATAACTCAGGGCCGGTGGTTTTTTCATGAATCTCTGGGTTAGCTGGGTTATTAAATTGCTGTAGTAATACAAATTTTTCGGGGGCGACTTCTTTTAGCTCCATGGCTTTTTCGATGGCACCTTTCATGCCTTTAGCACCTTCAGTAAGCACTATCTTGGCACCCAACGCTTTTAGCAGCTGACGGCGCTCTATGCTCATAGTGTTAGGCATGGTTAGTGTAATCGGATAGCCGCGCGACGCCGCTACAAATGCTAGTGCAATGCCGGTGTTGCCACTTGTCGGTTCAATGAGCTCTTTACCTGCAACCAGTTCGCCACGTTTTTCAGCATCCCAGATCATGTTGGCACCAATGCGGCATTTTACGCTGAAGCTGGGGTTGCGGCTTTCTACTTTCGCTAATACGCGGCCTTTACTCACCCGGTTTAATTTCACCAAAGGCGTATGCCCAATGGTGAGGGTGTTGTCTTCAAATATTTTGCTCATCGTGATTCTTCCTTGTTAGTGCCATCATCGTTGATATGTAACCAGCTTACCCATTTTGCTTAAAATGAGAAATGACGAATTGTTATAACCATATGTTATTAAATGATAAAATGATATTCCATTATGAATCGATCACTGCGAGTGGAAATAATGGTGTATTAGAGGGAAGTTTGCTACTAAGGCTATAGTAAGCAGGGTATTCTTTAATATTATGGGAAGAGCGAGAGCTAAGCCAAACCAAGGCGAGATTCAAGGGATGAGGCGGACATTACGATGATGGACAGGAAATGGATAAAAAAATGTCGAGCCGTTAGCGGGCTGTGGCTAGTACTTTACTTAAGTATTGGTAGTGCGCTGGCCAGTAGTTGGCAGGATGAGCCTGCGGCTCGCCAACAGCTGCATCAGCTTGGGCTGGAATTGGCGTTAGCTGATGTACACCCCAGGCTAACCGAGTGGTGGCAACAGGCCGTGGCCACAGAAAGTGCCTCGGATGCAGCCGACGATCGTCTGCTGCTGGGTTTACAAAGTTTTTGGCGCTATTGGGCCACTCTTTCTTTTAATGATAGACAGTATTTGCGTACGCAAAAAGCAGACTTGTCACTGGTTGCCGCTGACCAAGATAATTTGCGACTGGCCGGACAATTAAAGCGTCGCTGGCAACTCGTGCAGGGGCTTACGCCTAATTTCGCTAATTATTTACAGTTACAGCAACAGTTAACCTATTTAATCGAACAGCGTGACTTTGCTTGGCCAGGATTGCGCACCGCAACTGTTCGCCCAGGTGAAAGGCTAGCGGTTGTTGAGCCTATTAGAGAGCGGCTGCGGCTGCTGGGTGATATGCCCAAGTTGATGGAAGTAGATACGGCCTTGGTACCCGACGTGGACACAGTACCAGAATTGGATATTGAACTAGACAGCACCGGGGTGCCAGAAGGTGTAGCGCTGAGTGAAGAGGCCTTTAGTGCGTCCAATGCGACGAGCGCGTCGGTTAGCAGTTTGCTGCGTGGCAATATCGGTAATGCTGCTGTTAACAGTACGTCGCTCACCAGTGAGTTTAGCGACCCGCAATTGTACGATGCCAAGTTGGAAGAAGGTGTGCGCCGTTTTCAACAGCGCCACGGACTCACAGTCGATGGAGTTATAGGCCCGCAAACTTATGCTTGGTTAGATACGTCGCCGCTAACCCGCGCGCAATTGCTGATGCGCAGCATGATGAGAACCTTGATTAGCGACGAGCTATCCTCTTCTTATCTATTGGTAAATATTCCTGAATACCATATGCGATTGTATCAAAATCAGGTAATGGTGCTGGAAAGTAATGTAATCGTGGGGCGAGATACACGTAAAACCCCCGTCATGGCCAATAAAATTACCAATGTAGTGTTCAACCCGCCGTGGAACGTGCCGCGCTCGATTCTCAACAAAGACATAGTGCCCAAATTATATCGAGACCCGGGCTACATAGAGCGTCAAGGGTTTGAGGTGCTCGATGGGGAAGGCGTAGTCCCCCGATTTATCTGGCAGAGACGGCTGGAAGAAGGGGGCGGCTTTCCCTACCGCTTACGTCAGCGCCCCGGCCGCGGTAGCGCGCTGGGGGCCTATAAGTTTCACTTGCCCAACAGCGATGCCATCTATTTGCATGATACTCCGTCTCGTGGGCTATTTGGCCGAGACAGCCGAGACTTAAGTTCGGGCTGTGTACGAGTAGAAGGCGCCGAACAGCTGGCCAACTGGCTGTTACAGGATCAGCTGGGTAGCAGCCGATTGGCAGCATTGAAAACCAGCGGTAAAACCCGCTGGATCAAGGTGGCAAAGCCATTACCGCTTTTTATGGTGTATTGGTCGGGATGGTTAGGGGCGGATGGAGTGCCGCATTATCGTAATGATATTTATAAATTTGATCGGGGCTTAAAGAACCCCTTTGCTGCGGGTTAGGCTACAGCGCTAAGCTAAAGTACACCGCTTGCCACTGAACTCTGATTACCATACCGGACTTGCTCCGGTATTTTTTGTGTTTTTTAAACTGATCTGCTGTTGAGTGTCAGTATGGTGGCGAGAGGGTTATTTTAAAATACAGTCGCATCAACCGTTTGGCGCCTAATATCAGTTGATGTGGTGTTTACGCGCAAAATCGCGTTGGTTTTTTAACCTGTTATAGGGTATTTTCTATGCGGATTAGTACGGTGCATCTTATCTTATTCGTCGAAAGCTGATAGTTAAAAAAATGCCAGTTATGGATGATGGCAGCTTTTACTTTTCCCTTTTAACGTCGAGTTGTGACTCGGGTCTGCTGACCTTTCACCACCGAGTTTTTGTTTGGCAGGTGCACCTGTGTAGTATTTAAAATAATGAGTTTGTAACTATGTTTAATTTTGCAAGAGAAAAACAACACGCACAACTGCTTGATATACAACAAGACACTATGCAGCAACAAGGTGTGAGTCGTCGTCGATTTTTAATGGGGGCGGGTGGGTTAGGTGTGGCTGCTATGCTGCCGCTATCCGCGCAGGCGAGTCTATCGGCTCCGGTGCGCAAACTTAGCTTGCATAATCTGCATACTGGCGAGCAAGTTACTGCTAACTTTTGGGAAGAAGGACGCTACCTGAAAGAAGGGTTGAATACCTTTAATCATGTGATGCGCGATTTTCGTCAAAACGAAGAGCACGACATCGATCCCAAGCTGTTCGATCAATTGTTTTTGTTACAGCATCGACTAGGCAAAGCCGGTGAGATTCAAATTATTTCCGGCTATCGCTCGCCAACCACTAACGCCATGCTGCGCCGTAAAAGCAGTGGTGTAGCCAAAAAAAGCTATCACATGAAAGGGCAGGCCATAGACTTGCGCCTGCCCAATGTTCCGCTATCACAGCTGCGCAAAGCGGCACTAGATTTAAAAGTAGGCGGCGTAGGTTATTACCCTAGCTCCAACTTTGTTCACCTGGATACCGGGCCAGTACGCAGCTGGGTATAATGGTCAACCCATAAGGCCGTGGCTCCACAAACGGCCACTGGCATGATTAACAGGTTGATCACCGGCAGGCTTGAACACAGTGCTATGGTGGCTCCAAACCCCCAGTTAAGTGAGCGTTTTTCTGCTAAAGAGCGTCGCATAAGGTTGAAATCTACTTTGTGGTTATCGAAAGGATAATCACAGTATTGTATGGCCATCATCCAAGCGCTAAAGGCAAACCACATTAGCGGTGCTAGTGTTTGGCCCAACACGGGCACTAAAAATAGCAGTAAACACCCTAGTGCCCGTGGCAAGTAATACCACATTTTGTGGACTTCACGGGCCAGCATCCTAGGCGTGTCTTTTATCAGGTCAAGCCAACCGGCATCGGGCAATGGGGCGCCGGTAAGTTTTAGTTCTACCCGTTCGGCCAACAAGCCGTTAAACGGCGCAGCAATAAAATTGGCAACGCTGGTAAATATAAGCGAGAACACCACGGCGATAGAAATAATGGCCAACGGCCACAGTATATAACTTAGCCATTGTAAGTAGCTGGGGATGGCGCCTTCAAACCAAGCGAATAGCTGGTCTAGCTGTAAATAAAACCAATAAAAAGCCCCCCCGAACAAAAATAAATTAACGGCTAGCGGAATAAGTACAAAAAGTCGTAAGTCGCGCTCTAAAATTAGCGATAAACCCCGAAGTAAATAATGTGGGCCACTGGCCGTATGGTAAGAGGCTGACATAAAAGAGGTCCTTGATAAAAAATAATATTTTAAAGAGCAAGTGCTAGGCTGCCAAGCCTGTAGTTGCCAAAAAATGAGTTATTGAATGTAGCAGCGAAGCCATCTGTCGTAGCCTCGGTAAATTAGGTTGGTAACTAGAGACTGCTCGTTTTTACTACTAAACTCCACACTTGACCGCAATAACGGTGACTATCGTAGATAAAAATACACAAAATGACGATTTTTCTCCTATCCTCGCCTATATGACTCTTGTCAAACTCTGATGGTAAACATACCCTTGTAATTGTCTTCGATAACATTCCGGCTCAAGTCATGTTATTTCTACTTGCGTCGGCGACACGGCTTAACACTTAAGCAAAAATTTAGAGAAACGATAATGCAGGATTTGCGAATTATCTTGATCATTCTGGGTGCGGTGGCGATTGCTGCTTTGCTGATCCACGGTTTGTGGACGAGCCAGAAAGGGCGTCAGAAACCCATACGAGAAAAGCCCATTGAAACATTTGCCAATAAGAAGGCAGATAGTACAGAAACAGACACGGACGGCTTTGATCGCGATGGCATTGGTCAGGTACGGGTAGCGGGTAGCGGCCATCAGGCGGCTTCTTTGGTTGATGAAACTGAAATAGCTGATGATTGGCACGATACTCCGCACTTTTCGGCTATTAATGATGATGACGATGAGCCTAGCTTAAGTTTGCCGCCACGGTTATCTAGCAGTGCGTTTTCAGCCGTTGAAGAAACCCGTGCCGACATTGAAATGGGTCAGTCGCCGGCAGAGCAGCGTGAGGCCCCCAAGACGAGTCAGCTAGCGGCAAAAACAGATGCTAAAAGTGAAACCCAGGCCGAACAACGGATGCGTCGCTATCAAGAAGGCGAAATAGACCCGCTGTTTGATGAGCCACATCGCGATCACAGTGAAACAGATCTTGCTAGTACGTCCATTGATGGCAGCCGCGAACGTATTGAGCCTGAACTGAGCGAACCCGAATTGAGCGAGCAGAGTGTGCCTGAGCCAGAGCCCGCTCTTACTCCTGATACCCCGGAGCCGGTTCGACCACTGCGTGAAGTGCCTAAAACGTGGCAAGATGTGTATGTGATCAACTTGGTCGCTCAGCCTAATCAGCAGTTAAAGGGGCACGATCTTATTCGGGCGCTCACGCAAGCTGATTTTAGTTTTGGCGATATGGATATTTTTCATCGCCACCAAGGCGCGAATGCACAAGGTGAGCCACTGTTTAGCTTAATCAATATGGTTAAGCCTGGCACATTCAACCCCAATGCCATGGCAGAGTTTAGCTCGCCAGGGGTGTCTATTTTCATGCAGCTGCCAAAGCCTGGCATGGCAAAAAACCAATTTAATTTAATGGTACAAGCCGCAGAAAACATGTCAGAAACGTTGGATGGTCTCTTGCTGGATGCCGAGCGTCGACCACTTAGCCCCGATTACTTGGCACATTGTCGAGAGCAGTTGCGAGACTTCGACAGCCAGGCCCAGTAACGTTTACGGTTAAATTGAAATGCGGCCTAATGGCCGCATTTTTTGTTTGTAATACCAAAATGGGTGAAGCGTAAAGAGTGAAGGGTTCAACGTAGCATCGATCATCAAGCTAGACGTGCGGTACGTTTTAAGCCGTCAGCTAAAGACTGGCACCGAACTCTGTAGCTCAGCGATTTAGGAGTTGATACTCACCATTTCAGCCTATTACGAATATTCACGGATATTAGATTAAGCTGAAATGATTCGTCATGGTGAGGCAAGCTCGCCTCAACGGAGCAGGATAATTTAGTTCAGTGACGTCCTATTCACCCTTTACCCTTCACCATTTACCGAATTATTTAAGCGGACACTTCTCGATGCATGATGCCAAATCCCAAATCCCTGCCTTACGTGAGCAACTCGAACGTTATAACCAACAATATTACGTAGCCGATGCCCCCACGGTGCCCGATGCCGAATACGATCGAGTAATGCGCGAGCTGATTGCACTAGAGCAAGCTAACCCAGAATTATTAGATGCCAGCTCCCCTAGCCAAAAAGTGGGTGGCGCCCCCGTATCAGCCTTTCCTGAAGTGCGCCATGCGCTGCCCATGCTGTCGCTAGATAATGTGTTTAGCGAAGATGAGTTGGCCGCCTTTGAAAAGCGATTGATGTCTCGATTGGGTAGCAGCACTGAGGTGGAATTTTGCTGTGAGCCCAAGCTAGATGGCTTGGCGGTGAGTTTGTTGTATGAGCAAGGACAACTGGTGCAGGCCGCTACCCGTGGCGATGGCAGCACCGGCGAAGGTATTATCGAGAATGTACGTACCATTAAGGCGATTCCGCTTAAATTAACAGGCAACGATTGGCCCGATCGTCTAGAGGTGCGCGGCGAGGTATTTATGCCCAGCGCCGGCTTTGCCGCCATGAACGCAGCCGCATTGGCCAAGGGTGACAAGGTGTTTGCCAATCCGCGTAACGCCGCAGCGGGTAGTTTACGTCAATTGGACTCACGCATTACCGCTAAGCGTCCGTTGTCGTTTTATTGCTACGGTGTTGGACTAGTCGAAGGCGGTCCCTTGGCAGACAGCCACTTTGATACCTTGCAGCGGCTTAACGGTTGGGGGCTGCCGGTAAGCCCTGAAGTTAAACGCATGCAAGGGCGTGCGGGCTGCGAGCAATATCACGCCGATATTTTAAATCGTCGTGATCAGCTGCCTTATGAAATAGATGGCGTGGTATACAAGGTTAATGATCTGGCGCTGCAAACGCAGTTGGGCTTCGTGGCGCGCGCACCGCGCTGGGCCACCGCGCACAAGTTTCCGGCACAAGAAGAGCTCACCGAGTTACTTAACGTAGAATTTCAGGTGGGGCGTACCGGTGCCGTCACTCCCGTCGCCAAACTCGCACCCGTGCAAGTAGCAGGGGTAGTGGTGTCAAATGCGAGCCTACATAATGCCGATGAAATTGCCCGCTTGGGCGTAATGATTGGCGACACCGTGATTATTCGTCGCGCCGGTGATGTGATCCCGCAAGTGGTCGCCGTGGTATTAGAAAAGCGGCCAGCGAATGCCAGTATAGTGACGTTTCCTGAGCAGTGCCCGGTGTGTGGCGCAGATATTGAGCGCATAGCAGGCGAAGTAGTGGCGCGTTGTACCGGCGGCTTGTTTTGTGCAGCCCAGCGAAAAGAAGCCATCAAGCATTTCTCATCGCGTAAGGCGCTAGATATCGAAGGCCTAGGCACCAAGGTGATTGAGCAGTTGGTGGACTTAGAGCTAATAAAAACCCCAGCCGACTTATTTAAGCTCTCCCATGCTACCTTATTACAGCTGGAGCGAATGGGCGATAAGTCGGCCAGCAAGCTATTAGCGGCGCTAGATAAAGCCCGAGAAACGACCTTACCACGCTTTTTGTATGCATTAGGTATTCGCGAAGTGGGCGAGGCCACCGCCAATAATTTAGCCCTGCACTTTTTAACACTAGAGGCGGTCATGCACGCCGACGTTGACAGCCTGTTAGAGGTGTCAGACGTAGGTGAAATCGTCGCCAAACACCTCTATTACTTCTTTCGCCAGCCCGACAACCAAGTTGTGGTGCAAGCTTTGGTGGCATCACAGGAGCAAGGCGGTTGTGGGCTGCACTGGCCCGCAATAGAAAAGTTGGCTGCAGATGAACAGCCGTTAGCTGGGCAAACCTTTGTGCTCACGGGTACCTTAACCCAGCTGTCGAGAAGTGACGCCAAAGCTGCATTGCAAGCACTGGGTGCTAAAGTTGCCGGCTCGGTATCCGCCAAAACCAACTGTGTGATTGCAGGCGAAGCCGCCGGATCCAAACTAGTAAAAGCACAAGAGCTAGAAATTCCCATTCTTGATGAAGACGGCCTACTAGCGCTGTTGAATAACAGTAGATAGCGCCAAGCGAAAAACGTACTCACTTTAAACTCACATTCTGTATCTCTGATAGCAGTACAGAATGTGAATTAAAAGCAGCGCACCCTAGCGTGTTGTGAACCAAGATGCGGTTACTAAAAATACGGTTTTATGGTTCGATTGACGCAGCTCTTTATGCCTACTGCTGTCTTTTTTGTCCGTCCCCCTTACAATGGTTCACCGTGCTTCCTTTGAGTGTTTGTTAACATGCGCCACTACTTGTTGTGTTTATTGCTATGGCTCAATGTCAGCCTTGCCTATGGCCAAGTGCACGATAAAGACATGGATGAGCCAGCCATTGTCGAACGTCCCAAAGTGGCCTTGGTACTCAGTGGCGGCGGTGCTAAAGGTGCGGCCCATGTGGGTGTTATCAAGGTGCTGGAAGCGCTGCGTATTCCGGTTGATATTGTCACCGGCACTAGCATGGGCGCTTATGTGGCGGGCATGTACGCCTTAGGGCTGGATGCCAAAGAACTCGAGCAGCAATTACTGACATTGGATTGGAATGAGGGATACCAAGATAAGGTTGGGCGCGATGAGCTTTCGCTACGCCGTAAGCGACAAAATGACGAGTTTTTATTACGCACCGATATCGGCATTAACCAGAACTGGCAACTAAGCTTGCCCGGTGGTTTTTTTCAAGGCCAAGCCATGGGGGCGTTACTGCGTAGCAGTACTCTGAATTTACCCGGCTTGCACAGTTTTGACGATTTACCAATTCCCTTTCGTGCGGTGGCTACCGACATGGAAACCGTTACTCCCGTTATCTTAAAAGAAGGCCATTTGGCCACCGTTATGCAGGCATCTATGTCGATACCCGGCGTGTTGCAACCCGTAGAAATTGATTATCGACTGCTGGCCGATGGCGGGATAGTGAATAATATGCCGGTGGATGTGGCGTACGCCTTAGGGGCCGACATCGTGATTGCCGTCGATATTGGCGATGCCATGCTATCGAGAAGCCAACTCGATGGTGCGCTGGCAATGGTGAGTCAGCTCACTAATTACCTGACGCGCTCCAGCACCGAACGCCAAATTGCGCTGATGCAAAAGCAGGATATTTTAATCAGCCCAGCGATTGACGGTATTGGAGTGGGTGATTTTGAGCTGATGCCCGAGGCGATACTCAGAGGAGAACAAGCCGCACACAGCTTGTTATCTCAGTTACAGACATTATCGTTAAGCGAACAAGAGTATTTTGCCTATCAGTCGGAGAAGCTGGATCGCCGTGCTCAACTGCAGCGATCGAATGCGGTGTATCTGGATCGCGTTGAGGTAAAAAATAGATCTAAGCTGAGTGAGCAAGTGATCCGTGATGTATTGGGTTTGGTACCTGGGCAGTTTCATAAGACCGAAGATCTGGAAGAAGGCGTACGCAGGCTCTATGCCCTCGATGCGTTTGAGCGAGTGAGCTATCGCATTGAAGATAAAGAGGGCGAGCAGGTGCTTACGGTGCAAACCAGTGAAAAAGGCTGGGGCCCCGGCTTTATCGATTTAAAGTTTGCCTTAGAAGATGATTTTACCAGCCGCTCTAACTATGAAATTGGCGCCCAGTTTCGGCGTACTAACATCAATATGCTGGGCGGAGAATGGCTGGTAGAAGCTACTTTTGGCAGTAATAAGCGGGTAGCTAGCGAAATTTATACGCCGGTGGCGTCCGACTCTAATGTGTTTTGGAAACTGCGTGGCGAGTATGAGCAACGCCAGCGTAATTTATTCTTTGATGTTACGGATCCGCAATATGAATTGTTTCGGCCACTTACCAGCCTAGAGGTGGATTATTCCACTTGGAGCGCGAACACGGAGTTAGGCTATAACTTGAGGCCTTGGAGTGAGTTAGCGCTGGGCGTGCAGGGGGTAGTGGGTGATATTGATGCTCGCAATATAGATCAAAAACTAGATGTGGCTTCCGTTGGTCCCTATTTACGCTTTAGTTACGACACCCTAGATAATGTATTTTTTCCCTCACATGGGGCGGCAGTAGAGCTAAAGCTGGGGTACTTTCGCAATACTTTAGAGTTTGATAACCAGCGTAACAGCGTGACCGGGCTCGATTATGAGCTGGAATGGTTACAACCTTATACGTTTAATCGTCATACCTTAATTAGCAAGTTGGTACTGGGGGGCTCGAGTGCCGAGCAAGAGGTGCCGGTATTTGCCCGCAGCCTAGGCGGCTTGTTCAACTTATCGGGCTATCAGCGCGACCAACTCAGTGGTCGCTACAGTGGTTTTGCTGGTTTGTTGTATCATTACCGCTGGTTTGATAATGATTTTGGGGCCTTTCGCTCGCCCGTTTATTTGGGCGGCTCGCTAGAGCGAGGGGGGGTGTGGAACAAAGGTGTCGACGTAAGTTGGGAATCCGCAGTCACGGCCGGCAGCATTTTCGTCGGGGTAGACACCAACTGGGGGCCTTTGTATCTAGCTTATGGCCAAGGCGAAGCCGATAAAAGTAGTATCTACCTGTATTTTGGTAACCTGTTCAGCTTTTGATGTGAATAATTTATTTGTGTGATTTAGCCGACAAATATACGAATAATAAGTTTAAAAAACATCGGCTTAGTCTCGTATTTGAGCAAAGGTATTGGGGGCTCGATTTTAATTTAGCGTTAAAACTTATATACTGCAGCGGCATCCGCTAGGGTGTTTGTAGCAAGGCATAATCCCCGAGCACAAGCCCCAAACAAGGATATTTCCGCCCGAGATGGCGAATGATAATAAGAGGATACAGTCGTGCTTGAAGCCTACCGTAAACACGTCGAAGAACGTGCCGCCGAGGGAGTTGTTGCTAAACCCCTCGACGCAGAGCAAGTTGCCGCCCTGGTTGAATTACTCAAAAACCCTCCCGCTGGCGAAGAATCCTTTCTTTATGAATTACTGTCTACCCGTATTCCGCCAGGTGTTGATGAAGCCGCTTATGTGAAAGCCGGCTTTTTGGCCGCCGTCGCTAAAGGCGAAGTAAGCTCGTCCGTCGTTTCTGCCGAGCAGGCTACTGAGCTACTGGGCACCATGCAGGGCGGCTATAACATAGCGCCATTAGTTGAGTTACTGGACGTTGATGCGTTGGCACCGATTGCGACTAACGCCTTAAGCCATACTTTGCTGATGTTTGACGCCTTTCACGACGTTGAAGAAAAAGCCAAGGCCGGTAATGCCTTTGCTAAGCAAGTGATGCAGTCGTGGGCCGATGCAGAATGGTTCCTTAAGCGTAACAAGCTGGCCGACAAGATAACCATGACGGTATTCAAGGTGTCTGGCGAAACCAACACCGATGACTTGTCACCGGCGCAAGATGCATGGTCACGCCCCGATATTCCGTTGCACGCCTTAGCGATGCTGAAAAACGAGCGCCCAGGTATAGTACCGGACGAAGATGGCACCATTGGCCCTATTAAAGAGCTGGCTACCTTAAAAGAGCAAGGCTTTCCGCTGGTGTATGTGGGTGACGTAGTGGGCACCGGCTCTAGCCGTAAGTCTGCGACTAACTCTGTGCTATGGCACATGGGCGACGACATTCCGTTTGTACCCAACAAGCGTGCCGGTGGCATTTGTATCGGTAACAAGATTGCCCCAATCTTCTTCAACACCATGGAAGATGCTGGCGCACTGCCAATTGAGTGTGATGTAGACAAGCTTAACACCGGTGATGTGATCGACATTTATCCTTATGAAGGCAAAATTTGCGTTCATAACAGCGATGAAGTATTAAGCACCTTCAGCCTAAAAACCGAAGTGTTGTTAGACGAAGTGCGTGCTGGTGGTCGAATTCCATTGATCATTGGTCGCGGTTTAACCGACAAGGCACGTGAAGCGCTGGGCTTAGAAGTATCTGATGTATTTAAGCGCCCGGCAGCGGTTGTAGAGTCTAACAAAGGCTTTACGCTAGCTCAAAAAATGGTCGGTAAGGCCTGTGGCGTAAAAGGCGTGCGACCAAACCAGTACTGCGAGCCAAAAATGACCACGGTCGGCTCTCAAGATACTACTGGCCCGATGACGCGAGACGAGCTGAAAGACTTAGCATGCCTCGGCTTTTCTGCTGACTTAACCATGCAGTCGTTCTGTCATACTTCGGCTTATCCTAAGCCGATTGACGTGAACACGCACCACACCTTACCCGACTTTATTATGAATCGAGGCGGTGTATCGTTGCGCCCAGGCGATGGTGTTATCCACTCTTGGCTAAACCGCATGTTGCTACCCGATACCGTAGGTACCGGTGGTGACTCGCATACTCGTTTCCCGATAGGTATCTCATTTCCTGCGGGCTCGGGTTTAGTGGCATTTGCTGCCGCTACCGGAGTGATGCCACTGGATATGCCAGAGTCAATCTTGGTACGCTTTAAAGGCGAAATGCAGCCAGGTATTACTCTGCGTGACTTAGTACATTCTATTCCGTACTTTGGTATTAAGAATGGCTTGTTAACCGTTGCTAAAGCCGGAAAAATCAACGAATTCTCCGGTCGTGTCGTCGAAATTGAAGGTCTGCCACAGCTGAAAGTTGAGCAAGCCTTTGAGTTGGCCGATGCTACTGCTGAGCGTTCTGCTGCCGGTTGTACCATTAAGCTTGGCGCAGAGCCGATTGCCGAATACCTAAGCTCTAATATTGTGATGTTGAAGTGGATGATTGCCGAAGGTTATGGCGACCGTCGTACGATAGAGCGTCGTATTAAGGGCATGGAAGACTGGTTGGCTAACCCAGAACTCATGGAAGCGGACGCCGATGCTGAATACGCACATGTACTAGAAATCGATATGAGCGACATTAAAGAGCCGATTCTGTGTGCGCCTAACGATCCAGATGATGCGCGTTTGTTGTCTGAAGTGACCGGTGAAGTCATTGAAGAGGTATTTATTGGTTCTTGCATGACCAACATCGGCCACTTCCGTGCCGCAGGTAAGTTGCTTGATCAGTACAAAGGTCAGTTGCCAACACGCTTGTGGGTAGCGCCACCGACCAAGATGGACCGAGATCAGCTTACTGACGAGGGCTATTACGGTATCTTTGGCCGTGTTGGTGCGCGCATCGAAACTCCCGGTTGTTCACTGTGCATGGGTAACCAAGCCCGCGTAGCAGATAACAGCACTGTGGTATCGACCTCGACCCGTAACTTCCCGAACCGCTTAGGTAAGGGCGCCAATGTGTATTTGGCTTCTGCTGAATTAGCCGCCGTGGCTGCTATTCACGGTAAGTTGCCAACGGTTGCCGAGTATATGACCTACGCCGAGCAGTTGAATGCTACTGCCGCCGACACTTATCGTTACTTGAACTTCGATCAGTTAGACAGCTATGTAGAAAAAGCCGACACGGTTATTTTTCAGCAAGCTATCTAGTGGGTTAAAGAGATAATAGAAACGTTAAAGCCAGCCCTCGGGCTGGCTTTTTTTGTCTGTAAATGTGACCTTTTAATAGGACTAACGTCAACGTTCAGAGGCTACTGGGTAGCCTCTGAACCCAGGGCCGACGCATGATCAGTTTTCGTTCAATTTGATCAAGGATTGATCGGACAGACAATACGGTAAAGAGTTGTTCTTGTATTCGTTGTGACAAGAGCGTAAATAGTG
>NZ_JBHTJS010000023.1:0-537 GCF_042676125.1 Oceanisphaera ostreae
ACACTTGCGTATCAAGAACTACAAATTATTTCTATCAGCTTTCCAGATTGTTAAAGAGCGTGACTTCGTTAGAAATCAAAGTGATAAACTGACCAGCAGTGTATGTCTTTGACGTCTTTTCGACTTTGGTTTGTATTTGTGTAGTAAACTAAATGGTGGAGCTATGCGGGATCGAACCGCAGACCTCCTGCGTGCAAGGCAGGCGCTCTCCCAGCTGAGCTATAGCCCCATTTAGTTCTTAGCTTTTTTCAGCGCTACACTATAACTAACTGCATAGTGTTTAGCTTTACACCAAATCTTGTTCAGGCAAGGCAAAGCGTGGCGACGTTTAGTTCGCTAAACGAGTCGCGCTTTAACGCAGCATGACGAGATTTGGTGGGTCTGGGTGGATTTGAACCACCGACCTCACCCTTATCAGGGGTGCGCTCTAACCAACTGAGCTACAGACCCAAACCTTTTTTTACCCTAATTAAATGGTTAAAACCATCTATCTGAGGGCAAAAAATCGCACCAGCTTGCGCCCATGCGATTAAGTCA
>NZ_JBHTJS010000024.1:0-807 GCF_042676125.1 Oceanisphaera ostreae
ATCGCCTCTGACTGCCAAGGCATCCACCGTGTACGCTTAGTCACTTAACCATACAACCCCAAGAAGCCTCTTTATGTGTGTTGCTGCTGGCGATTTCGTCGTTATGACACTCACTCATTTAATCACATAGAAAAACTATGCTCATAAACTCGTTCCTGTCATGCCTAGAACTCGCTGCGCGACAACTCACCTAATTGATGCTTCGAAAAACATGAACTAGGTAGACATAAATAATGAGGAATCTTTAAGCGGGGTTGTGCGCATCAGTGACTGATGCTTACAACTTATTTCGCCAAGAATTTCTAAGACACTTGCGTATCAAGAACTACAAATTATTTCTATCAGCTTTCCAGATTGTTAAAGAGCAAGAGTAGTTAAACTCTAAGCGTTAGACTTTAAGAAAATTGTTCTTCTCTTACAGCGTAATGCTTAGTGTTTGAGTGGCTTTAATGGCGTCCCCAAGGGGATTCGAACCCCTGTTACCGCCGTGAAAGGGCGGTGTCCTAGGCCTCTAGACGATGGGGACAAAACTCACGGTTGCGAAGCTTCGCTTCGCAGTGAATTTTGTAAAGGCGAGCGGTGAGCTCAGCGAACCCGAGCGACAAGAATAATACTACCCCTGTGCACCACTGGTTGGCACCTTTTCAAAACACACTCTATGACTTTTGCAGAAGATTCTATTGCAAGCCGGAGGCTTACGAATCGTTCCCAAATCGCACATTTACTGATAAAGGCATGTTAGTGTCATTGGCTATAGGCAAACCAACCACCACGCCTTTATCAAAAGCGCTCTACTCATATCAAGCA
>NZ_JBHTJS010000025.1:0-133177 GCF_042676125.1 Oceanisphaera ostreae
CGTAACTCTGGGTAGTGAAGTACGTACTGGCGATGAGCCGGTGACCGTGACCTTCACCGATCTGAATGGTGATGCGCAAACCATCACCATCAGCAGTGGTAGCACGGGTACGCAGCTTGTGACCATCCCATCCAGCTTGTTTGAAGATGTGTACAAAGAAGCGCCGGCGGAGGTCGTGATTGCGACGGATGTAACGGTTGCAGGTGGTACTGATTTTGAGCAGCTGGGTACACCAACGGTGGGTACGATTACCATCACCGATACCCCCACCGATGTCACGCTGACATTGAATGATGTTAGCGTTAACGAAGGCAGCGGTACGGCACAGATTGAAGCCAGTCTTGATCATGCGCCAGAAACTAAGCTGACGATTACGCTGAGTAATGGTGCAACCATTACCTTCGGTACGGATTATGTGCCGGGTGAAAAAGTCAGCTCGACGCCGTTTGATATCAATAACGGTGAAGATGTGTATGTAGATAACAGCAGTTTTGATGTGTTTGTGAAGAGCACCACGGGCGGTAACTTTGAAAACCTGGTCACCACCGACACCGCCACGGTGACAGTGACTGACACCACTACGCCAGTCACGGCTGAATTAACCGTGAGCAACACGGCAGTCAATGAAGGCGCGGCTGATCTGGTTTATACCGTGACCCTCAAAGATGCCGCGGGCAAGCTCACGCCTGCCAACAATACCGTAACGGTTGAAACCACCCTCGGCACGATTACCATTGAAGCGGGTGCCAGCAGCGGTACGCTGACGGTGCCAGTACAAGGCGACGATGTGTATGTTGACGGTGAAACACTGTCAAACAACATCACGAGTGTGACCGAAGCGAATGCCGGCACGGCAGGCAGCTTTGAACAGATTGATTTTGATAGCACCCATATTGTGAGTACCACTGTCAGCGATACCACTGACACCACCAGCATCAGCTTAACGGCGAGTCCAAACCTGACCGAAGCGGGCGGTGACTTAATCTATACCGTGACTTTGGACAGTCCAGTGCGCGCGGGTGATGATCCGGTCACAGTGACCTTCACTGACCTGAATGGTGATTCACAAACCATCACAGTGAACGAAGGCCAGAGCACAGGTACAGCTACCGTCACCATCCCATCCAGCTTGTTTGAAGATGTGTACACAGAAGCGCCGGCGGAGGTCGTGATTGCGACGGATGTAACGGTTGCAGGTGGTACTGATTTTGAGCTGCTGGGCACGCCAACAGTGGGGAATATCACCATCACCGACACCCCCACCGACGTCACGCTAACATTGAACGATGTTAGCGTTAACGAAGGCAGCGGCACGGCACAGATCACCGCAAGTTTGGATCATGCGCCTGAGACTGAATTAGTGGTAACGCTGAGTAATGGTGCGACCCTTACCTTCGGTACTGATTATGTTGTCGGTACGCCAGTTAGCTCCACACCGTTTGATATCAATAACGGCGAAGATGTGTATGTAGATAACAGCAGCGTTGTTGTCTCGGTGACGGGCACCACGGGCGGTAACTTTGAGCATCTGGTGACCAGCGACACCGCGACAGTGACCGTGACTGACACCACTACGCCTGTCACTGCTGAACTGACGGTTGATAAAACAGCCATCAGCGAAGGTGCCGCGGATCTGGTTTACACCGTGACCCTCAAAGATGCAGCTGGCAATTTAACCCCAGCGAACAACACCGTGACCGTGGAAACGACCTACGGTACGGTCACCATTGCTCAAGGCGCGAGCAGCGGTACGCTGACGGTGCCAGTACAAGGTGACGATGTGTATGTTGACGGTGAAACACTGTCAAACAACATCACGAGTGTGACCGAAGCAAATGCCGGCACGGCAGGCAGCTTTGAACAGATTGATTTTGATAGCACCCATATTGTGAGTACCACTGTCAGCGATACCACCGACACAACGGGCGTCAGCCTGACGGCGAGTCCAAACCTGACCGAAGCGGGCGGTGATTTAACCTATACCGTGACCTTAGACAGTCCAGTGCGTATCGGTGATGATCCAGTCACAGTTACCTTCACGGATCTGAATGGTGATTCACAAACCATTACCGTGGAGTCAGGCAGTAGCACGGGCACAACTACCGTCACTATCCCATCTGAATTGTTTGAAGATGTGTACACAGAAGCGCCGGCGGAGGTCGTGATTGCGACGGATGTAACGGTTGCAGGTGGTACTGATTTTGAGCTGCTGGGCACGCCAACAGTGGGGAATATCACCATCACCGACACCCCCACCGACGTCACGCTAACATTGAACGATGTTAGCGTTAACGAAGGCAGCGGCACGGCACAGATCACCGCGAGCTTGGATCATGCGCCTGAGACTGAATTAGTGGTAACGCTGAGTAATGGTGCGACCCTTACCTTCGGTACTGATTATGTTGTCGGTACGCCAGTTAGCTCCACACCGTTTGATATCAATAACGGCGAAGACGTGTATGTAGATGGCAGCAGCTTTGATGTGTTTGTGAAGAGCACCACGGGCGGTAACTTCGAAAATCTGGTGACCAGCGACACCGCGACGGTGACCGTGACTGACACCACTACGCCTGTCACTGCTGAACTGACGGTTGATAAAACAGCCATCAGCGAAGGTGCCGCGGATCTGGTTTACACCGTGACCCTCAAAGATGCAGCTGGCAATTTAACCCCAGCGAACAACACCGTGACCGTGGAAACCACCCTCGGCACGATTACCATTGAAGCGGGTGCCAGCAGCGGTACGCTGACGGTGCCAGTACAAGGTGACGATGTGTATGTTGACGGTGAAACACTGTCAAACAACATCACGAGTGTGACCGAAACGAATGGCGGCACGGCAGGCAGCTTTGAAGACTTAGGCTTTAAGCCTGATGCAGTAGAAACAGTGGTCAGTGATACCACGGACACCACCAGCGTTAGCTTAACCGCCAGTCCGGATCTGACTGAAGCGGGCGGTGAGTTAACCTACACCGTAACTCTGGGTAGTGAAGTACGTACTGGCGATGAGCCGGTGACCGTGACCTTCACCGATCTGAACGGGGTTGAGCAAACCATTACCGTGGCCGCAGGCAGCGACACCGGCACCGTTGATGTCACTATCCCGCCGAGCTTATTTGAAGATGTGTACACCGAAGCGCCGGCGGAGGTCGTGATTGCGACGGATGTAACGGTTGCTGGTGGTACTGATTTTGAGCAGCTGGGCACGCCAACGGTGGGTACGATGACCATCACGGATACTGATACGGATGTGACGTTGACATTGAACGATGTCAGCGTGAATGAAGGAGCAGGTACCGCGCAAATCACTGCCAATCTTGATCATGCACCAGAGACTGAATTAGTGGTAATGCTGAATAATGGCGCAACCATCACCTTTGGCCCAACCTATACGCCGGGTGATCTGGTCAGTTCTACACCGTTTGATATTAATAACGGCGAAGACGTCTATCTGGATGAGAGCAGCTTTGCTGTCTCTGTCACTGGCACGACCGGCGGTAACTTTGAGAATTTGATCACCACGGACACCGCGACGGTGACAGTGACTGACACCACTATGCCTGTCACTGCTGAACTGACGGTTGATAAAACAGCCGTCAGCGAAGGTGCTGCGGATCTGATTTACACCGTGACCCTCAAAGATGCCGCTGGCAATTTAACCCCAGCGAACAATGCCGTCACGGTTGAAACCACTTACGGCACCATCATCATTGCTCAGGGCGCAAGCAGCGGTACACTGGTCAAGCCAGTGCAGGGTGATGATGTGTATGTTGACGGTGAAACACTGTCAAACAACATCACCAGTGTGACCGAAGCAAATGCCGGCACGGCAGGCAGCTTTGAACAGATTGATTTTGATAGCACCCATATTCTGAGTACCACTGTCAGCGATACCCTGACTCCAGTCACAGTTAAACTGAGTGTTGATAAAACAGCCGTAAGCGAAGGTGCGGCGGATCTGGTGTACACAGTGACCTTGACGGATACCAATGGTAATCCGGTTATTGCTAATAACGCTGTGACCGTGACCACGAGTTTCGGGGATGTGATTATTGCGGCGGGTGATAGCAGCGCCACACAAGCGAAAGTTGTGCAGGGCGACGATGTGTACAAAGATGACGAAACCGTCACTAACGCTATTACCTCAGTGGTTGAAGCAAACGCTGGTACTGTGAATAGTTTCGAGCAGCTTGGCTTTGATGGCACTGCCGTGAGCACTGTTGTCAGTGACACCATTGACCCCGTTTACGCACAAATCACTGTGGCTCAAGCCTCTGTGCTAGAGGGCGGCACACTGAAATATACGGTCAGTTTAGTCGATGCTAATGGCCAGCCAGTTGAGGTTGCGGTAGGAAAAACTGTTGATGTTCAACTGAATTGGAGCGGTGCAGCAGCTAACTTGGGAGATGTTGATAGTTTGCCTACCAGCATCACTATTGGTGCAAGCCAATCATCAGCCACCTTTGATGTTGTGACCAAAGTAGATGCAGTGACTGAATATAGCGAACCACTGACTGCAACTATTAGCGGACTGGTAGATCAGGGTACTGTTAAATTCGAGGACTTGAGAGTTGGCAGCGCAAATGTTGCCAACTCCAACATCCTCGATGCACCAACCATTACGGCAGTGGATGATAATGGCAGTGCTATAAACGGCCAGATTACCGTATATGAGAAAGGCCTAAATGCCGCTGCAGATACCTCAGAAACAGCATCTGGTGTTTTGCGTGTGACTGCACCGAGTGGGTTAGACAGTATCAGCATTGCTGGTACGACCATTACTTTGGCGCAATTACAAGGTCTAGCAGGTGCAGCACAGACAATTACTATTGCAGGCCATGGCACATTAACGCTGACCGGTATGACCGCCAACGCCACCAGCAATGGTAGTGAGGTGAGCTGGGATATCAGCTATGAATACACCTTAACTGATGCACAAACCCATGCTGACGCGGGTGGTACTAATTCACTGCTGAAAGATATTGCTTTGGGTGTTACCGCGAAAACTGCGGACGGTACGGGTGTGATTGGCGAAGTTGCTGGCTCTTTAGGTGTGCTGGTGATTGATGATGTGCCCCAGGCAGCTAACGACACCGGCACTATTGTTGAAGACGGTGCTAACCCGCTAACGGGCAATGTGCTGACTAACGATAAGTTAGGTGCAGATACACAAACAAACCCTGTTGTCGAAGTTGGCTTTGGCGCAACGTCAGGCACTATTGGTACTGCACTCAGTGGCGCTTACGGTCAATTAACCTTAAACGCTGATGGTACTTACAGCTATCAGTTGGACAACACAAACGTCACTGTTAATGGTCTTAAAGACGGTGACATTCTCACTGAGGAATTTACTTATACCATTAAGGATGCGGATGGTGACTCAAGTACTGCAACCATCACTATTACCATTGATGGTAAAACTGATGGTGTACCAACGTTAGTCATTGCTGACAACAACGACCTTGAGGTTGGTGATCACAGCATTGCTGAGAACGCGACAGCACCCGTCACCGGAAACTTTACCATTACGGCTCCCGATGGTCTTCAGCAGATCACTGTAGGTACAAAGGTAGTCAGCGCGGCACAATTGGCTGATTTAACTGCCAACCCAGTGACTATTTCAGGCGCAGAAGGCACCTTAATACTAACTGGCTTTAATGTCGCAACCGGTGAAGTGACTTACAGCTACCAGCAGACTGGTACCAATAAAAACCACAGCGGCGGTAAAAACAGCGTCACCGATACATTCCCGATCATCGTCACTGATAACGGTGGCGATAGCACGGTTTCAGCTGATTTGACGATTCTGATTACAGACACAGTTCCAGCTGCTGAGGCTGATACCAATAGCGTACCGTCCGGTAGCTATGCTGCGGTGACGGGCAACGTGATTAGCAATGACACCCAAGGTGCCGATGGCGCTAAAGTGAGTCAGGTTCAGGGTAAAAATGCTGCCACTATAATTTCACCAACTGGTAACACAGTGGTTGAAGGCACATACGGTAACCTGACCATTCACTCCGATGGCACTTACAGTTATCAGCGTAATGCAGGTTCTGAAGGTGGCGTTGATGATGTGTTCACTTACACCTTGCGTGATGGTGATGGCGATACTGTTAACACGACACTCACTATTAGCATTGCCGATCATGCTCCTATCCTTGATATACCAGCAGCAGGTGGTGCAACAACCACTGTGTACGAGTCAGGTTTGACCGGTGGTACCGAGCAAGGCAGTAATAAACACACAGCTATCGGCACCATTGATTTTACTGCAAAAGATGGGCTGACTACTGTCACATTGGGTGGTCATACGTTGACGGATGTTAACCAAACTTTCGCAGGCGGCCTGACCGCACGCTATGAATACAATGCTAATGGTGAAGGTGTTATCCACTACAGCTACACCCTGCCTGAAGCAGTTGATTCAACGACTAAAACGTCACAAAGCTTTGCCATTACCGTAACTGATAACGATGGTGATGCAGCGCCAGCCGGCGACTTGGTGATTAATATCATCAACGATGCACCGCTGGTGGTGAAAGATGACGGTGAAGTTAAAGAAGGCTACACATTAACTAAGACTGCAATTGAGGGTCTCTTAGCCAACGATACATCGGGTGCTGATGGTTGGGTTGCTACCGGTGGTGTGATTGGCGTTCAGTTTGCCAGCGGTACTGTGCAGACAGTTACTGCAGCGGGTACGATCATTGAAGGTACTTACGGTACCTTGACGCTTAAATCTGATGGTAGTTACAGTTATCAGGCCAAGCCAAACGTGACCACTGGTCCTGCGGTATCTGATGAGTTTACTTACACAGTCAAAGATGCTGATGGCGATACCAAAGAGACAACCTTAACCATTAAGGTGACGGATGTATCGGGTGCGTTGAAGGACACGCAGGGTACAGTCTATGAGTCGGGTCTGGCTGACGGTACCGCGCCAAGTGATATCACTAGCAAAATCACTGACCAATCCTTGAATCTTGATAGCAATTGGACAGTTAAAGAGCTTACAACTTTTACAACACCTGCAGGAACATTCACTGTTAAAACTGACGGCACCTACAGCTATGTCTTAAATAATGCTGTGACTGAAAATGTCGTCTCTACAGTAGAAATATTTGAGTTCGATGTGGTTGATCAGTATGGCAATATTGCCAAGAACACCGTCACCATTAAAATCATGGACGATGCGCCGTTAGCGACAGCAGATACAGCGACCATCGCTGAGGATGATGCTCTTACCGTTGGCGGTAACGTCTTTACCAATGACAAGCTGGGTGCTGATAATGCAAACAGTGCTGCGCCTGTTACAGGTATTCAATTTGGTACAGATGTTGGTGTTGTAGGTACTGGATTAGAAGGTGCTTACGGCTCACTAGTGCTCAACGCTGATGGTACTTATACCTACACGCTGGACAATGATAATGCCGCAGTCAACGCCCTGAAAACGGGTAAATCACTGACTGAAGTCTTCACCTACACCATCACTGATGCGGATGGCGATACAGCCACCACTACACTGACCATTACCATTAATGGTAAAACAGATGGTGATCCAACGATTACGCCTGATGATGGTAATGAGGGAGCTTCAACAAGTCTGGAGCAGCAAGGCCAGGCCACGGTCTATGAGAAAGGTTTAGTGGAGACTGATAACAGTCAAATCACCACTGGCACCATCACCCTTAATACACCTGACGGTTTAGCGAGCATCGATGTGGGTGGCACGCTGATTACGCTTGCCCAGTTGCAAGGGTTAAGTCCGACTACACAAATCACAATTACAACTCCGCAAGGTATCATCACCGTTACTGGCTTTACGCCAGGCACTACAGTGGGTGGTGTGCCGACTGCAGCTACAGTTGCGTATAGCTATGAGCTGAAAGAAGTACAGAGCACCCCTGAAACAACTAGCCCTGTTAATCCAGGCTTAAACAACTTTGATGATATCGCTCTTATCGTGACTGATGCGGGCGGTGTAACACACTCCGGTAGTCTGCAAGTCAATATTATCGACGATACGCCAACGGCTAATGACGATAGCGTTAACGTTGCCGCTGATGGCTTTGCCGCAAACGGTAATGTCGTGACTAACGATCGCCAAGGTGCCGATACAGCCAAGGTTACAAAAGTGACAACGGCTGGCGGTGCAGATGTTGTAGTCCCAGAAACAGGTAGTGCTACGGTTGTTGGCGTACACGGTACGTTAACAATTCAAGCTGATGGTACTTACACCTACCAGCGGGCAAATAATGTGAAAAGTGGTTCAGTCGATGAGTTTACTTACACGCTGAGCGATGCTGATGGTGACATCGATACCGCTACGCTGACTGTCACAGTGCAAGATGGTACGCCGACACTGGCTATTCCAGCAGTAGGGGATGCGGGCACAACTGTGTATGAGTCTGGCTTGACCAATGGTACAAGCACTGACAAAACCCTAAAAACCACCTCCGGCACCATTGATTTCTTCACTAACGATGGCATGCCGAGTATTACATTGGCAGGTCAAACACTCACATCAGTTGACACAGCTATTACTGGTGCAGATGGATTAACTGCACGTTATGAGCATGATCCAACCACAGGTTTAGGTAAAATTCACTACACCTATACCTTGCCAGAAACAGTGATTGATACTGTGGGTGATACCTCGAAAACATTCACGGTCACAGTCAGTGATGGTGATACCACGCCGGATAGCGCAGCCGGTAACCTTGTTATTAAAGTGGTCAACGATGCACCTCTCGTTTCAGGTACCGGAACCATTCCTACCATTGAGGTTGATGAAACCGCATTGGCGACGTCTAACACTGGAGAGTTTGCCTCTGCCTTTACTGTTAACTATGGTGCAGATGGCCAAGCAGCTACAGGCGCGCTTGTGTATAGCTTTGAAATTGACTCTGTAATAGCCACTGATATGACAGATGTTGCGACGGGCAAAGCTATTGATTTGTTTATGAATGGCACAAGTGTCGAGGGTCGAGTGACTGGCACAACGGATGTTGCTTTCACCGTGAGTGTGGATGCAAATGGTAAGGTGACTTTAACTCAAGTTCGTGCATTGGAGCATCCAAATACAACTAATCCAGATGATGCAGTAAGTTTGCCAAGCGGCGCATTGAGCCTAAAAGCGACTGTGACTGATGGTGATGGTGACGAGGCGTCTGCAAGTATTAGTTTGGGTGATAAGCTTAGCTTTAAAGATGATGCACCAACTATTACCGTTGATAATACACAGCTCGGCAGGTTAGAAGTTGATGAAACGAATTGGGCTGAGGATAAAGTCACTGCAACAGATGCAACCTTTATCAATGGCGTCTTCGATGTCAATTATGGTGCTGACGGTTCCGCTGGTACGACTTACGCTTTAACTGTGACTGATGCTGTTAATAGCGGCCTGCTTGATACGGCTTCGGGTAAGGCGATCACTCTACATAAAGATGGCAATAACATTGTTGGTAAAGTCACAGGTACTGAGGATGTCGCTTTCACCATCAGTATTGATGCTAATTCTGGCTCAGTTACCCTAACGCAAACGCGTCCGATCCAGCATCCAATTACCATTGATCCTGATGATGCAGTTACGATCAAGACTGATGCAATCTTTGTCACCGCCACAGCTACCGATGGTGACGGAGATGCTGTGACTAGCACCGCCGTTGATGTTGGTGGTCGCTTTACTTTTAAAGACGACGGTCCGAGTATTGATGCTGGTAGTGTGACAGCAGGTAATGTGATTGATGAGAAGTACCTTGCCAGCGGTAGTGCCCCCGGTACTGATGAACAGAAGCGATCAGTAGGTTCATTAGGCGTTAAGTTTGGCGCTGATAAAGCGGGAGATGTGGTATTTACTGAAGCCACTATAACTGCTCTGAATGGGCAGAGCATCAAATCAAGTGGAGAGGCTGTAACCTACGCTCTGACAGATAGTCATACCATTACCGCAACAGCTAATGGTAAAACAGTCTTTACTGTCAAAATTACTAACCCTCAAGGCACGCCAGGTTATGAACTCACTCTGCAAGGTCCATTGGATCACGCAGTGGGTGCGGATCCTGTAGGTATCGTGCTGGGCTTTACAAATCTTGTTGTCACTGACCGCGATGGTGACTCAGTCACAACGAGTTTTAATGTATTGGTTAAAGATGATGTGCCAGCTGCTAAGGCCATCACTGTTGATGAAGACTCAACTGCATTGAGCACAGATAAGGGTAATACCTTTAATACCAACGCTGATGCGACTCAAAGCAATACATCAATTGATGCTGGAGCAATGCCTGCGCACGGTACGGCTACTGTTAATACCAATGGCACCATCACTTATGTACCAAACGGCAATTACAGCGGTGCAGATATCTTCACCTACACCACCATGGTCAATGGTGTTTCCAAAACCTTTACGGTGAATGTGACTGTGAATCCAATCTCAGATGCACCGCAGCTTGAAAGTAATAAAACACTGGTGACTCCTGAAGATACATCAATAGCACTGGGTCTTAAAACGCCAGTTGTTACCGATAAAGATGACCAAAACACTACGAGTACTCTGGGAGATGATCCTGAGCTTTTAGGTGTTATCACCTTAAGCTTGAGCGGTACTGCAAATGCAATAGGAACATTGACCAACACTGCAGGGGATGTAACTTATACACATACTGATGGTGTGTATAAGTTCGTCATCACCGGCGTAGCTGATTTACACCTGAGTGGTTTAACAGGTGATGGGGCAGTTAACTACGTTACAAAAACCGAATACGAGGCCATTAAAGCGCTACCGGCAGCCGACCGTCATGAAAACTTTACCGTTAAGGTTTCGGTCGATAGCTATGAAGTCGATGGCAGTGGTAACAAGTTAGCCAGCGTTCCCGGTGCTAACAGCTCACAAACCATCACCGTTGATGTGCAGGCTATTACGGATGATATTGTCCTCAAAGTACAGCAAGGTGTTGCGCAAACTGATGTTGTTGTAGCTATTCCAGGTACTGATAAAGTTGCTGATATTACTTTTAATGAAGACACATCCTTCAACCTGACTAGTATTCTTGCGCCGGATGCCTTTAAGGATCTGGACGGCAGTGAAACCCGTTATTTAGGTCTAACAGGCTTGCCTGAAGGTACGATCATTGCTGTTGATGGTAATACGTTTACTGTAGGTACAAGTTCGCTCGGATTTCCACAGGCGCCAAATATAACAATTGATGGCAATAGTTATGTTGGGATGAGTATTCCTGGTACACAAGGAGCACTGCCAAATATTACGATCACACCACCGAAGGATTTTAGTGGTGACCTGAGTAATATTAACGTTATTTTAGGCGCATTGGATGCCGATGCTGATAGTTCAGGCAATTCAGGTTTTATTACTCCTGTCTGGCAAACAGACAGTGTGACCATTAACCTGCACGTCAAACCAGTAGCAGGTGACGTTGTCGCAGGTAACGTAACAACTGCAGAAGATACGTCTGTAGATTTCCTTAAAGAAGTTCGCGTAACTGATACAGATACCACCAATGGTACTGAAGTGATCTACTCAGTAGCCTTTGAAATCCCTGCAGGCTGGGTAGTAACAGCACCTGCGAGTGGTTCTGATTGGAGTGTTTCTGGTACTGGTACAGCAGCGGATAAATACACTATTACCTTCACCGCTGGTACTGAAGCTGAGCGCGAAGCTGTATTGAAAGGCTTTACGATCAAGCCGCCAGCGCACAACAGTTTGGATGCGACGATTAATCTGGATATAACAACTACTGATACTAACACCACTGGGACTGACATTAAAACTGTGACCAAACCAGTGAAAATCACCGTCACCCCAGTTGCTGAAAAAGTTGGTGTAGACTCTGATGGTGCCAATGGTACCGACCTCACCATCAACGCCGATCATGAATACAAGACTCCAGGCTATGAAGATGAGTGGTTTACTCTTGGTATTGAGGGTACGTTTGAACTGGATGCAGCTTGGACGAATGAGGACTCCGACGAGTTCACCTTTGCTCAGTTCACACCAGAGCTTGTTGCCGGCACGGGTGATGTTGGTCAAACCGATGCGCAGGGTTCTATCTTTAGATACAAAGATACTGGTGGTAACTGGCATGAGTTTGTCTATGTGGGCGAGCCTATTCGTATTCCAAAGGAGTTTTTAAACTCATTAGAGTTTAAAGCTGTAGAAAACTTCTCGGGAACCTTCACCATTAAAGTTGAAGCCGTCACGGTTGACTTTGATGATGATAACGAACCTGAACCTACAGTGACGTGGGATCCGAACAATCCAAATGCAATCTTTGATTTGGCTGCGCAGCAAAATGCCAGCGTGATTGTGAGTGGTAGCGCATCATTAACTAACGTAGAAATTAGAGGCGTTGCCGATGATATTGCCTTGTCGCTTAATGGCTTTGCGCGAGGTAAGGAAGATCAGCCGATTGATTTAGATATCAATGCGTTGAGTTCTGATAAATCAGAAGAAATCACTATAGTGATAAATGATATTCCAGTGGGCGCAACTATTACCTATATCAATAGTGATGGTACTCCTGGAACCTTTACTGCGCAGATAGGAAACACCACCTTAGAGTTGAAAGATTTCAACGGTGCCGGTGCTGCCAACCAGCCTCGCTTCCCGCTGACCTACCAAGCGCCTGATAACGTGAGTGGCAACTTCACCTTAAACGTGACAGCTCAGTCAGAGGAAAAAGCTCTTAACGGTGATGATTCCGCTGTGTATACGCTACCGGTTAATATTTTTGTTGAAGGTGTTGCAGATGATGCAGAAGTAAATCTAAACCTTGGTTCTGATCCTGTTGATAATCCTAAAATACCAACTTTCGAAGAGAAAACACTGGATACCGATGGCGGGCATATAAAACTAACTGATCTAGTTACCAGTGTGACAACACCTGATACAGATGGCTCAGAAGTGGTCACTGTGCGTATCAGTGGTTTGCCAGAAGACTTTAAGTTGACCGGTGCCACGCTATTGCAAGCTGGCACAGGAGCAGATCGTATTTGGACGGTTGCCAAAAGTAATTTGGGTAGTGTGAAAATCGAAACACCCAATAACTTCAGTGGCGAGGTGACTTTCCAAGTAGCAGGTGTTACCACTGAAACGGGCGTAGCGGGTGGTGACTCTAAAACGATGTCATCTACGGATGTGACCTTTGTCGTTACACCGTCACCGGAAGCCATTACCACGACCAGCGCTGTTTTGGTTGAGGATGAGAATGATATTACTTCATTGAACTTTGATATTGTTCATCAGAATGGTGATACGGATGAGACTTTAGGCAGCGTCTTTGTTGAAAAGAGTCAATTAGACACTGCTGGCTTTACGCTATATATAGGTGAGACAGAGTTAAGTGCTGCTGGGTTAGGCTCAAAAACTATTGATGATAAAGACTATTATATCTTATCCGCCGAGCAGGCCAAGACCTTAGCCGCTAAAGGCGCTGAGCATAAAGACGGTGCTATTGGCTCTTTCGACTTTAAATATGAAGTAACGGACGGGCATTATGGAGCAGTAGTCTCTGGCGACCCTGTGACCGTCGTTAAAGATGGTAACTTCACGTTAACCGCTACACCAGTAACTGATACGGTTTACACTGTTATTTATGCCATTAGCGGCACGCTTGGCACAACGGTAAGCTCAAATAAATACACAGATGATGATGCTGAACCAGATACTGTAGTTCTTACTGCAGCCGATACTGTCACTGTGAATATGAAGGTGACGTCACTGGATAATGACGGCAGTGAGCATGTGATCCGAGTATTGATCGAAGGCGTGCCAGTTGGGGTAACGGTAGAGGGTGCAGAGCAGATTGATGGCAATACTTGGGTGCTTATCTATGAAGGTGCGGCGGCTCAGTCTATTACTGCAGCAGGTATCGATATTCCAGTCATCTTTATCGTTGGACCTAAAGTTTCTGGTCAAAACTCTGAAGCTGCAGCGAAGATCAAGATGACCGTCCAGTCTAAGGATCGTGGCAAGGACCCAGATTCAAACACTGCAACTGAACAGGATTCAGTAAACTGGCATCTCAAAGTTGACTACCCAGCAGGCGACGGGCGTGAGCCTTTAGTTGTTAATGAGTGGGTGTATAAAGACGTAGGTGTTAGCGAGGATACGCCGTTTGAGCTCTCAGATATTTTGAGCGGAACCATGGCTGAAGAAACATCAGTGTATCCAAACACGTTAACAGTGACTTTAAGCGATGTGCCGGAAGGAACTGTGATTGCTGGCATGACTATGACCAGTCAGCAGATGTTTGATGAGTTAGGTAACTCCTTAGGCTTTAAAGATGTTTGGACTGCGAGCACAACTGTTCCGGCAGGTAGTAATGGGCAGGCAGAGTTAGATGCTCTTCTGAAAAGTATTGAAATCACATCGCCACTCGATAAAAACGATAACAATAGTCAGGGTGAGTTTACCTTTAATGCCAGCTTAAGCACCTCAGTCGCGGGTGGTGACAGTCAGGTCTCTGAAATACCTAAGGCCGATATGGTGATCCCCGTCGCTCCGGTGACAGATGAGGCGATTATCACTGTGGCGGCCAGTAACGTTGCTGAGGGCAGTGACAGTATTCCAGTAACGATTACGGTTGCTAAGGGTGTTGATGGTGCGTTTGGAGAAATAGTGGATGGCAAGGCTTATGTACAAGTTAGCAACGCTGATGGCGTTTTAACTTTAGCTGATGGCACCGCGTTAGCTATTGAAGAAATTGATGGAGAGAATTATTACGTAGTGCAGGTCGGCAAAGATGGCGGCACTGCTGGGTTGAAATACACGCCTAATACGGGTGTCATCTTGCAGCCCGGTGATGTGACCTTTACGGTGAAAGTGACCACCCAAGAGCAAGCGCCTACAGGATCAACTGACATACCTGCGCCAGTAACAACCACCGAGTCAGTCACCAGCACAATAGAAATTGTCAACAATGGTGTGACTGTTGAAAGTACGCTTGTTACAGGTGACGAGGCTGATAGTTCGGGTGAGTCTAATGCGATTGAGCTAACAGGAGCCGGCGGCTTAAAAGTTGACCTGATTGACACTGATGGCTCTGAGGCGATCAATGTCATTATGTTGGCTGGTTTACCCAACGGTTTCCTTGTTTATGTAGGTACTTCGGCAGGAGATGCCACCCAAGCGACGTTAACTAATAACGCCGGTGGTGACGGTACAACCAATACTTGGATTTTATCTGAAGGTGTTTTACCGGGCTATGTGGCTATCTTACCGCCAGCTTATTGGAGCGGTACGCTTAAAGATCTTAAGCTCATTGTAGAGTCTGGAGAGGTGGATCTGAGTGATAAGCTGACTGAGTCAACCGCCATTGCTAATGTCGTTATTGATGCAAAAGCAGATGGTTTGGTGATTAACCCGACTCGAGCTTTTGGTAAAGAAGGCGATGTTATTGCACTGAACTTAAACGCTGCGATGAATGACCCTGATCCTGCAACGTCAACTCAACCTGATGACAGTACAGAAACGACTAGTTTGATTCTGACAGGCTTGGGTGAGCATGCAGAGTTCTTTATTAAGGGCGTGCATTTAGATACCAGTGAGAGCACAGGGCGTACCGTGACCTATGATGTTAGCAATCAGAGTTACACCATTACTGGCTTGAGTCAGGATGATCTGAATGCTCTAGGCTTTAAGCAGGCTAAGTCTGCTTTGGTAGACCAGGATTTAGATAAGTCAGGTCTGCAAATTGGGGTAGAAGCTTGGACTGTCGAAAGCTCAAATGCTGACAGCACTAAAGTTACCAGCGAAAAAGCCACAATTGATTTGAATATTTCAAATCAATTAGCAGGTACCGGTGACGATACTCTGATTTGGACTGGTCAAGCCATTAACGGCCGAGGTGGTGAAGACACTATTCAATTGCGCTTTGGCGAGAGTTTGTCTGGTACTCAATTATCTGATCAGCTAAAAAACATTGAAGTCATTGATATGCAGGGTTCAGGTGCCAACACCATCACCGGCCTTACCGTCGCAGATGTGATTGGCATGACAGATAGTGACAATGTGCTGAAAATATTTGGTGACTCAGAAGATGAGATCACCTTAGGTAAAGAGTGGACCAAAGTAGCAGATGGTAACGATGATGATGGTAACTACACCAGCTATACTGGTGTAAATAACACCGAACTAAAAGTATATGAGGTACCCACTACTATGATTGAGTAACTAATTCTCAATAATTCATAACCGAAAAAAACCTTGGCCACTCAATGCGGCTAAGGTTTTTTTTGTTTTTTGTAGGGTGCGTAATTTAGTCTGTCTGTTCTGCATTACAGCTGAACAAAGGGTCTTCTTCATCGACACGCTGCAGGCTAATGACACTCACAATTTTAGCCTACTGCGAACATTCACTGGATGTTCGTTAAGCTAAAACAGTTCGTCACGGCCAGCCTTGCTCGCCCCCCTAGCTTCAACACATGGCTTCTATATTATGTGATGGTCGGTGAAGAAGAGCCCTTTATCCGGCTACACGTCACTGTGTAGCCTATTGGCATCGATTACTGACGCCCTTGAGCTAATGGTTTAAATCAAGCAATTCCCCTAAGGAAACTGATTTGCGCCTGCGGCCCAATGCGAGAGCAAGCGTTCGCCTACAAAAAACAGGCAACTCGGTGCTCATGGGAAGGCCGAGTGCGTCTGCTCCGCCGCCCCTCCGCGCCAAGGATGGCGCGGCGGAGCCCCCAGGGATGGGTTTACGGCGAGTCGAGCTGAGTAGTGCGCTCTGCCTGACTTATACCCAAAACGTCAACAAAAAGATGTTACTAAGTGACAGGCCTACAGGGGCAGCTTGCGGCCGAAGGTTTCGTTACAAAAGAGTCCTGGGCAGTAAAACAGAACAGTTATTTAATCTGTTTGGTATAATCACGATTCAATGATGATGGTTTTTTAAGGAGACAGTATGACCCGCGAATACCAACCACCTACCGTGTGGACTGAGCCAGCAGACGATGGCAGCACGTTTGCCAAAACAAATCGTCCGATATCCGGCGCGACCCACAAGCAAGACTTACCGCAAGGTGCGCACCCGCTGCAGCTGCATTCTATGGGTACGCCCAATGGCCAAAAAGTCACCATTATGCTGGAAGAACTGCTGGCGCTGGGCGTGACGGAGGCCGAATACGATGCGCACCTAATCAGCATTGGCGACGGTGACCAGTTTTCCAGCGGCTTTGTGTCGATTAATCCTAATTCAAAGATCCCTGCGCTACTGGATTGCTCTGGTGATAAACCGCTGCGAGTATTTGAGTCCGGCAACATACTGCTGTATTTGGCAGAAAAATTTGGCCACTTTTTGCCGACCAATATTGCCGAGCGCACCGAAACCCTAAATTGGCTGTTTTGGCTACAAGGCTCGGCGCCGTACTTGGGCGGTGGCTTCGGTCATTTTTATCATTATGCGCCACATAAAATTGAGTACGCCATTAACCGCTTCACCATGGAAACCAAGCGTCAGCTCGATGTACTGGACAAGCAACTAGCAGATAAGCCCTTCATTGCAGGCAACGAGTACAGCATTGCCGATATCGCCATCTGGCCCTGGTATGGCAACCTGGTGTTGGGCCGGGCGTACGATGCTGCCGAGTTTATTGATGCCGCGAGTTATACCCACGTGCAACGCTGGGCGAAAGAGATTGCCGCACGGCCCGCAGTACAAAGAGGGCGCATTGTGAATCGCACTAATGGTGAGCCAGGTGAAGCCTTGGCCGAGCGTTACTCAGCGGCAGACATTGATGCCGTGCTTGCACTTAAAGAGTAAAGGGTGATGGGTAAAGAGTGAAGTGGACGAGACTAGCCTAAACCCAATAAACCTCAGCTCAGAGCTGTTCATTCAACATTAAAAATTAAGTATTCAACATTGCCGCACAACGGGCGAGCTAGGCCCTTATATAACTCCAGCCTTGTTGTTGGCGTTCGCTTAAGTGCAGTATGGCGGCGTTTACCTGCTGAATGTCGCTGGGCGCGGTAATGTTTTGGGCCGTGATGCTGTTTTGGCATAACCGCAGCCGAGCCCGAATATCGGGGTCGGTAATGCTTACCGCCGTGGCCACGGCGGGGCCATTTACCACCAGCTCTACTTGCGCATCAGGTCGGGCGCGCAGCAGGTTGCGCAAGTTGGCTTGGGCGCGCTGCAAGGCGGGCTCGGTGGGCGCGTGAATAATCACCTTGAGTAAGTCCACAACAACTCCTTTAAAGAAAAGGCATAACGGGTGTGGTTATTTTGCCACGTAAACCAATAGCGAAGAGCGATATTGATCGAGAAAGTGGGAATCCAAGAGCGGTGGCGCAGAGCGGTCAGCCTGCGGGTTACCTGCAAAACCACTGGATTCCCGCCTTCGCGAGAATGACGGCAATAACATGGCCCCCGCTTGCGCGGGGACGCTAATGTTAGGCCATAAAATACAGCACTGCGGAAATCACGAGACCGGAATACAGCAACATGATCAGGCAATAGCCCATAATATCACGCGCGCCCAAGCCAACAATGCCCAGCAGCGGCAGGGCCCAGAAGGGCTGTATCATGTTGGTCCAGGCATCACCCGAGGGCAAAAATCATTTCGAAAGGTCAATAGCCCCTGCATTGACGCTGAATCAGGCACCTTTTAACGAGTCGATTAGGGTTCGAAGGTCATTTCGGGTACCTGATCTGGCACAATTAGCTTGCCGGCGGTGAGCGCGACTATCTCTGCTACGCTGACGCCAGGCGCTCTTTCTTTAAGAATAAAGGCGCCATCTTCAATTTCCAGATAGGCCAAATCGGTCAGTACCCGTTTAATGCAGCCGGCACCGGTTAGCGGCAGCTGGCACTGAGGCAACAGTTTAGACTCACCACTTTTTGAGGCGTGAGTCATGGTGACGATGATGTTGTCGGCCCCGGCCACCAAGTCCATGGCGCCGCCCATGCCTTTCACTAATTTACCTGGGATCATCCACGAGGCGATATTGCCGTGTACGTCCACTTCAAAGGCGCCGAGCACGGTTAAGTCCACATGGCCGCCGCGGATCATGGCAAAGGATTCTGCTGAGTCAAAAATAGAGGCGCCGGTGCGGGCGGTTACGGTTTGCTTGCCGGCGTTGATCATGTCGGCATCCAGCTCGGCCTCGGTAGGAAAAGACCCCATGCCCAGCAAGCCATTTTCAGACTGCAGCATTACTTCCATGCCCTGCGGCACGTAATTAGCCACCAGAGTAGGAATGCCAATGCCGAGGTTGACGTAAAAGCCGTCTTGTAATTCTTGTGCCACACGCTGGGCCATTTGTTCACGAGTAAGCGCCATAGCTTGCTCTCCTTGAAATGAATTCGGTCATCGCAGCAAACATACATCGGCTGCGCCCTGTTATTGAATTAGCGACATCTGGTTCTGAATTAGCTGCACCTTGTTATTGAATTAGCTACGCAACGTGCGTTGTTCGATGCGTTTTTCAAACTGGCCACAGATAAGGCGGTCGACATAAATGCCGGGAGTATGAATTTGCGAGGGTTCAAGCTGGCCAGGCTCGACAATTTCTTCGACTTCTACCACGGTGATTTTGCCGGCGGTGGCGGCCAGCGGGTTGAAATTACGGGCGGTGTGGCGATAGATCACGTTGCCGTAATGGTCGGCTTTCCAGCCTTTAACGATGGCAAAGTCGCCGGTGATGGCGGGTTCTAAAATATGTGGTCGGCCATTAAATTCGCGCACTTCTTTGCCTTTGGCAATGTCGGTGCCATAGCCGGTGGCGGTAAAAAAGGCCGGAATACCGGCGCCGCCGGCACGCATTTTTTCGGCTAGGGTGCCTTGGGGCGTTAGCTCTACTTCTAGCTCGCCGCTAAGCAGCAGTTTTTCAAACAGGGCATTTTCGCCCACATAGGAGGCGACCATCTTGCGAATTTGTCGATCTTCCAGCAGTAATCCCAGGCCAAAGCCGTCTATGCCACAGTTGTTGGACACTAGGGTGAGATCCTTGGTGCCTTTGCGCTTTATTTCGGCTATCAGATTTTCGGGGATGCCACACAGACCAAAGCCGCCTGCCAGCACTGTCATGCCATCTTCCAGTCCGGCCAATGCCGCCTCATAGCTCGTTACGCGTTTATCGAAACCTGCCATCACAGTTCCCTCTTGTTGTGAGCTGTTGCTGTTGCTTGAATTTTGTTAGGTAACGCTTGTAGGTAAAGCTTGTTACTACCGAGTATCGCACGAGTTATATATTTGTTAAGTTTGATTTTATGATTGATTGATGAGTTATTTGAATTAATAGTTCCTAGCTAAGGCTAAAAAATGGTTGCAGATGAGTACAGTCTGGCAGAGTTAAGGAGCACTTGATGACGGTAAAACAATTACGGGCGTTTATGGCGGTGGCGCAAACCTTGAGTTTTGTACTGGCAGGGGAGCGATTATTTTTATCGCAGTCGGCACTTAGTCTGACCATTAAAGGGTTGGAGCAAGACTTGGGCGGACGTTTGTTCACCCGCACTACGCGCCAAGTACGGCTAACGCCAGAAGGCGAAGCCTTATTGCCGTTGGCGCGCCGTTTGCTGGTGGAGTGGGATAACACCGAAGATGAATTACGCCAGCGCTTTACCCTGCAGCGAGGGAGGGTAGTGCTGGCGGCGATGCCGTCGTTTGCCGGTAATGTGCTGCCGCCGTTATTGCAGACATTTCGGGCGCGCCACCCCGGGGTGAATGTCACTATTAATGATGTGATCAATGAACAGGTGCTGGATTTGGTGCGCGACGGCCATGTGGAGTTGGGCATTACCTTTGAGCCTACAGCCGATCTTGGTCTGGCGTTTACGCCGTTATATCAAGACCGTTTTGTGGCCGTGGTGCCGGCCCACTCCCCTTTAGCGGAGCAGGCGGATGTTAGCTGGACGCAGTTGTTGGCCGAACCTTTTATTGCCTTGCAGCGACCGTCTGCGGTGCGGCTGATGTTGGAAGAACACATCAAGCAGCTTGCGCAGTCGGCGCGGGGGGGCGATATGGTGCAGGGGCAAACGCTGCAGGTAGCCTTCGAGAGTCATCAGTTGGTAACTATTGGGCGCATGGTGGGAACGGGATTAGGGGTGAGCGTGGTGCCGGCGCTATGCATGAGGCAAATGTTTGAACTGGGAGCCCATTGCCTGCCATTACAGGCACCGGTGTTGGAGCGCGCCATTGGCATGGTGACGCGCTCTGATCATAAATTGTCGGTGGCCGCCCAGGCGTTATACGATATTTTGCTTGATTCTGTGATACCCAGCGCGCCAAATGCGGCTTTTACCTCTACCTTAAGCTAAGGGTATTCCTGCTATTTGGGTTGGCGCTGAGCACGGGGGCCAGCTCATGTAAGCCCCGTTCATTATATTTGGCTAAATAGTGCGGGTTTATTGATCTGTTAGCTATAAATTCAAGGAGTTAGTTGACTTTTTGTGCTATATTCAATCGGTATTTTACAACTATATTAACTACTCTGGTGTACAAGGGATCTGAAATGACAGATAAAGATAATAAAGATGTGATCGCGCCTGAAGGTAAGGTGAATCCCATTAATACCGACTATCAGGTGGGGCAAGATAACATTGCGCTACAGATAGGGCCGTTTGGGCTGGATATTCACAACCGGGTATTTTTAATGTCCGGCTTGGCAATCGTTGTGTTCGTATTTCTTACTTTGGCTTTTCAAAACCAAGTCGCGCCCTTGTTTGCTGATTTGCGTAACTGGCTGACATCAAACTTGGATTGGTTCTTTTTAAGCGCGGGTAATATTTTTGTGCTGGTATGCCTGGGGCTGATTATCTCTCCTCTGGGCCGAGTGCGCATTGGCGGTACCAAGGCCACGCCCGATTATACTTATGTGGGCTGGTTTTCGATGTTGTTTGCCGCGGGCATGGGCATCGGCCTAATGTTTTATGGGGTGTCTGAGCCGTTGTCTCATTTTGGCACTTCGTTTGCGGGCATTACCATGGAAAATGGCGTGCGTACTGACTGGGCCCCCTTGGGTGGTGCGGTAGGTGATGCGGCCGCTGCTAGCAGCTTAGGCATGGCGGCGACTATTTTTCACTGGGGTCTACACCCTTGGGCTATTTATGCAGTATTAGCATTGGGGCTGGCGATTTTCTCCTTTAACAAGGGACTACCGCTAACCATGCGCTCGGTGTTTTATCCGCTGCTGGGCGAGCGAATCTGGGGCTGGCCGGGGCACTTAATTGATACCTTGGCAGTGATTGCCACCATGTTTGGCCTAGCTACTTCACTGGGTTTTGGCGCGTCTCAGGCCAGTGCGGGTTTGAATTATTTGTTTGATATTCCGCTGGGCACCACCACTCAAATTGTGCTGGTGATCCTGATTACCGGTATTGCTACCGTCTCGGTATTGGCGGGGCTGGATGCCGGCGTTAAGCGGTTGTCTGAAATCAACATGGCATTGGCGGCCTTGCTGCTGCTGTTTGTGATTATTGTTGGCCCTACGATGTTAATCGTATCGGGCTTTTTCACGAACTTGGCTGCTTATTTTGAGAACTTACCTGCCTTGGCGATGCCGTTTGGTCGAGAGGACGCTAACTACTCTCAGGGTTGGACAGCCTTTTACTGGGCGTGGTGGATTTCTTGGTCCCCGTTTGTGGGTATGTTTATCGCCCGAGTGTCTCGTGGCCGTACCGTGCGTGAGTTTTTAGTGTCGGTGCTGTTGGTGCCGTCTGCCGCCTGCGTATTATGGATGACCGCTTTTGGTGGCACCGCTATTAATCAGTTGGTAAGCGAAGGCTATCAGGCCGTATCTGAGGCTGCCGTGCCATTGCAGTTATTTATTATGTTGGATGCTTTGCCGCTGGCACAGATCACCTCCTTTATCGGTATTATTCTGGTGGTGGTGTTCTTTGTCACCTCGTCCGACTCCGGCTCTTTGGTAATAGACACCATCGCCTCGGGCGGTAAGGTGAATTCGCCTAAACCGCAACGGGTGTTCTGGTGTACTTTTGAAGGCCTGGTCGCCATTGCTCTGATATTGGGTGGTGGTTTGGCGGCGTTGCAAGCCATGGCGGTATCAACGGGCTTCCCGTTTACCATAGTGCTGTTGGTGTCGTGCGTATCCTTAATTAAAGGGTTGGCGTCTGAGCCGAGATAAAGCGGGCTGAATAAGCAATATGAAGGGTGAAGCGTACAGCGTGAAGGGTTAAACCTAACACCAAGCGCTTCACCCTTTTTTGTTTTAATGGGCATGCCACAAGAGCACTAAAACATGAACAAGGCTCAGACCTTAAAGGCTCTTTGCCACGGAATACACGGAAAAATTAAGCAGAGATAAGAGCGAAAAATGCACAATGCTCTTATTGATAAGAAGAAAGTAAAGAAGTTATAAGGTGGTGTTAGGTTGTCCTCTTCACTCTTTACGCTTCACCCTTAACCGATTTTTATTAAGATTTAATCGCTATTTTTCCGTGTATTCTGTGGCCAATAGGGTTTGGTGTTTTTATTTAGCTGGGTGCTCGGAGCTGGGCGCCGGGCGCTGTATTTTCAAGATGAGCGAGTCGCGATATGGAAGCGGAACAACTGGAAGTATTAGGATTTATTCGGCGTTTTCCCCCGTTTGATACCTTGGATGATGAGGTGCTCGAATCCATTGCCGTGCAGGTAGAAATTGCCTATTACCGCGCGGGCACCGTAATTTTTAATTATGGTGATCTGGTGCACGACCTGTATTTGATCCGTTCTGGTGCGGTGGAAATGCACCGCCGTAGTGGCGAGCTGCATAATCGGTTAAGCGAGGGCAACTTGTTTGGGCAAATGGGCTTGCTCATGAATAACAAGGTGCGAATGACGGCTACCGCACTTGAAGACACTTTGGTGTATTGCCTGCCAGAAGCAGTATTTAATGAGCTATATGAAGGCTATGAGTCCTTTGCCGATTATATCGAAGTAGAAGATAACGTCCGATTACGGCAGGCGGTTTCACGCCAAGAAGGGGGGGACGAGCTGCTAACCTCGACGGTGCGCGAGCTAATTTCTCGCGATCCGGTGACGATTCCCTTGTCGGCGACTATTTTGGAAGCGGCACAAAAAATGACCGAGGAAGGGGTGTCTTCCATATTGGTGTTGGGCTCTGATCAAGAGCCGGGCGAGAGCCAGAATGATTGCGTAGCGGGAATTTTAACGGACAGAGATTTACGTACTCGGGTATTGGCTACGGGCCTGTCGGCCAATACTGGTGTCGCCGAGGTGATGTCACAGGACATAGTGGCATTAGAAAGTGGCCAGTTTGTGTTTGAGGCCATGTTATTGATGCTGCGCTATAACCTGCATCACTTGCCCATATTGCATAAGGGAAAACCGCTTGGGGTGGTTGCGCTGTCGGATGTGATGCGCCATGAGTCACGCAATAGTCTGTTTGTGGTGCGTCATATTTTTAAGGCGCAAAATGCCGACGAGCTAGCGGCCATTGCCGATGATGTAAAAGCCTGTTTTGCGCGCATGGTAAATGAAGATGCCAACTCGCACATGATAGGCACCGCCATGGCCGGCATTGGTCGTAGCTTTAAACAGCGCTTACTCGAGCTGGCCGAACAAGAGTTAGGGCCACCGCCGGTGCCCTACTGCTTTTTGGCGCTGGGGTCGATGGCGCGTGACGAACAACTGATTGTGACGGACCAAGATAACGCCATTATTCTCGATAATCGCTATGATCCAGCACAACACGGTGCTTATTTTGCCGCTCTGGCCAAGCATGTGTGCGATGGCTTAGCCGTCTGTGGTTATAGTTATTGCACTGGCGATATTATGGCGACCAATGTGCAGTGGCAAAAAACCCGTCAACAATGGGAACAGTGTTTTAGTGACTGGATTCTCAACCCTAGCGCCCAGACGTTATTAAACAGCTCGATATTTTTCGATCTCGACGGCGTGTATGGAAAAATTCAATGGGCCGATCAACTCAATGCCCTCATTGCTCGCAAAGCCCAACGTAGCCCGCGCTTTTTGGCGAGTATGGCGCGTAATGCGTTGGGGCGCACGCCGCCGTTGGGATTTTTCAAAGAATTTGTGATGGAGCAAGACGGCAAGCACAATAACTCTATTAACCTTAAACGCCGTGGGACGGCCCCTTTGGCCGATCTTATTCGGGTACATGCGTTGGCGGTGGGCTCTACGGCGCATAACTCGTTTGAGCGTTTAAATGATGTGATTGAGTCGAATATTTTACCTAAGGGAAGAGGACCGGATTTGCGCGATGCCATGGAGTTTATTGCCATGGTACGCATTCGCCATCAGGCGTTAGATCTTGAGGCGGGCAACGAGCCGGATAACAACATTGAGCCAGATAATCTGTCGGACTTTGAGCGGCGTAATCTTAAAGATGCGTTTCAAATATTAAGCAACGCACAAAAGTTTATGAAGTTTCGCTACCAGCCTAACCGGAGTTAAGTCGCATCATGTTTTATCTGCAACCCCAAGACATAAAGCGTCAAGATCACGTGCCCGAGTGGCCGGAACTGTTCGGCGAACTGGCCCGTAATGCACGAGACTATCGATTAGAGCGATTTTATCGTGCCGGTGCTATTAATGCCGACACACCGTTAGCGCAAGTACCTTTTGTAGCGATGGACTTTGAAACCACCGGCCTAAACCAGAAGAAAGACGCCATTGTTAGCATCGGGCTGGTGCCCTTTAATTTACAGCGTATTCGCTGTAAAGAGGCCAAACACTGGGTTTTGAACCCCCATAAGCCGATGTCTGAAGAAGCGGTGGTGATCCACGGTATTACCCACTCGGAGGTACAAGCTGCGCCAGACTTATTGCTGGTGCTGGATGATCTATTAGCTGCATTAGCAGGCTGTATAGTGGTTGTGCATCATAAAGCGATAGAGCGGGAGTTTTTAGCCTCGGCGCTTAAAGCTAGGCTAAACGAAGGTATTGTGTTTCCGGTGGTTGATACCATGGAGCTAGAAGCGCGGCGGCATCGCGATAAACCGTTAGGGTTGTGGGCGCGATTGCGAGGGCAAAAACCGGCGTCTATTCGTTTAGCCGATAGTCGTGACCGCTATCATCTGCCTTTTTATCAGCCCCACCATGCTCTTACCGATGCGCTGGCTACTGCTGAATTGCTGCAGGCGCAAATAGCCCATCATTATCAACCAGACACCCCGATCGGTGAGATTTGGGGGTAAAGCATAGCGCCGAGCACTAAGCGCCCGGCGCCCAGCTAAATCAAAATACCAAAGCTATTTTGCAACGGAACCCACGGAACCCACAGAAAAATAAAGATTAAATCTGAAAAATATATTATGAGCAATAAGCCGACCTTACGACTGATTGTGGTGCCTTCTTGTAGCTGGGCGCTGTTATTTGGCTTACAGCTTGATCTGGGGTTCGTCGTCTTGCTCTTCGTCGGGCAGGCTGAGTACGGGTTCGACGCGGCCTTGGCCTGTTATAAAAGTTGGCGTGGTGCGCTGGTTGCAGGCGGCAATGATCTCGTCGTGTAACGCTTGCGCGCTGGGCCATGCTTTGGGTGACAGTTGGATCACCGGTAATCCGGTCTCATGAATATGCTGCAGCAGCTGTTGCTGATTTTTGTTATCGGTCTTGCTTAAACTGTCGTCGGCTAAGATGACGGCGGCCTTCACGCTAAAGTCGTCGGTTGAGCACAGTACAAAATCCAGCTTTTCGCCATATATGGCGTGCTGTGCTTGTTCGCGTTGGGCTTTTTTTAGTTTGGGGTTGATAGTGAGCAGTTCGCTCAGGCTTACGGCTGCAAACACCCGTAACTGCTGACCGATGGCGTCGTCTAATAACCGTAGCGCTGTGCTGGCCTCGGGGCTGAATAGCAGCTTTTGCTGATAAGGGGGTTTGAGTTTGCCACGCCATAATCGGCGTAGCAGGCTTAACAGCACCAAAAATATGAGTAATAACACCATGCTGTACACTAGCCAGTCGAGCATAGAAACGGGAAGCATATTAGTCATTACAGAAGCCTGCATAGTAAAAATAAAGCGGAGTTCAGTGTAGCAGAGGCTATGGTGTGAAAGAATATAAGGAGTATGTATTGCACGCTTTAAGCGACAATTATAGGGCTTTATAGCGCAGGCTCTGGCTTGTCGTGCTCTCGCAACTTATAATCGCGCGCATTGCACCGTGCTAAAAGCCAGAGACTAAAGGTTCTTTTCCACAAAATGCACGGAAAATAGCGATTAAATCTGAATAAAAAACTGTTAAGGGTAAAGAGTGAAGAGGACAACCTAACTGCCACCATCTGACTTCTTGTTTGCTCTTAAGTAGAACGCCATAAGAGGTCACAAGCAAGCGACAAGTGATAAAGGCTTACTTTTGATAAGAGCGCGCTCTCTGATGATGGTGCTTTAGCTTTTACCATTAAAGTCACTTTCAGATCTGATCACTATCTTTCCGTGGATTCCGTGCGTTTCGTGGCAAAAATAGCTTTAGGTCTGATGTTTGGGTTTAGCTTGGTGCCGGGCGCTATGTTTACCTTTACCCATCACTCTTCACCTATAAAATAAGTTACGTCTTATGAATCATGTATTAATGAATGGCGCGGATGATGCGCCTAATCGGGTGTTGCTGGCCCACGGTGCGGGTGCTGGCATGGAGCATGCGGTAATGACTTGTCTTGCCGAGGGCTTGGCGGATGAACATATTCAAGTGATCCGCTTTGAATTTCCGTTTATGCAAAAAACGCGACTCGATGGACGTCGTCGGCCACCGGATCGCGAACCGGCGTTGTTAACCTGCTGGCGAGAAGTGGTGGCCGAGTTTGCTCATCCGCGGCTGTTTTTAGCCGGCAAGTCGATGGGCGGGCGCATGGCCTCTTTAATCGCCGATGAGCTAACGCCTGCGGGGCTGATATTGTTAGGCTTTCCGTTTACGCCACCAAACAAACCAGAAAAATTTCGTGGTCAGCATTTAGCAAGCCTGCAAACACCGAGCTTGTTGGTGCAAGGTGAGCGAGATAACTTTGGTAATAAAGAGACCATCTTGGGCTATGATCTGGCGCCCACAATACAGACTTTATGGGTGAAAGACGGCGATCATAGCTTTAGCCCGCGCAAGTCATCAGGCACTACGCTGGAACATAATTTGGCAGCCATAGTGGCGGGGATGAGGAGTTTTATTCTTGCTCGTTAATATCTGGTTTTATATCGCGGCTCTTATGGGGCTAACGGGGACGGTCTTGGGGGCCTATGGCGCCCATGGTTTGGCGGCAAGTGGCGCGTCTGCATCGTTAATAAGTGCCTTTAATACGGGCGTGCAATATCAGTTTTATCATGCTCTTGCCCTGTTATTTATGGTGTTGGCGATGCGGGTAAAGACGCTAAAAACACTGCATGTGGCCGCGGGTTTCTTTACACTAGGCACAGTGCTCTTTAGTGGCAGTATTTATGCCTTGGTGCTGTTTGGCACCAAGGGAATTGGGTTTATCACTCCGCTGGGCGGAGTGTGTTTTATGGCGGGATGGTTAAGCGTGTTGCTGGCCGGTCGCACTTGGTTGAGGTCTTGATGAAACAGTTATTAATATATTGTCGCCCCGGATTTGAGAAAGAGGCGGCAGCGGAAATTCAGGACAGAGCAGGGCAGTTTGGTTGCCCTGGATTTGCTCGCACCAAGGACGACAGCGGCTTTGTTATTTATGAATGCTTTGGGCCTGACGACGCCGATTTAATGGCACGTAAGTTATTGTATCGCGAACTGATCTTCGCCCGCCAAATGTGGGTGGTGCATGCAGAAGTAAAAGACTTGCCGCTGGACGACCGCATTACGCCTTTGCTGGAAGCGGCCGAAGGTATGGAGCTGTGCGGTGATATTCGCGTAGAAACACCAGATACTAATGACGGCAAAGAGCTGTCTCGGTTCTGTCGTAAATTTACCGTGCCCATGCGCCAAGCCTTGCGTGGAAAAGGGTTATTGACCCGCAAAGAAATGACTAATCGACCGGTATTGCATCTGTTTTTTCTGGCCAATAATCATGCGTTCTTGGGGTATTCTTACTCTTTTAATAACTCACCTTTTCATATGGGCATACCGCGCTTGCGCTTTGCTTCTACATCGCCGAGTCGCTCTAGCTTAAAGCTGGAAGAGGCCTTTCATGTGTTTATTCCGCGCCACGAATGGGAACTGCGCTTAACCTCTGGCATGCGTGCCGTAGACTTATGTGCCGCACCCGGCGGCTGGACCCACCAGTTGGTCTCTCGGGAAATGATGGTGACTGCGATCGATCATAACCCCATGGATGCCAAGCTGATGGACACGGGGCAGGTGAAGCACTATAAAGATGACGCCTTTAGCTGGCGTCCAGCGCGCCTAAATACCTACTGGTTAGTCAGTGATATGGTAGAAAAACCAGCGAGAGTGGTGTCCATTATGGCGGCCTGGTTACTGGAAGAAAACTGCCAAGAAGCGATCTTTAACCTTAAACTGCCGATGAAAAAGCGCTATGCAGAAGCCATGCATAACTTAGAGCAGCTTAAAGCTAAGTTAGCCGATCTTGGTGGCTTTCATGTGCAAGCTAAGCAGCTATACCATGACCGAGAAGAAATTACCGTGCATGTGTATCGACCGTATAAAGTAGCGCGTCTGCTTCCTAAAGAGTAAACAGGAGCAGCTGTCAGTTAAAAAAGCACCGAGTCTGTATATAGATTCGGTGCTTTTTTATGTATCTCTCCCACGCTGCTCTCGCATTTCAACCTAGGCGAATATCTTTAAACCACCAAAACCATCCTGCTTCGCAGGACCAACAGCTGAAGCGTTGGACTACAAAATACGGTGTTTATCATTAGCTGATCGCTTACAGCTGACGGCTTAAAGCTTTATTTTAGTATTATTAATACCGATAGGTGAAGTCCAATCGGGATTCGTCATCGGTTATTTTGATATCAAACTCAAGTCGATTGCTGAGGGCGGTGGGGCGGATATTGAGCTTGATACCATTGCCACGCAGGCGAAGCGAAGTTTTAAAGCCACCTTGTTCAAAGTCTAATCGGGGGCGAAAGTTTTTTAGTGATAACCCTAGCGAGCTCTGTGGCGTGAGCGTCAAACTGGGGTAGGCGATGATTTTTTGTTGGCCATCGGTTGTGGGAGTAAGCTCAAAATTGAGGCCGTAACGTCTGGGGATAACAACAAAAGTATTGTGCGGAGTAAGCGTAAAACGTAATGGCTGGGCGGCTGTGGTATTGGGGGATACATAAGCGGTATATGGTTGGGGCTGCCTAGTCTCACCTGGGGTGTTGCTAAACGCTGGGCCTTCATAGGCAAAGGCTGGGGCGGCATAAGCGAGTAGTAATAGGAAAAAGCCGCCTCGCGGTAGTCTGAGTTGACTGTCCATAGTCTATTCTCCCTTGTTGTATTAAATATAGCTCTAGGGAGCAGAAAATAGTGTATTTTTGTATGAAATTTAACCACAAAAAAGGGCCTTGTGGCCCTATTTATGCATTACTTGGCGCGGTTCTGTCGTCATTCCCGCGAAGGCGGGAATCCAGGGGTTGTGGCGCAGAGCTGTCAGCCAGAGAGCTGCCTACAAAGGCACTGGCCCCCTACTTCGCGAGGGTGACAATAAAGGTAAGCTAGCCACATAATCCATATAAGTTATGCGTGATTGCTTACTTGGCGCGGTCGGCTTAAAGGTTAGCCACAATCGCTTGGGTAAACTCAGTGGTGGTGGCTGTGCCACCGAGATCACGAGTAACCGTTTTTCCTTCAGCAATGGTCTTGCGTATTGCATTGCGGATTTGCTGGGCTTTGTCTTGCATGCCCAAATGCTCGAGCATTTGAATGGAGGCCAAAATTACCGAGCAAGGGTTGGCGATATTTTGCCCTGCAATGTCGGGAGCCGAGCCGTGTACCGCTTCAAAAATAGCCACTTCTTTACCAATGTTGGCGCCGGGAGCCATGCCCAAGCCACCGATCAGGCCGGCACACAAGTCCGAGATAATATCGCCAAACAGGTTAGTGGTGACGATGATATCAAATCGCTCGGGATACATGACTAAGTTCATGCACACGGCATCTACGATCATCTCGTTGGTTTCAATTTCTGGATAGCGAAGTGCAACTTCACGTGCCACTTCTAAAAACAAGCCAGAGGTCGACTTTAGAATGTTAGCCTTGTGCACTATGGTGACTTTCTTACGGCTTTCGCTACGTGCTACTTGGTAAGCAAACTCGGTAATACGTTCGGCACCTTCGCGGGTGATAATACTCATGGCCTCTGCGCTGTTATTATCCTCTGCGCGGGTTTGGCCTGCACCTGAGTACATGCCTTCGGTATTCTCACGAATAGTAATGATATCGATGTTTTCGAAGCGGCTTTGGGTGCCCTCAAACGAGATCACTGGGCGTAAATTCGCGTATAAATTGAAGTGTTTGCGCAGCGAGACGTTAATAGAGGTAAAACCACCGCCGATAGGCGTGGTAAGAGGGCCTTTAAGCGCAATCTTATTTTTTGCTATTAGGTCTAGGGTCGACTGAGGAAGAAGCTCTCCATGCTTCTCAAGGGCCATTAGGCCTGCGTCGGCGTAGTCGTAATGAAAGTTACAACCGGCATGATCCAAAATAGTGAGTGCGGCCTCGACAATACTGGGTCCAATACCATCACCTGGGATCACGGTAATACTGCGTTTGTTCATGGGTTGCGTTCCATTATCTATGAAAAGTCGAAATCAACACGATTTGCAGTTACTTATACCATTTTCACACCATATATTCTATGAGCCAGCGCCCAAGTTGTGATAGCGCAAGTCCTGTAAATTAAAGCCCAGCTCAATATCATCAACCAATTTAACCAATTGTCTCGCTAATAATGCTTGGTCTTTATGCTTTATCACAGTGTTTTCTGCTTTGTCATCACAGGGGGCCACAAGCAGCTGATCTAGGGTGTCCCAACGCTGCAGTAAGGCTTGAGCACGCTTAGGCCCGATGCTAGGCACGCCTTTAATTTGGCTGCCAGATACTCCTGTCAGCGCCCAATAATCCACGAGCTGATCGACGCGTAAGCCAAACTTTTGTTCGGCTAAGGGAGGCGTTAACGCGCGTTGGTTGAAATGATCCCATAATTGAATATACGGGCTGAGCAACTGACAAAAGCCCTGATCGGTAGACACTATAATGCTGGGCTTGCCATGGCGGCTGAGGGTGCGCGACAGGGTCGCTATTAAATCATCCGCTTCATCGGTATCTGATAACAATGCATCTATCCCCAGTTGCCAAAAATCTTGCTGTAACTGGGGTAGATAGTTTGCCAGCGCCACGGGCATAGGCTTGCGGCCGGCTTTGTATTCTGGATAAAGGTGATGGCGAAATCCAATAGGAGCCCCATCAAATACCGCGACTACATGGCTGGGTTGAAACTGATGCAATAGCCGCTTAGTGGCATGTTTAAGAGCGGCGCTGGTTGCAACCAGCGCCGCCTGTTCATCCGAATTGCGCTGCTCTTGTACCGCATATAAACGGCGGATAAGGTTGAGCGCATCAATGATCAGTAACTGCATTTAGTGCTATGCCTTATTAATGACGAATGCGATAGCAGGGAACATAGGTTGAACCGGGCAGCTTCATGCGTTGCTGTTCAACAAACTGCTGCAACAGTTTGTCCATCATGTTCATAATTTCGGGATCGCCATCTAGCAAGAACGGCCCTTGCTCTTCAATGGCTTTAATACCGCCTTCTTTTACGTTACCGGCCACAATGCCAGAAAAAGCCCGGCGCAGATTGGCTGCCAGCTGCTGTGGTGGTTGGTTACGATTAAGATTTAAACTGGCCATATTTTCATGGTTAGGAATAAAGGGCAGTTGAAACTCAGGCTCTATGTGCAATGACCAGTTAAAGGAGTAAGCATCACCCACCGATTTACGATAATCACGCACCAGTGGCATGGCATTTTTAATGCGTCTGGCCACTTCTGCCGGCTCGTCAATAATAATTTGATACAGCGCTTGTGCGTCTGGGCCTAAGGTATTACCAATAAACTCATCCATGCTGCGAAAGTAATCAGCGCTTTCTTTCGGGCCCGTTAGAATAATCGGTATCGGCTGATTACGATTTTCTGGGTGCATCATAATGCCCAAAATATAGAGAATTTCTTCTGCGGTACCGACACCACCAGGGAACACAATTATTCCGTGTGCCATGCGTACGAACGCCTCTAGGCGTTTTTCAATATCGGGTAATATGACCAGCTCGTTAACGATGGGGTTAGGTGGCTCGGCTGCAATAATTGAAGGTTCGGTAAGGCCAATATAGCGGCTACCGGTGGCTCTTTGTTTAGCATGACCAACTGCCGCACCTTTCATTGGGCCTTCCATGGCGCCGGGGCCACAGCCGGTGCAAATATTCATATCTCTTAAGCCGAGTTCGTTGCCTACTTCTCGGGTGTATTGGTATTCGCTGGCAGATATAGAGTGCCCGCCCCAACACACCGCTAAGTTAGGCTCGACACCGGGATGTACCGCATTGGCATTGCGCAGAATAGAAAATACCAAATCGGTTAAATGCTCGGGAGAGGTCAGGCTAGATTGCTCATTATTTTGCAGCTTACTATTTACATAGATAATATCGCGTAGCACCGAAAATAAATGGTCTTGAATGCCGCGAATAATTTCGCCGTCTACAAATGCATGTATGGGTGGATTAAATAGCTCAAGTTTAACGCCACGCTCACGACGGATCACATTAATGTCGAACGAGGTATAACGTTCGAGAATTTCTTTAGAGCTGTCAGTCTTACTACCTGAATTAAGAACCGCTAGGGCACAGTTACGAAATAACTGATATAACGCACCAGAGGCCGATTGTTTGAGGTTGTCAACTTCAATTTGTGACAGCAAATTCATGCTGCCAACTGGATTAATATGGGTGATCATAATCACTCCCGTGAATAATTATTATGGAGTCAGTCTATGACTATCTGGTCTCGGCCTGCATGCTTGGCACGATACAGAGCTTGATCTGCTCGCTCAATGGCCGAATGAATGCTATCGCCTGCTCTAAACAGGGTAGCTCCCAAGGATATGGTGATAGTCACGGGGTCTTCTTTAAACTTAAATGGAATGCGCTTAATACTTTCACGTAACTTTTGTAGGGGGACCTCGATGTTTTCTTGGTCGATATTATTTAACAGCACAATGAATTCTTCGCCACCAAAACGAGCGACAAAGTCGCTTCCTCTTATCGATTTTTCTAGTGTGCGAGCAATCAGGCGTAACGCCTTGTCACCAGCCAAGTGGCCATACTTATCGTTAACTTCTTTGAAATAATCGATATCGAGTAACGCAACGCATAGGGGTTTTTCATAGCGTAGCCATTGTCGATATTCAATATCAAGCCGTTGATCCATACCGGCTCGATTATGAATCTGGGTCAAACTGTCTATAAACAGTTTATCATTTTGTGTGTTGAGTTGTTGTTTGAAGTTATCAGCTTCTTCTTTAAGCGTTTGGATCTGTTGATCCATATCATTCATACGTTGAAGTAAAGTTTGCTCACGCTCTTGCAACCGATCATTTTGTACCAATATATGATTAATACTGTGCATTCTTAGTTCTATATCGGCTTTTAGTTGTTCGTTAGTTTGGTTGCAGAGGTGCTCGCCAATGGCCCTAAGTTCACCAGAAATATGGTGGCCGTGATGGGTGCGAGCATCAAATAACGACTGTCCTTCGCTACATGTTATAGCAAAATTGCGGTGCACTTTTTCTAAATGAGAGTTTAAATTGGATAAGAATTTAGTAGAATTTTTCCGCTCAAATCGATAACCCTCAATGGTTAAGTCGATAAGCTTAATACAAATACTTGGGAGTAAGGCGGGGGCAATATCTTGCTGTAACTGATGGCGTAACTTGGCAAGTTCTATGGTCACTGGGCCAGAAAAGTGTAACTCATCAATAAGCTGGAGCATGCGAGAGCACAATTTGTGTTGATTACCTTGCTGTTCACTCTCGGACTTACTTCTACTCGCAATGCTATTTGCCAATGCTATTTGATAATAATCGAGCAATTGCAGTAATTGACCTTGATGACTCCCTTCTTTTTTACTGATCGACGTTAGCCATTCATCAGATTGAGCAGGGCTAAAGCCCGATTGCTGTAACTGTATTGAGGCCTGTTGCAGTTTTTTATCGCTGATACTTTGTATGTGTTGCAGACGATCGTGACTAGTGCGCAAGCGGTCTAGCTGCTGTGCTAGCGTGCTAGCAAGTTGCCCTTGTTGAGCAGCTTGTGCGGCGCTAGCCTCACCAGTAAACATCTTGTGCCATTGACTGGTCAAGCGACCAACGGCGGGAACGGGGACCGAAAAAGAATCAGACTGCTGTAAGTCAGACTGTACTGTTTCTAGCTGATTAATAACTGAGGCCAGTTCCTTTAGCATTTTATTATCGTCAAAGTTATTCATTTTTTACCACCGCAGCCTACGTAGTAGACAACCCTATAAAATTAAATAGACATCACCCTATCAGGGGCTAAAGCATGCCAGTCAATATGTTGTTTGTTATGTGAACTATTTACCTTGACCAATCCTTTTAAAATCGCCTGTATACAGCAATGGCGTATATCACCATTAAAAAAAGCCGCCTGCTGACAGTCTACCGCTAATAGTTCTACCCAGGCTCGAGAATCAGTTTGGTTGGCGAGTTGATGAGCGGCCGCCATGGCTAAATACAAAATATCACCTAAGCGCATGTCATCGAGTGCGTGGGGGGCCTTAGGTAAAAAAGGATGACCAATAATACCAATAGCCAAGCGTTGATCCAGCTTAAATGGGCTAGGGAATTCCGCGAACATATTTTCTAGGCTCGTAATGGTGTGCTGCAGTGAATTGACTTGGCGTTGCGAGATAACATAGATGAACTGTCCCTCGCGTAAGTCATAAAGCCGCGCCTTGGGATGAATGCGTCCTTTGAGGTAGGCCCCCAGCTCTTTTTGTAGCGCAGAGGCATGCATTAATCCTAAGCGCTCACTGAGGTCGACCATAAATGGAACATGCAGCAGCAGATAGTAAATTTTATCGTTAAACGGCTGAGCTTCTGCTTCATCTAGATACCATTGCTCTGAGCGGAGCTGACTTTTAGCCATTTCTTGTGGCAGTCGCTGCATCAGCTGACGCCAGTTTGGGAGCCCTGTTCTCGACTCCAGCAGCAGAGAATGTTGTAACTCTAGGTTGTTGTGCTGTAAGCGGCGATTACGAGCATGATTACGTAGCCAGCCATACAACAATAAGGGCACAATTAGAGTCAGCCCCGCTGCTAGGGCGGTAAAGCGTTGTTTTTCTTGTTGTGCTTGTTGGTTGGTTTGTCGTAGTGCGGCGAGTTCTCTTTCTTGTTGCAGCTGTTGTTCGCTGTCTTGCACTAAACTTTGAGTGAGCAGGCGATTAATTTGGCTCGCCCGAGCATAATAGTCATGATAGGCCTTATGATGCTCTAGAGCCTGAGTGGGATTATTTGCGCTTTCAAACAATTGGGCCAACAGGCGGTGACACTCAATTAAACGTGGCACGTCTTTTTGTTGCTCGGCCAACGCTAGGGCTTGCTTAAACTGTATGAGTGCCAGGCCATCTTCTTGCTGTGTCATATATAGCTGGCCCAGTTGTAATAGGGCATCAACTTGGCGAGGCGAGTCGTGGTTACGCTCGAAACTTGCACGTGCTAAAGAGAGGTAATGAAACGCTTCAGCCTCTATTTTTAACACCCGATAGCTATGGCCAATTTCTAAATACAGCTGGGAAATATGGTGAGTGTCGGCTAAGATTTTGGCAAGATCGAGGGCATTAAAAAAGTACACTAAGGCTAAGCTGGCGTCATGGCTGCCGGTGCGAGTTACTCGACCTAAGTTTAATAGTGAACTAATGAGTAAACTGGGGTTACCCAATAATTCAAACTCACTGGTTGCTAAGTTGGCGTAGTGAATGGCTTGCTCGCCCGAACCTAATGCGACATTGATATTAGCGGCTTTTTCTGCCGCCATGGCCTTAAGGTAATATTGGCGGCGTTTGCCAAGCAAATTCAGCGTTTCTACATAATGCGATAGTGCTAATTCATCTTGTTGCAGCAGCTGGTAATACTCTGCCAGCAGATAGTTTGCCCAAGCCTGTTGTACCTGTTGGTTATCTTCTTGGGCCTGAATCCTTATCTGCTCGAAGGCTAATCGTGCATCATCTACACGATGCTGATGCAACAAAGTACTGGCCTGAAGTAACGACAGCGCTTCTTGTAAGTTGCTAGGGCTTTTATCTGTGAGTAGTTTTGCTGCCTCATCTAGCAGCTGTTTAGCTTGTTCAGGGCTTTTTTTGGCAAGCGCGAGCTTAGCTTTAATCATTAAGCTAGTTGCTGCTATATCGGTTTGTCGGTATTGCTTGGCAAGCATAATGGCGCGGTTAATGCTGGCGTCGGCGGGCACCAATGAGCCGTCGTTAGCTTGGCATAGCGCCTGAATCTGCCAAGCGGCTTGGCTCTGCTCGCGAGTGCGATAGTGTTTGGCCATTTCTTGATGATCAAAGTCTTGGCGTGAATTAACCAGCTGTGCAGGATCAATTTCTTTGCGCTGTAAAAAAAAATGAGTTAATGCCACGCATTCATTGGGTCGGCTTAGCATAAGCTGACGAGCCCGTTGTAGTTCAACAGGCTCGGGTTGATATGGCGATAGCACAGGAGCACCCGCCAAATGTGACACCAAAACAGCGACAGACAAAATCACAATAACGAATACCGATATATTATGCGTACGAAGTGCCAGTTTACCATAAGTGATAACCGAATGAAGACTGGAAAATAGCGACCAGCGCCAATTAACGGTGCCAAGCGAAGCTGGCTAAAAATTAAAGATTTGGTTGCCACGCCTCTTTGCTATGTAAGGCACGGAAGCACACGGAAAAATTAAACTGAGATAAGACCCAGCCCTTTGAACAGCGGTAAGCTTGGGGCTGTAAGCCATCAGTTAAGAAATACCGCCCTTTAATCTATGAGTTTAACCCTTCACTATTTACGCTTAACTCCTTACGTTTTTACTGTCTTTGTAGCCGTACGTTAGCGGCTTTGCCAGCTATATTACTGCGATAGGGGTTGATGTCTAGCCCGCCGCGGCGCGTGTAGCGTGCATACACGGTGAGTTCTTTGGGCTGACAATGCTGCATAATATCCATAAAAATGCGCTCTACGCATTGTTCATGAAACTCATTGTGCTGGCGAAACGACACGATATAACGCAGCAAAATGTCGCGGTGAATAAGCGGGCCTTGATAGCGGATCATGACACTGCCCCAGTCTGGCTGACCGGTGACTAAGCAATTAGATTTTAGCAGATGAGAATGTAGGGTTTCGCTGACTATTTGAGTCTTGCCAGCCTCGGAGATATCAATGGCATGGCGCAATAAATCGGGTACCGGTTGGTAGTTGTCGACGGTGATATCGAGCCCATCGATGCAATCACCAGGCAAGATACCAAATTGACTGGGAGCGGCTTTTAGCTCAAACAGCGTTACTTTAACGCGACCTTGGGCGCACAGGCTTAAATCATGGGTGAGCACGGCTGCTACTTCATCGATACTGTCAAAACGACTTTGGTTGAAGCTGTTTAAGTACAGCTTGAATGACTTCGACTCAATCAGGTTCTGACTCGTCACTGGAACTCGTACTTCGCCCATGGCTACCATGGGTTTGCCCTTGGTATTCAGCCAAGATAGTTCATACATGTTCCATAAGTCTTCACCCGCAAACGGCAGGGCGTCGGCGGTTAGCCCTAATTCGTCTCGATTTAAATGCCGCGGCACAGATTGTAATTGCCCAGCGTCATATTCACTGACGTAACTGCTTTGTTTACCCAATGGCAAGGCGTCTAGGGCGTTGCTGGCTTGGTACTTTTGCTCTGGTGTCATTTTAGAGTCCAGTTGGTAGAATAAGGCATCTAGCCTTATTGTGAGACATTAGTATGCAAGATCAAGTGGTGATGGCGCTCGCCGAGCTATTTTCCCGTCAGCAACGACTGCGTGGCATCCCGCTAGTTGAGCACGACGAGGCGTATTCTTCTCCGGCCGAGCAGTTGCCTCCTCAAGCAGGAAAAGTGGGTTGGCAGGCGTGGGCGCGTCCCGACCCCGGGCACTTTGACAATGTGGCCCATGCGCTAGCTATGCCCGTACATAAGGATGTAAGTGCGGTATTTGGTCATTATTATGCGGGCAATATTGAGGCCTGCTTTAAGGGGCTGTTTTTTACTTTGTTGCAGCCATGGAACGAGCAAGACTTTGAGCGATTACAGCAAAACCAGATTGCCCATCAGATGATGATGCAAAAGTTGAAGCTGTCCGCTAGCTGGTTTTTGGCGACCTGTCGGGATGAACAAAAACTAGTGACGCTGAATAATGCCACCGGTGAAGTGCAGCTAGAGCGCTTAGGCAAGGGCAGCATCGGCGTATTAGCGCCCAGCTTAAGCGAGTTTTTACGCCAAATAGAGCCGTGCTGAGCCGCGAAGCGAGAAGCGGTCAGCTAAAAATAAACACCGCTTTTGTGGGCTTGTTTGTTAGCTTAAGGCAAAATCAACCTGCATATTCTGTCTCTGTTTCACCTGTCACTTTTGCTTTGGTCTAATACCAATCTAAGTAAGAATGTGATCTATTTTTAAGTTGAGCGCTAGAGGTACAAAGGTCAGCTTTAAGCGCTAATATTTATCCAAGTAAAAGTACAAACAAATGGTACATACCAACCAACCCCGAGCGTAGGGTCGCCTTATTTAGGCAAGGAGTATTCGATCTCTTTAGGCCGTGCTATGGTTTTTGGTCGATTGAAATCGACCCTACAGAAGACATGAAATCTGATCAGTTAGTTTTCCAGATTGGTCTAATCGTAGCTCTTACCATTAAGGTTCTTTTCGGGTCTGATCACTATTTTTCCGTGTATTCCGTGGCAAGAGAATCTTTAGTCTTGTGTTATGACCTAAATGGTTCCGTTTTAGGCTTCCAGCGGTTGTTACTTTTTAAAATCCCACGATAAATTAGAGAGTAAGCGACACGGCTCGCACTTAAAATCAAAGATCTCGTGCAGAGGCTCGCTCAAGCGCCAAGGTTCACCGCAGCTTGGGCAGGGCCGGTTAAGCTCGCTCTCTAGGCTCTCGCCACCCACGCGGTACAAATAGTAAAAAGTGGGGGTCTTCGTTAACAATTCGATGCGCTTGCTTAAGTCTATCCCGCGGCGGCTTAATCGACTGTTATGGGTACTTATTTCTTGCACAGCACCGTGTTCAAGAATAGAGCCATTCATTTGCAGTTGATCGCAGGCCTCCCAGTCTTCCTGCCATTTAAGCACTTGTTTAAAGTCGCCATTAGCCACGGCTGGGGTTTGATATAAAGGCACCGGAGAAAAGTGCTCGCCACAGCGCAGCGGTGAACAAGAATGCAAGTAAGTGGTGTATAACAATTGCCACTGGCGTGAGTCGCAATCATCGGTGGTGTCTGAATTAAGATCTTGGCCTTTTACCGTTGCTTTGGGAGTGGTGATACCGGCTTGGTGAAGCTGGCTGATGGCCAGTTCAATTTGGCGGCTGTAATAGCGCGGGTGCAGGCTGTCTTTTTCGGGGCAGACCACGCGACATGTTAACCACCCTTGATGCATGGCAGTGGGGAACTCTCGGCCTAAAATTTGGCCATTGAAACGCAGAGCATCGATAAACTGACGAATAGCCGGTTCAACTTGGGCTAATTGTGTGTCTTGGTAACAGTCAAAGTGCAGTTCGCATACCCACATTAGCTGCGCGACTCCTGTGCTGTTAACCGTTGCTCTAATCGTGCCACTTTTATTTCTAATTCAGCAACTCGCTCTGCTAATGCCTGTTCGACTTTGGAAGGGGAGTGGGTGGTTGAGTTGGAGGGGGTGGGTTCAGCCTCCGGCAAGCTGTGTGGCGATTGTTTATAGCGGCTGATCAAGGGCAATAAGGCCGCTAATTCTACCGAGCCATTTAGTCGAGCTTTAACGGTTGCCGTGCTAATTTTTTTACCTTCTTTAGCCAGGCTATGAATGGCGTTAATAATGTCTTGCTGGGGCATAATGGCTCGGTAACCTTATCTTAGGCTGATGTTTAGTTGGTCGATAACTTCCGCCCAATCTGAGTCGTCTTGCAGTCCTTCTTTTAAAAAGCTGGCTTGTGCCGCACTCCAAAAAGGTGCCTCTATTAGGTCGACGTTTGCCGGCAGCTGATGGCTGGCAATAAATTGCTTAATGCCTTCGTTGCTGGCATCCAGCCCTAACTGTTCGAATAGGGTGTGAAATGGGTGATTAACGGATTCCATCATATTGTAATCTCCTTATAGAGTGAAGGGTCGAAGCCCTAACCTAACACCTAGACCTTAAAGATTCTTTGCCACAGAATCCACGGAAAAATTAAGCTGAGATAGGAGCGAAGAGTGCCAAGGGATTTTATTGGTAAGAGCCAAATCTAGCGCACAGCTAAAAGAAGGCTCTGCTCTTTGTTTTCTTCCGTGTATTCCGTGGCAAAAATATCTTTAGGTTTTGATTCTGTCGCTTTCAGTTTTAGCTTAAAGCATAGATGACGATGATTCGCGTAACACGGGAACAGACACGTCCAATACCTTTAAATGGTGCAACAATAACTTCCCTTCATCATGTTGCAGGCCATCGTGGCTAAATTCAAAGCGAAATTGGGCGAGCAAGCGACCTTTTTGCCATTTATAGCGATAGCGGTACACGCTTAACAGTTGAAACTGTTGCTGGCGACAATAGCGCTCTAGCCATTGGCGAGCGAACTCACTTTGGCGTCGAATCTGCCAATATCCCGCACCGAATATAAATAGGCCCAGCAGCCCGAGTAGCTCTGTCATACTGCGCCAGTAAACAAGGTGCCTAGCGCATTTTTTAAGCTAGAGGACAAGGCTGAGTTGTGCAAGTTGCCAAGGATCAGCGGGCGTAAAGCAGGAATAGAAACCAGCTCGGCAAACAGACCGTTAAACAGCTCGCCATGATGTTCGGCCAACTGTTCAAGATAAGTAATAAGCAGGGTTTCATCGGTCAAATCTTGCCATAGGCGTGCCGCCAAGCTCAGCATTACCGGCTGACTGGGCGTTAATGTCAGTAAGGTGGCTATTTTTTGTTGGCGGGCTGTGCACGTCGGACTGCCGGCGGTGGCGCGTAATAATTGGGCAATGCGCTCTTGGTTAGGCTGCTGGCGCTCAAGCTCGGTGCTGATAGTGCTAAGTAGGCGTTCGCTAATGACGCTAGGCAGTGGATGATGCTCACACTGGCTAAGCAGCGCATCCTGTACCGGTTGTGGGAGTCCGAGTAAATGCGCGGCTAACGCCTGACTTAATGCGCGGTCTTGTTGTAAACGAGCCGTCAGATCGGCAAGGCCTTGTAATCCAAGCTGTTGCCAGTCGTGTTGTTTAGGATCCTGCACATAATCACACACGTCGTTAAAAAAGACGGATGGCGGCAAATTTAGCGCCAAGCCTAACCTTGCATGAAAGGCGGCTAGCTTGTCTTGGGAAGGCTGAAAGGTAAAAGGCGTTTGTGCTAGACGCTGTTGCTGCTCGTCGGTTAGCTCGCCACTAATGTCCTGGCCTAGCTGCTCAACCAAGGCGGCTAAAAAGTGCTTAACGGCACCATTATTAAATAGGCCACGCTCATCAAGCGGTAATTTAAGAAACCACACATAGGGCTGAGTTTGGCTGTGTTGCTGCCAGTAGCAGACGGCCAGCCAGGCATGACGTTGCAACGGCCAGGGGTAGGGTCTTTGATTGGCTTCTATGGCGGCAAAGTCGTCATGGCTTAATGGCTGTAGACGCCGACCCAAGTCATAAAGGCGAAACTCGGTGCCTGCCTGGGTTAAAAATTCACTCAAGGTATTTATTTGCATCGGTTTCTCCTGTTGAACAGCCGCTGATTATAGGGAGTCACGCGCCAAGATGGTATAGTCAGCGCGTGTTTTAACAGGAGCCAGTATATGTCAGCCTATGCTCAACAGCGGTTAAATGTCATTGCAGATGAGCTAAAAGCGCTATCTTGGTGGCAAATTGAGCCTCCCAGTGCTGCCGCTCTCGCCAGCACAGAGCCGTTTTGTCTGGATACGTTAACCTTTGCGCAGTGGCTGCAATTTGTGTTGTTAGTCCGCTTGCAAGCAATGTTAGATGCAAAAATGCCCCTGCCAAGCCAAATTTCGATTTATCCCATGGCTAGCGAAAGTTTTAAATCTGAGACTGCAGATACTAGTAGGTTAAAAGAAGCCATAGCCCAATTAGATGAGTGTTTATCGGGTCAGCCGGTGGTACGCGAAGCATGAGCGTCGATATCATTTATGAAGACGAATTTTTGGTGGCCATTAATAAAGACGCGGGCTTATTAGTGCATCGCAGTTGGCTGGATAAAGGCGAAACGCGCTTTGCGATGCAGCTCACTCGAGATGCCGTTGGTTGCCATGTGTTTCCGGTACACCGCTTGGATCGGCCTACGTCTGGAGTGTTACTGTTTGCTAAAAGTGCGGCTGTGGCCCGCCTGCTGACGGAGGCATTTACCGAGCATAGGGTAAGTAAGCAATATGTGGCGGTGGTGCGCGGATTTATGCCCGAGCTGGGTACTTTGGATTATGCGCTAAGTTTTCAGCCGGATGCCATTGCGGATAAGTTTGCTGATCTGGATAAGCCACCTCAGCCGGCCATTACGCATTGGCAGAGCTTGGCGCAAATAGAGCTGCCGTTTGCGGTATCGAAGAAGCATTCCACCAGTCGTTACAGCCTAGTGCGCTTGATACCCGAAACGGGGCGCAAGCATCAATTGCGTCGACACATGGCACATTTATTTCATCCCATTGTGGGTGATACTAGTCATGGTGATGGACGGCATAACCGCTTTTTTCGGGAGCAATATAATTGCCAACGTATGCTGTTGCACGCCAGCCGCCTATCGTTAACGCACCCCGTCACCGGGAAGGCTTTACAACTTGATGCCGAGCTTGATGCTGACTGGCAGCATATTCTCGAAGAATTTAATTGGTTAAACAGTGCGAAGAGTGAAGAGTAAAGGGTGAAGAGGACGACACAACACCTGCAGCTAAATCAAAACCGCAAGACTTTTTGCTACAAGAAGCGTGGCGAAAGCTTTTAAGATTGAGGTGTTAGCTTTCACCCTTCACGCGGCACTCTGAACGGTGTTTTGTTTATCACTTTTATTAGTAGCTGATAGCTTACGGCTGACAGCTACTACTAGCTGCCCGTAGGGCAAAAGTATTTAAAGGAGTCATTATGGCAGCAGTAGATATTATCGTGGGCAGTGTATATGGATCGGCATTTTCCGTTGCCGAAACGCTAGAAGAAGCATTGATTGGCGCCGGCCATCAGGTGACATTACATGAAGAAGCCGAGCTTTCAGATTTAGACGCTAGCCATTTTTGGCTATGGGTTACCTCTACCACGGGGCAGGGGGAGTTGCCGCCTAACTTGTTGCCGCTGTTTGAAGAAATGCGCGAAAGTTGCCCGCCCATGCCTCAGTTACGCTATGCGCAGGTCACGTTGGGTGACAGCAGTTATGATCATTTTTGCGGTGCGGGTGTGCAATTAGCCGCCTTACTACAAGAGCTGCAAGCACAGGCTGTAACCGACGAATTACAAGTGGATGCCAGCGAAACATTGGATCCCGAAGAGCCAGCACTCGCGTGGCTAAAAGGCTGGATGGATAAAATATAAAAGCAGTACCGATCGCCCAGCTAACACAAAAGACAGCGTAGGGTACAAGCCAAGGACGGGCGGTGTTTGTTCTTTACTTACGGCGTACAGCTGCACGAAGGGCCGAGATAATGGCAAAAAAAGCACCGAGCTTAAAGGCTCGGTGCTTTTTATCTTTAACTGACAGCTTACCGCTGAAGGCTTAAAGCTGTATTTTAAAGCATTTCTTTACGCAGTTGGGCGGGTGTCTTAGGTGACAATAAGCCTGGAGCAATATCGAATACGGTTTTGGCGCCGGTGTCGCCTGCTTGGCTAAGCTTGTGTACCGCCCGCGCGTACGCGACCAACACGCTAGACGTAAACTCGGGGTTACTGCCCAACTTCAATGAAAATTCCAACACTTGTTTAGTGTTGTCGGCACCGCTTTCACCACTGCGGATCACAAAGCCACCATGGGGCATGCTGCTGTGTTGCGCGGTAAAGGTTTGTGCGTCGATAAAGTTAACCGTAGTGTCATAGTCGGAGAAGTAATCCGGCATGTTGACTATGGTCGAGCGTACGGCTTCGGCATCGGCGCCGTCTGCCAATACGATAAAGCATTCACGAGTGTGTTTTTCACGAGTGGTTAACTGTGGCAGTTCACCATTACGTACCCGAGCCATAGCGGGTTCAGAAGGCAGCGTGTATTGTACGCCCGATTTAACGCCTTCTACCCGACGTATCGCGTCTGAGTGACCCTGACTTAACCCTTTACCCCAAAAGGTGTAAGTTTCGCCTTGGGGTAGAATAGCTTCACCAAACAAGCGGTTGAGAGAGAACAGACCCGGATCCCAGCCTACAGATAACAAGGCAACCTTGCCGGCTTTTTGTGCGGGAGCATCGAGGGCGGTGAAGTACTCAGGAATTTTGGCGTGGGTATCAAAGCTGTCGACTATGTTGAACAGACCAGCCAAGTAGGGGCCTTGCTCGGGTAAGTCGGACTTAGACCCACCACATAACAGCAGCACATCTATGTCGTTTTGATATTGCTCGATATCGTCCATCGAATAAACCGGCACTGTGCTGTCAAGCAGCGTGACACCGGCCGGATCGCGACGGCTGAATACAGACACAAGACGCATGTCAGGGCTTTGCTTAATGGCGGCTTCTGCGCCGCGGCCAAGGTTGCCATAGCCGGCAATGGCGATTCTAATTTGTGTCATCTGTATGCCTTTTGTTTGAGCTGTACTGGCGAGCCAGTCAGTATTCGTATGTATTTGCGTGAGTGACAAATGCTACAAATGCAGTCTTAACTCTGTTTAATGCGGGGCAAAGATGAGCAAACTTGTTACGTTTCCATTGCTTGATAAACGGGGCTATGCTTGCACCGCGCGTCTTTGCCTTCAGGCTGCATTTGTAACGGGGTTATCAATCTAAACCATTTTTGCCACGGAATACATGGAAGAACACGGAAAAATAGCGATTAAATCTGAATAAAAATCGGTGAAGCGTTAAGAGTGAAGAGGACAACACTCGCGCCCAAAGCCAATCTATCCCGCTAAGCAGGACTTACAAGGCGGTATTTGTTTTAGCTGAGGCCTTACAGCCCACCTCTTAGTCACAACTATTATTTGTTTATATTAATGTGGCTTGTCAGGAAAAGGACACTCCTCCTCCGGTTCGCCGACGGCTCTGAACATAGAACAGAGTTGTGACTAAGTGACACCCAATAGATACCCTTCACCCTTGTTTTAGCTAGGCGTTTGGTGCTAAGCCCTTAGCGCTATCGGTGATTTACTCTGACTTGTTAGCGCTGCGAATGCCGTTAACTTCTATCACGATATGACCTTGCTTATATAAGCCGCCAATGGCTTTTTTGAAGGTGCCTTTACTAATACCGAACAAACGGAAGATAGTATCGGGATCGGTTTTATCGTTGACTTGCATAGACCCACCGGCGCGCTCCAATTTGTCGAGTACGGCTTGTGCGGCATCGTCCACCTTACCAGGGCCCAGTTTAAACAGGGTAAGATCGATTTTTCCGTCGTCGCGCACTTGCTTAACATAGCCTTTGCTACTGAGGCCCATAGGGACGCGACCCGAGATATCTGAGCGGAATAGTAAGCCCCAAAACTGGTTATCTACTACGGCTTTAAAGCCTAACTGAGTTTGTTCGGCAACGAGCAAGTCCACTTCATCACCAGGGCGATAAGTGGGCAATTCGCGGCTAAGAAAGCTGTCTAGCTTGCTGCTGGCGACCATGCGACCTTCATGATCTAAATAGAGGTACACCACATAATGGCGGCCTTCTTCCATGGGCCTGGCTTGGCTGCGCTGCGGCACAAAAATATCTTTCTTCATGCCCCAATCAAGAAAAGCGCCCAAACGGTTGGTGGTCACCACTTTTAGTGAAGCAAACTGATATACCAACGCCTTTGGGCTGTCGGTGGTGATCACCGGCTCTTGGTCTGAATCTAGGTAAATAAAAACGGCTATCTCATCACCTGGCTGGCAATCGACCGGCAATTGACGCCGTGGCAAAAATGTTTCGCCATATTCTCCTGCATCCAACCAGCCGCCTTTGTCGTCTAATCGTAACAGGGGCAGGGTGTTATTATCGCCAAGCTTGATCATGAGTCTTACCGTATTTATAAAAAAGTGATTTTAGCCTGAGCGGTTGATAAAGGCCACCATTGCGCGATCACGCATCATTAAAGATTAACAAGAAAACTAGGCGAGTGAAGAGCAGGGTTAACCGTTTAAATTCAACTAATTAAGCTGTTTCGGTATCTTGGTTTACCTGTATTTTTTATTGTCAGACTTGCTAAAAATACTGCTACACTCGGCAAGTTACCCCGCGCATAATGCGGGCTGGGAGATGTGTGGTCCTTATTAAAACACGCCGTTTTAATATAACCCCTCCGATTTTGGGCAGGAGCAAGCAATAAATGAACCCCGAACAAATCACCATTCTTATTATTTTGCTTTGTACTGTACTGATGTTTTTATGGGGCCGTTGGCGCCATGACATGGTGGCGGCGGGCGGGCTGCTGGCCTGCATTTTAACGGGGCTAGTGCCCGCAGATATCGCCTTTGATGGTTTTAGTCACCCTGCGGTGGTTACCGTGGCGTGTGTGTTGGTGCTAAGCAAGGGCCTGCAAAGCTCAGGTGCCGTCGATGTGCTAACTCGCTGGTTACTGCCCTCGAATGCCGGTCCGACGCTTTCTATTGCCGCCCTGACTGCTCTGGGTGCCGTTTTGTCTGCCTTTATGAACAACGTGGGAGCCTTAGCTCTGTTAATGCCGGTGGCGGTGCAAATGGCGCGGCGCAAGCAAATACCCACGGGCAAAGTATTAATGCCATTGTCTTTTGGTACCATTCTTGGCGGCATGACCACCCTGATTGGTACGCCACCTAACTTAATTGTGTCGAGCTTTCGCCAAGCCAGTGGCGAGGAGATGTTCGGCATGTTTGATTTTACCCCCGTGGGGTTGGTGGTTGCGGCCGTTGGTGTGAGTTTTGTAGCGCTAATAGGCTGGCGCATCGTACCGGGGCGCAAACAATCGGGGGCGGATAGCTTTGACTCGGGCGCTTATACTACCGAGGCTCGGGTTCCCGCGGGCTGCAAGGCCGAAGGCATGACGCTGCGTGAAATAGAGCAGGCCCTAGTAGAAGCCGATGCTCAGGTACTGGGCCTAGTACGTAACGAGGTTAGGGTCACCACGCCCAGTCCACGTCGTCGCGCGCGTGCCGGCGATATTCTGATACTGGAAGCGGAAGCAGAAACTTTGGCCAGTGCCTTATCTAGCCTGGGGCTGAAACTGGAAGAAGCCAAGGCGACCCGAGATGAAAAAGAAAAAGAAAAGGCCAAAGAGGACGATAAAAACGGCAGCAGTAAAACTCTCGCCGCCGCCGAAGCCGTGCCAACGAGCAAGGCTGACAAGAGCGATAATACAGATGAGAGCAGCAGCGATTCAAATGACGAAGTGTTGCTGATGGAGTTGGTGGTGTTACCCAGCTCTGGCTTGCTGGGGCGTACGGCCTCGGGCATTCAGCTTCGAACCAGCTATGGCATTAACTTGCTGGCGATATCGCGCCAAGGCAAGCGGTCGGTCAAACGACTGCGAGCCCAGGCGTTTAAAGCCGGCGATTTGTTGATGATGCAGGGCGGACCTGAGGCGATTGCCGAATTTGCCTCCAGCACCGGTTGTGTACCGCTGGCCGAACGTGAATTGCGCATTCCTGACAAACGCATGGCGCTGTTGGCCACCGTGATTATGGCCGCGTCGGTATCGGCGGCGGCTATTGGCCTCTTACCTGCAGCGGTGGCGTTTGCGGCCGGTGTGCTGTTGTCTATGGTGGTGCGTACCGTACCACCGCGCTCGGTTTATAGTGCCATTGACTGGCCGGTTATTGTGTTGTTAGGAGCGCTGTTTCCGGTGGCACAAGCCATGGAATCGACAGGCACCGCCGAGTTACTTGCCAACTTGTTACTTAATGGTGTGGCACAAGGGCACGCTACTATTGCGCTTATTCTGATCTTAGTGGTCACCATGAACTTGTCCGACCTAATGAATAATGCAGCAACGGCGGCAGTGATGTGCCCAATTGCTATTGGCACTGCAAACCAGCTGGGGGTCAGCATAGACCCCTTTTTAATGGCGGTAGCCATTGGCGGGTCATGCGCATTTTTAACACCGATTGGTCATCAAAATAATACCCTGATACTGGGGCCCGGTGGGTTTCGTTTCGGGGATTACTGGCGACTGGGATTGCCATTGGATATCTTGGTGATATCGGTGAGCATACCTATGTTACTGTGGGTGTGGCCTTTTTAGGTTAGTGCAGTGCCAAGCTGTAAGATAAAAGACAAACCTATTTTTGCCACGGAATACACGGAAGAACACGGAAAAATTAAGCTGAGATAAGAACGAAAAGTACACAGAACTCTTATTGCTAAGAAGAAAATAAAACAGTTAGAAGGTGGTCATTAGGTTGTCCTCTTCACTCTTTACGCTTCCCCCTTAACAGGTTTTTATTCAGGTTTAATCTCTATTTTTCCGTGGATTCCGTTGCGAAAAAGTCTTAACGTAAGGCGTAGAACGTGGGTTAATTCAGGAGTCAGATATGCAGAATGAGTTGAACAACAAGGTCGTGTTAGAAGTGTTTGATAAAATTCGTCGTTTTGGTGAGCCTTACGAAGACGGGCATCGGTTAGATGGCGTGGTCGCCAGCAGTGACTTTGATGGTTACAGCGCGGTGTTATCGGGCAGTGGCGTGACCTTGCAGATTAACTTTCATCAAAGCTATGAGTTTGACTACAGCAGTGAAAAACTAAAGGGTCAGTTTATGGATAAAATTGACTATATTCATCGTCATTACAACGACCGTGGCCGAGATTAGCGCTTCGCGCAATGTTGAATGAAGGCGAAAAAAAGCACCGAACCTACAAGGTCGGTGCTTTTTAGTTTGTTAGCTCGGAGCTGGGCGCTTACTGCTATTTCTCACGCTTCACCTGCTGTTAAATCATTCGAACTTTAACGACACGGCCTTTAATTTTGCCTTGTTGCAGATGCTTGAGAGCCTTGTTGGCGACGTCTCTGTGCACGGCTACGTAAGATTGCATTTCTGAAATATCAATCTTGCCAACTTCGCTACCGCTAATACCCGCTTCACCAGTTAAGGCGCCCAAAATATCGCCCGCGCGGATCTTACTCTTACGTCCGCCGGCAATATTAAGGGTAACCATCTCAGGTTGCAGTGGCGCTATGTTTTCATTGAGATCAGCCAGTGAGCCTTGAACGATAGGCGCGCGCTGATATTCTTCAATCATGTTCACGCGGTAGGCTTCTTGAGGGCTGTATAGGCTTAATGCTAAACCTTGCTGGCCCGCACGACCGGTTCGACCTACGCGGTGTACGTGTGTTTCTGGGTCTTGGGTAATGTCATAGTTGATAACCGCCGCCAGCTCTTTGATGTCGAGGCCGCGAGCCGCAACGTCGGTAGCTACCAGAATATTGGCACTGCCGTTAGAGAAACGAATTAACACTTGGTCGCGCTCACGCTGCTCAAGGTCACCATTTAATGCCAAGGCAGAAAAGCCAAGCTCGGTGAGATGATCGGCCACTTCTTGACAGGCACGCTTAGTATTACAAAACACCACTGCCGAGCGTGGTGCATAGTGGCCAAGTAACGTGGCAAGAGCTTGCTTGCGCAGGTGCGGGACCACTTCAAATAGCAGTTGTACTATGGTGTCGGCTCGTTGTTCATCGGCCACCGAGATACGCTCGGGATTTTGTTGCAACCCGCGGCTAAGATCGGCAATACCTTCAGGATAGGTCGCTGAAAAAAGCAGGGTCTGACGTGGCGTGGGTGCAAAGTCGACCACGAGGTCGATATCATCGGCAAACCCCATGTCGAGCATGCGATCTGCTTCATCTAGCACCAAGGTATTCAAATCGTCCAGAACCAAGCTACCTTGCTCTAGGTGCTTTAGCATACGACCTGGGGTTCCCACCACAATGTGGGCACCAAATGCAAGAGAGGCGGTTTGTGCGGCGGTAGGTGAACCACCACACAAGACCACGAGTTTAACGTTGGCCATGGCACGAGCTAGCCGGCGCAATTCTCGTGCTACCTGATCGGCTAGTTCGCGAGTAGGGCACAGCACCATGGTTTGTACGCTTAGTCGATTAACATCAAGGTTAGCCAACAAGGCCAGACCAAAGGCCACGGTTTTACCGCTACCGGTGCTGGCCTGAGCAATAACGTCTTTACCATTCAGCATCAGAGGCAGACTCTGAGCCTGAATAGGTGTCATACGGGTATATTCAAGGCTGGTCAGGTTAGCGATCAGCGCAGGGTCCAGAGACAGTGTGGAAAATTCGGTGTTGGTCACGGGGAAACTCTTGATGTTAGATAAAAAGGGCGCACTTAAGGCGGGCTCGCATTATAGCAGAAAAGCGCCAAGCGTGGCGCTTCGCGCAATGTTTAATTTTGCATGTTTAATGTTGAGTTAAGTGCATGTTCTAGCACCAAGCTCAAGACGAACACCGCACTGGGCTAGTCTCTGTCACTATGCCATCTTGCCGGGCTCGACCCGGTATCGGCTCTTTGCCTTAAAAGCAGATCCTGACTTTCGTCAGGATGACGGCATATATTATGATCGCTCTTTTTTTGTTAGTTACTCGCTATTTTCAAGGCTCAGCTCTGCCACTAACTTTTCACGTAATAGTGCTTGCTCTTGCTCGTTTAAGGGCAGGCTTTGTTGATTGGTAAGGCTAAAAAAGTCTTCTACGCGCTCGCCAATGGTGGTGATTTTAGCCGCATGCAGATTTAACTTTAATTGGCTAAAAATATTGCCAACACGAGCCAATAAACCGGGCGTGTCTAAGGCAACCAGCTCCACTAATGTGCGTTTAGTGGGCCTTTGAGGGCGCATAAAGTTCACTTGAGTGGTGACGGTAAACTCTCGATGGCGTCGAGAAGGCGGCCGAATGCGCACTTTGGGCGGTTCTGAGTGGATTAATACGTCGCTAAGGCGCTGACATAAGTCGCTCAACCTGTCGCCACTCACGGGCTGACCGTCTGGCTCGAGCACAATAAAGGTGTCGAGGGCATAGCCGTCTTTAGATGTCATAATTTGCGCATCATGGATATTCAGATTTTTTTGATCCAATGCTGCCGCCACGCGACCGAATAAGTTGGGGGAGTCGGGGCAATAGATAAATAACTCGCTGCCACCTCGGCCCGGCTGTTGGCTAATTTGCACTAACGGGCGTGGGCTATTGTCATGAGCAAGAATGTGCCGGCTATGCCAAGCTATTTGCTCTGGCGTGTGTCGCAAAAAATAGTCGGCCGTAAAGCGCGCCCACAACGGTTTTATTTGCTCTTCTGTGGTGTCTAGCCGAGTTAATATTTGTCGTGCTTGACGTTGGTTTTCGCGAATGCGTAAGCGCAGATCTAGTGGGTTTTCTAGCCCGCGGCGCAGTGCTTTTTGCGTTGAAAAGTACAACTCGCGTAACAGGCTGCCTTTCCAGTCATTCCACAGATTATCGTTGGTGGCACAAATATCGGCTACGGTGAGCGTATATAAAAAATCGAGCTGTAACTCATCTTTTATCTTGGTAGCAAATTCGCTGATCACATCAGGATCATAAATATCTCGTCGCTGGGCAGTGACCGACATCAGTAAGTGGTGGCGCACCAGCCACGACACCAAGCGGGCATCGGATGGATCAAGCTCGTGTTGCTGGCAGAATGCCAGAGAGTCCTCGGCACCTAACTCAGAATGATCGCCACCACGGCCTTTGGCAATGTCATGGAACAAGGCTGCCAGGTTGAGTATTTCGGGCTTACGTATTCGGCTGCAAATATCAAAGCACAAGGGGTGACTGCGCTTGGCTTCGGGCTTGCGAAAACGATAAATATTTTTAAGCAGGCGGTGGGTATGCTCGTCTACGGGATAGGCATGAAACATATCAAACTGCATTTGGCCGACAATTTTATTCCACTGAGGAAGATACGCGGCCAAAATGCCATAGCGATGCATTAAGGTAAGAGCCAGGCCACAGCCTTCGTGGTGGCGCATGATCATCATAAACACCTGTCTGCAATCAGCCTGATCACATAAAAAATTGGGTAATAGCCGACGTGCGTCGCGCAGCTCGCGTAGGGTGCTGGAATAAATGCCGGTAATGTGCGGCTGAGCGGCAATTTGATAAAACAGCCGTAATATGGCGGCGGGTTTATCAATAAACAGATTAGGGTGAATGGCATCAATCAAGGTGCCACGTAAGCGAAACTCAGGGGTCAGGGTGGTTACATCCATGGCAATGTGACCCAAAATAGCTTCGTCGAACAACTGCAATAACATTTCGTTTAGCTCGGAGACCCGACGCACCGTTTGATAAAAACGCTTCATCATTTGTTCTATCGGCTCGTTGCCTTCACCGGCAAACCCGAGTGTGGTGGCGACCGCGCGCTGGCGGTCGAACAGCAATCGGTTGTCAGACTTATGAATAGCCATGTGTAGCGCAAAGCGTAGTTTCCATAAAAAATTCTGACAGTCGAGCAGCTCGAGATATTCGTCTTGGCTTAAGAAATCGTGGCTGACCATTTCGTGCAAGGTGGTGGCACCAAAGTGGCGGCGCGTTACCCAGCTGATGGTTTGAATATCGCGAAGGCCCCCTGGGCTATTTTTAATGTCGGGCTCAAGCTTATAGCTGGTGTCTTGATATTGACGGTGGCGCTGAACTTGCTCTTCTCGTTTAGCTTCAAAAAAGGCTTGGCTGGGCCAAAAGGTATCTGGCTCGGTGGCCCGAGTGAGCGCGCCAAAGGTGCGATAGCAGCCGGTGACTAGGCGCGCTTCTATGAGATTGGTGGCAATGGTGAGGTCATTCTCACCTTGTTTAAGGCACTCTGCCACCGAGCGCACACTGTGGCCGATTTCTAATCGCAAATCCCAAAGCATGGTAATAAAACAGCTAATATTCTCATTAATGGCGGGTGTCGCCTCGCAATTACATAAAATGAGCAAGTCAATATCAGAATAGGGGTGCAGTTCGCCACGACCGTAGCCGCCCACGGCCACTAATGCCAACTCGGGGTCTTGTGCTAAGCCCATCTGTTGCCACAACCCGGTGAGCAGTTGGTCCATGTGTTGCGAACGAGTAACCACCAGCTCCATGATGTCATCGCCAGCCTTAAAGCGCTGTTCAAGCCATTGCTGTAGGCGCGCTAATATTTCTTTGCATTTGGGTAAGGTAAGTTCGGCTGGGTCAAACTGGGCCGGAGCGAGCAAGCTGGCATGCATAGGCGCACTATCCTGATAGTCGAAAGTAAGCACTAAGTTAGCATAACAAAGCCTAGCGGGCAGCTCTAAGCCTGCAGCGGTAAGTAACAAAAAAGATAAAAGCCTTTTGCCACGGAATCCACTGACTCCACGGAAAAATAGTGATCAGATCTGAAAGTGAATTTTATGCTAGGAGCCAGGCCACAAGGTCATCACAGGAGGGGCTACCCCAATCAAAAGTTCTTAGGCTCTTGTCGCACGTGAACTGTGCCCCGTGTTCTTCCGTAGCAAAGGGGATCTTTAATTTACAGTTTTGGTTCCACATCTATTACACCGTTCTACTTACCAATAAAATATATTGGGTCTTTCGTATTTATCTCATGTTAATTTTTCAGTGGGTTCAGTGGGTTCAGTGGGTTCAGTGGGTTCAGTTGCGAGAGTATCTGGTCTTTCGTATTGACAAAAAATTAAAGGCGCCGTAGCGCCTTTATTGTTAGAACATGTATATCCGTGCTTTATTATTCGCCCGTCGGTCTGATGCTTATCGCATGGTTTCCTTTAGGGCCTTGTTCAATTTTATATTGTACTAACTGGCCCGCTTTCAGGGTTCTATATCCTTCCATTTCAATGGTAGAAAAGTGTGCGAACACATCTTCACCGCCTTCTTGTGGACAGATAAAGCCAAATCCCTTAGCGTTATTAAACCACTTCACCGTGCCGGTTGTCATACTCGTGCATCCCTTATGCTCAAACATCCTAAACAACAATTGATTAAAGAGTTATGGCCGTATTAACCATCTCTTAATTATCACTAAAGGCGATTCTTCGCCGGACGCGGTAATCATAAAATTACGGCTTATTTAGCGCTATAATTAATCACTACCAAGGCTCTACTCTAATTTAACAGGGAGATGAGTCAAGACTTTGTTTCTTATCTCACAGCTTGGTACTGTCAGTGTTGACAGCACCACTGCAAGCGGTAGGGTGAAGGAAAAGACACTTTAGTGTGTTCCTGATATCCTGAGTGCTAACAAACGATGAAAACCATGGCTTTGAAGGACGCAACGCACAGAAGTCTAAAAATTGACGTCTATGGTGTAGCGAGATCTGGAACAGTGATTTAGAGTAGGTGTATGAGCAGGAGAATTCAGCAGGCTGATGGCGATCAATTAAAAGAGGTGGAAGAAATTGCGCTGCAACCCCCTCCTATGTACAAGGTCATCATAAATAACGACGATTACACCCCCATGGATTTTGTGGTGGAGGTGCTGCAAAAATTCTTTTCTATGGATGAGGACAAGGCAACACAGGTGATGATGTCCGTTCATTACCAAGGTAAGGGAGTATGCGGCCTGTTTACTGCTGAAATAGCAGAGACTAAGGTGGCACAAGTGAACAATCATGCTCGGCTACATGAACACCCGCTGTTGTGTAGCATGGAGCAAGAGTGAGTTAAGACCCGCCGCAACGGGACACCGAAGTTTTTAGGGGAGGTGCCTATGTTGAACAAAGATCTTGAGAGCACGTTGAATGAAGCTTTCAACGAAGCGCGCCGTGCTCGCCACGAGTTCATGACGGTGGAGCACCTGCTACTCGCGTTGTTGAATAATCCAGCTGCCAAAGAAGCGCTCACCGCGTGTGGTGCCGATCTTGAGCAGTTAAGCAAAGAAACGCATCTGTTTATTGAACAGACCACGCCGCTGTTACCGGTAGGCGATGATGAAATTGAAACTCAGCCGACACTCGGTTTTCAACGTGTGCTGCAACGGGCGGTGTTTCATGTGCAATCATCGGGTAATGCCGAAGTAACCGGTGCCAACGTGCTGGTGGCCATTTTCAGCGAGCAAGAATCGCAGGCGGCCTATTTACTGAAAAAAATTCAGATCAGCCGCTTGGATGTGGTTAACTTTTTATCACACGGTGTGCGCAAAGATAGCGAGCAAGAAGACGCGCCTTCTTTGCAGCAAGAAGATGGCAGCGAAGAGGCGGCTAGCAACCAAACAGAAGGCTTTGTGATTAACCTGAACCAATGGGTGAAAGAAGGCCGTATCGACCCGCTGATTGGGCGCGACAATGAAGTGAGCCGTGCGATTCAGGTATTGTGCCGACGCCGCAAAAATAACCCGCTGTTGGTCGGTGAAGCAGGGGTAGGTAAAACCGCCATTGCCGAAGGCTTAGCCTATCGTATTGTGCATGGTGAAGTGCCCGAGATTATTGCCGATAGCATTATTTACTCCCTCGACATGGGCTCCTTACTGGCTGGCACTAAATACCGGGGTGATTTCGAAAAACGTTTTAAGGCGCTGCTCAAACAGTTTGAAAAGCAAAAGGGCGCCATCCTGTTTATTGATGAAATTCACACCATTATTGGTGCCGGTGCGGCGTCTGGCGGCCAGCTAGATGCAGCCAACTTGCTAAAACCGATGTTGTCTAGCGGGCAGATCCGCTGTGTGGGCTCGACCACGTATCAAGAATACAGCCAGATTTTTGAAAAAGACCGTGCACTTGCACGCCGCTTTCAAAAAATCGATATTCCAGAGCCATCAGTAGAAGACACCACTAAAATATTGATGGGGCTGAAAAGTCGGTATGAGGCGCATCATGATGTGCGCTATACCAATCCTGCGATTAAAGCGGCCGCTGAGCTGTCGGCCAAGTACATCAACGATCGTTACTTACCGGATAAGGCGATTGACGTGATTGATGAGGCAGGCGCCAGAATTCGCATGATGCCGCCGTCTAAACGCAAAAAGACGATTGGCGTAGGCGATATTGAAGCCATTGTGGCTAAAATTGCGCGTATTCCTGAAAAGTCCGTTTCTAGCTCCGATAAAGATGCTCTGAAAACCATGGAGTCGAAGCTGAAAATGGTAGTGTTTGGTCAGGATAAGTCGATAGAGGTACTTACTGACGCCATTCGTTTAAGTCGTTCTGGTTTGGGTAACGAGACTCGACCCATTGGCTCTTTCTTGTTTGCCGGCCCTACTGGTGTGGGGAAAACGGAAGTCACCCAGCAGTTATCTCGAGTGTTGGGTATCGAGCTGGTGCGCTTTGATATGTCGGAGTACATGGAGTCACATACGGTGTCGCGTTTAATTGGTGCGCCACCGGGCTATGTGGGTTATGACCAAGGCGGCTTGTTAACCGATGCGGTGATTAAGCATCCTCATGCGGTAGTGCTGCTCGATGAAATAGAAAAGGCACACCAAGATGTGTTCAACCTGTTATTACAGGTAATGGACAACGGTACTCTTACCGATAACAACGGTCGTAAGGCTGATTTTCGCAATGTCATTTTGGTGATGACCACCAACGCTGGGGTGCAAGAGACGGTACGTCAGTCGATTGGTTTTCAGCAGCAGGATCATAGCCCAGACGCCATGATTGAAATAAACCGTACATTTTCGCCTGAATTCCGTAACCGTTTAGACCACATAATTTGGTTTAATAATTTGGATATGGAAGTGATTCATCAGGTGGTGGATAAGTTTATAGTGGCGTTGCAGGCACAGTTAGATGCGAAAGGTGTATCAATGGAGGTGAGTGAACAGGCTCGTCATTGGTTAGCCGAGAAAGGCTATGACAAAACGATGGGAGCACGTCCCATGGGGAGGGTTATTCAACAACAGCTGAAAAAGCCGCTGGCCAACGAGCTGCTGTTTGGCGAACTGGTTGGTGGCGGCTCGGTCAAAGTCACCCTTAAAGACAACGAACTGCATTTTGATTATCAGTCTGAAGCCTCTTTGGCTCACTAAACATGCTGAATACATGATGCCGCTATAATAATACGACAATGCCCAGCCCTATTAGAGCTGGGCATTTTTATTCAAGAGACACATGCCTAACAGAATATAAGCAAGCAAAGCACCCAAAAAAATAGCGAGAAACAGCAACCGCCATTGCTCGCTTTAGGGGGTGACTGGCGAACGAATTAACGAGCGCGGAAAACGATGCGCCCTTTTGACAAATCGTAAGGAGTCAGTTGAACCGTGACCTTGTCGCCGGTAAGGATGCGAATGTAGTTCTTACGCATTTTTCCAGAGATGTGAGCAGTTACCACGTGGCCATTTTCTAGCTCAACGCGAAACATGGTGTTCGGCAGGGTATCCAAAATGGTCCCTTGCATTTCAATACTGTCTTCTTTAGCCATTGAGTCCTCTTGTTAGCGCAGGCAATAAAAGCGGCTGCGATCATGCCGTATTTCGCCCTAAGTGTAAAGTTTTGCTCAGTCTTTCATCGCCAATGCCCGTCTACCCGCCGTTGATGGGGGCGAAAGTGTTGTTTATAGTTCATTTTCTGACAACCATCTACCTGGTATCCCAAGTAAACCCATTTTTTATGTTGTTCTTTGGCCATGGTCACTTGGCTAAGAATGGCAAAGGAGCCAAGAGACCGATGCTCTAGGCTGGGTTCATAAAAAGTGTACATGGCGCTGAATGACTGCTCAAGCTTGTCGGTCACCGCAACGCCAATCAATTGTTGTTCAAGCCAAAATTCAATAAACATGGGCGGTAGCCAGTCGCACGCTAAAAAACCGTTATATTGCTCGCGATTAGCTGGGTACATGGCTCCGTCTTGATGGCGTTGGTTAATGTAACGGCTATATAACTCAAAGTATTCGGGTTTATCTTGCTGACTTAGCGTGATCTGTACGTCACGATTCAGTCGGATAATGCGCTTTTGGCTACGACTGGGCACAAATTGTTCTACGTCTACGCGCAGTGACTCGCAGGCACTACAACGTTGACAATGCGGGCGGTAAATGTCGCGGCCACTGCGGCGAAAACCGGCACTTAACAGCTCTTCATACCCTTGCGGACACAGTCGATTTTTGTCGAGTAGCACCAGTAATTGCTCTTGCTGCCCTGGAAGATAACTGCACGGGTGTTCAGGGGTTAACCCTACCTTGAGGCTTACTTCTCGCATAATACTAACTCGCCTGATTGCCAGCATCCTGATATGAGTGGCTCATGTTGTAGCTGTTGTAGTTTATGCAGAAAACGTGAGCGTGGCCATGCTGTGACGCCCAAACTCATCAAATGGGGATTGGGTAGCTGACAGTCGACCAACTTGCCACCATAGCGGCTGAAATGGCGACACAAGCCGAGCATGGCGAGCTTAGAGCCATTATCTACGAGGTGAAACATCGACTCACCACAGAATAGCGTGCCTAAGCTCATGCCATAAAGGCCTGCGACCAAACGATCCCCTTGCCACACTTCCACCGAATGCGCATAGCCTTGTTGATGTAATTGGCAATAGGCGTGTTCAATATCTGCGGTAATCCAGGTGCCTTCTTTGCGCTCTCTTAGGGAGCGGCAAGCATGAATAACTTGCTCAAAGGCGGTGTTAATGGTCAAACGATAGGTGTTGCGTCGTGCCAATTTGGCGAGGCTGCGACTGACATACAGCTGGTCTGGTTTGATAACGGCACGCGGGTTGGGTGACCACCAGAGCATGGGCTGGTCTTGCTCAAACCATGGGAAAATACCCATCTGATAAGCCAGCCACAGCCGCTGGGTGCTTAAATCACCGCCGATGGCCAGCAGACCGTTTGGGTCTTGCAAAGCCTGCTCAGGTGGCGGAAACCAAAGATGTTCATCGAGTAAGGTCAGCATAAGTAAGTCATGTCGCTACAGTGGGTGAAGAGTGAAGTGTAAATATAGCGCCAAGCGCCCAGCTAAAACCAAACACCGCCCTTAGCTTATCATGCTCTTCTTCTGTGTATTTGGTGGCAAGAATAGGGTTTAGGGTTGCTGGTTGGTGTGTTTTTGGTTATCTCGTCCATTTTACTCTTTACCCATCACTCTTCACCGCTTGAGGGCTGATATTAACATGATTGAATCAATAACTAATGAGCATATAATCAAAGGCATAATATAAATATAAGGTTGCTGGAGAAACGCATGCCGCACCGGGCACATTTATTTTCGTTACGCATTGGCCATGCGTTGCGCGAGAGTTGCTTTAAAGAACGCTACAATCGCCAACGGTTAATAAAAGACGTACTGGCAGGAATGACGGTGGGTATAATTGCCATTCCGTTGGCAATGGCGTTGGCTATTGCGAGTGGCGTTGCTCCTCAATATGGTCTTTATACCGCTATTGTTGGCGGTTTTATTATTGCGCTAACGGGCGGCTCTCGTTTTAGTATTTCTGGCCCTACCGCGGCCTTTGTGGTGATTTTGTATCCCGTCGCTCAGCAATATGGGCTGGGGGGATTATTACTGGCCACTGTTATGTCGGGAGTACTTCTTATTGGCATGGCGGTAGTACGACTGGGTCGCCTGATTGAATATATTCCTGAGTCGGTCACCCTAGGATTTACCGGCGGAATTGGCGTGGTGATCGCCACCTTGCAGATAAAAGACTTTTTAGGCCTAGAGCTTGCGAGCCTGCCCGAACATTATGTGGGCAAGGTAGCCGCACTTGCGACGGCGGTGCCCGATGTATATTGGCCAAGCCTGCTGATTGCGTTATTAACGCTGGCGATAATGTTGGGCTGGCCAAAGCTAAAAACCGGCGTGCCAGCACACTTACCCGCGGTGTTGGTGGCAAGTGTCATCACTTGGCTGTTAAATACTCAGGGCATGAATATTGCCACCATTAGCAGCCAGTTCAGTTATTTATTACCCGATGGCAGCACGGGGCAGGGCATTCCCCCGGTATTGCCCGAATGGGTGTGGCCTTGGCTGCAGCCCGGGCCCAATGGCACTGAGTTAACTCTCGACTGGTCGTTATTCAGCGCCTTACTGCCCGCAGCGTTCGCCATTGCCATGCTGGGGGCCATTGAGTCTTTGTTATGTGCCGTGGTGCTAGATGGTATGACGGGCAAGCGTCACAGTGCCAACAGCGAGCTGTTAGGGCAGGGCATCGGCAACATCATAGCGCCGTTTTTTGGCGGTATTACCGCCACAGCCGCGATTGCTCGTTCGGCAGCCAACGTGAAGGCTGGAGCCGAGTCTCCGGTATCGGGCATGGTGCATGCGTTGGTGGTGTTGGCGGCGTTAGTGTTGCTGGCGCCCATGTTGGCCTATTTGCCGATGCCGGCCATGGCCGCGTTACTGATGGTGGTGGCGTGGAACATGAGTGAGGCACATAAGGCGATAAAACTGCTAAAAACTGCCCCGGTGGGCGATGTATTCGTCTTTTTAACCTGTTTCTCGCTGACTATTTTGTTCGATATGGTGCTAGCTATTACCGCGGGTATCTTGGTGGCGGCAGTGTTGTTTGTGCGTGATATTGCCGAAATGACGAGGGTCTCTGATATTTCAGGTCATCATCGGTTGCTGGCCACGCCTTTGCCTGAAAACTGGTCGGTATTTAAAATTAACGGCCCCTTGTTTTTTGCCGCCGCCGATCGCGTGTTTAGTGAGTTGTCGACGTGGTGCAAGCAGCAAAGTGGTGTGATTTTGTATATGGATGCGGTGTCTATTTTAGATGCGGGCGGGCAGGCGGCATTAAGTCGCTTTGTGCAGCAATGCCAGCAGCGAAACATTGAAGTGGTGATCGCCGATTTACAATTTCAGCCGTTAAAAACGCTAGCTCGTGCCAACGTGCAACCCATCGCCAACGAGCTCTCGTTTTATCCCACCCTGCAACAAGCATTAGAGCAGGTAAGTGGCCGAAAGGCGTGAGGAGTCAAGATAGCGCCCAACACCCAGCTAAACATAGAACAGAGCGTTAAAGACCGAGACTAGAGACATTCTCGCCACGGAATACACGGACCCCACGGAAAATTAAGCTGAGAGAAGAGCGAAAAGTGCCAATATAGCTTATGAGTAAGCGCAGCCTTACGCGATACGCCGTAAGTTAAAGAGAAATATCGTCTCTTGGCTGACAGCGTATGCTTTAATGTACCGCAGCCCTAAGGGGCTGGCCCTTATTAATAAAATATTTTATCCAGATTTGGTCTCTATTTTTCCGTGGGGTCCGTGTATTCCGTGGCAAAAGGCTTTAGGTTGGTTTTTAGATCAAAAAACGGCGCTGTATTTAACAGCGCCGTTTTACTTTCAGCTGCTAACTAAATGCTTTACTTCAGCGCGTCTAAATAGCGCTCAGCATCTAGTGCCGCCATACAGCCGGTGCCAGCTGAGGTAATAGCTTGACGGTAGGTGTGATCCATCACATCTCCGGCGGCAAACACGCCTTCGATGCTGGTTTGTGTCGCATTACCTTTCAAACCAGATTGCACGGTGATGTAGCCGTTTTCCATATCCAATTGATCGACAAACATGCTGGTATTTGGCTCGTGTCCGATAGCGATAAACACGCCAGTCAACTCCAGCTCTTCCGTGGCATCGCTTTGAGTATCTTTCAGGCGCACACCGGTTACACCCATGTTGTCACCCAACACTTCTTCTAGCGTACGGTGAGTGTGCAACACAATGTTGCCATTGTTCACTTTGTCCATGAGTCGGTCGAGTAGGATTTTCTCAGAGCGGAACTCGTCACGACGGTGCACCAAGTGCACTTCACTGGCAATGTTCGACAGGTACAAAGCTTCTTCTACCGCGGTATTACCGCCACCAATGACGGCGACTTTTTGGTTACGATAGAAAAAGCCATCACAAGTGGCGCAGGCAGAAACGCCACGACCTTGAAATGCTTCTTCAGAAGGCAGGCCTAAATATTTAGCGGAAGCGCCGGTGGCAATAATCAGTGCATCGCAGCTATATTCGCTGCTGTCGCCTTTAAGACGAAACGGACGCTGGCTAAGATCAACACTGTTAATATGATCAATCAAGATTTCGGTTTCAAAGCGCTCGGCATGAGCTTGCATACGCTCCATAAGCGCCGGGCCCGTTAATCCTTCTGCATCACCTGGCCAGTTTTCTACTTCGGTGGTGGTGGTCAGCTGACCACCTTGTTGAATACCGGTCACTAATACTGGGTTGAGGTTAGCGCGGGCCGCATAGACGGCGGCGGTATATCCTGCAGGACCCGAACCCAGAATTAGCAGTTTGGCATGTTTTGCTTGGCTCATTTGTTGCTCCAACCTTGGCAATAGGCAGATAAAAGTGAGCCCGATTGTAGGGGATAGACACTAGGGAATAAAGCCCAACACAAGTATTGCCACCGTGGGCATAGCCGTAAGCTAAGCGTTGCCTTGGCAGTGGGCAGTCAATTATTTGAAATGGCGAATAGTTATGCAATATAACGAATGTGTCGCTGAGACAGGCTGTGACGCTAAAAAAACAGGGAATAGCTTTTTATAATAATGACTTACAAGCTTAGTCTTGCAGGGTAAGTAAGTGCTTAGTTCATTTGTGTGTGGGCCGTGATAAATATCCTAATTGCCACTACTGTTGGTTTAAATGTCCGCAATTGGTGGTTAAATTTATATTTAATGATGATTTTATGTTGATATCAAACAGATGTGCTATCCGTTTGAATTTTAGCATGCTAAGATGCCGCTAATTAAATTGTGTAGATAATCGTTTTTTTTGTGTATTTATTTGTTTTCTGTTTATGGAATGACGGCAAGCTCAGGCATCACGGCCGGTTGAAATGCGCATCAGTCTAATACCGCTATTGCATTAGGGTGTGGTTTTATGCCATATAGATGTAATGTTCACAGTGGAATGTATCGCTAATGAGTCAAAGGATGGATGAAGTGTTGGATTTGAACAGCAGGCCGAGCAAAGAACTGGATCGTATCGACCGCAATATACTTAATGAGCTGCAGCAAGACGGCCGAATTTCCAATGTCGAATTGTCTAAGCGGGTTGGACTGAGTCCAACGCCTTGCCTAGAGCGGGTGCGTCGTTTAGAACGTCAAGGGTATATCGAAGGTTATACCGCCATCCTTAACCCCCAGTTTTTGGATGCCTCGCTGCTGGTGTTTGTTGAGATCACCCTAAATCGTGGCACGCCAGACGTGTTTGACGAGTTCAACGACGCAGTACAAAAGCTTGAAGAAATTCAAGAGTGCCATTTAGTATCGGGTGATTTTGACTATTTGCTAAAGACACGAGTGGCCGATATGTCGGCTTATCGTAAGTTGCTGGGTGAAACCTTGCTACGCTTACCTGGAGTCAACGACACTCGTACCTATGTTGTCATGGAAGAAGTGAAGCAGAGTAATCGTCTGGTAATAAATACCCGATAAACTGTGCTAATGTGCTCGCCTCTGGTATTTTTATACGGGGCTGGGCACACGAACCTCCTGATCCTGCGAGCGGCCCCGGCCGCTCGTTTGTCGTTTGAGTGCTGGCGACTTTTTTTGTCGCAGTTGATGTTAAGGTCAACAGACCCTAGCTGTTATTGCGAAACTTAATTTTAAAGTGAGGAGCGGGCGTTTGGCGGAGAAAAAGCTGTTTACTCCCATGTCTGGTTTACAGCGTCTGTTTGAAGCCGGATTGATCACCATTATTTTATTGGCGATCTTCATGATGCTGTCTTTGGTGTCTTACCACCCATCAGATCCGGGCTGGTCACAAACTGCCTGGGGGGGAGATATTCTTAATGCTGCCGGGCCTGCAGGGGCTTGGCTGGCAGATATTCTGTTGTTTATCTTTGGTTTTTCGGCTTATTTAATGCCATTAGTGATGGTGTTGGTTGGCTGGGGCACCCTATGGCGCCCGCGTGCTTTAAGCGATATCTGCTATTTAACGCTGAGCTTGCGTATTATTGGTTTTTTAATGGTGCTGTTGAGTCTGCAGGGCTTAGCCAGCATGAATTTAGGCAATATATATTACTTTTCGTCTGGCGGCCTTATTGGCGACATGCTGGCATCAGCATTAGGTCCGGTGTTTGGTGCCTTGGGCACCACCTTGCTGTTGCTATGTGCATTTGCCACTGGCGTCACGTTTTTTACCGGATGGTCTTGGTTGCTGATTGTTGAGCGCCTTGGGGCCGGAGCATTAAATGCGCCACAGTGGTTTGGTTCGCTTCCCCAGCGTATTGCCGATTGGCAGGCCAACACCTTTTCACGTGGCGAGCCTAAGTTTGTACAGCCATTGGTGGTCGCTGAATCTAATGAGGTGGCTGGCGCTGCGCCAGAAAGTGGCTTTGCCGGATGGCGCCGCTTTAAAGACCGTCTTGCTAGCCCTAGCAACACCGAGTTAGCACCTGAACCTGATGAATCAACAATAGAACAATATGATCCCTTATTGGCACCGCTGCCTGCGGTGAGCGAAGCACGCCCTAAGCTACAGAAAAAAATGCCTCCAGTACGTAAAGAGCCGATAATGGGAGATGTGGGTGAGCCTGAGGCTGCCATGGCAACCATTGCCGAAGAAAACGGTTGGGCACTGGATGATGAAGACGATGAAGAAGATGATCTTGACTTACCTTGGCTAAAAGAAGATGAAGCAACAGAGTCCGTGTCTGCCCCTGCTCCTGTGCCTCCTCGTCCGGTCAGCCCGCGCCGCGATGTCATGTCGATGCCATCAGTCGAGTTATTAGACTTACCTAAGCCGCGCCAACACACGGTAAGTGAAGCTGAATTAGACCGCATTGCTCGTTTGGTAGAGGCTAAATTGGCTGACTATAACGTGCAGGCCAACGTGGTAGGCGTCTATCCAGGGCCCGTTATTACGCGCTTTGAATTAGACTTAGCACCGGGCATTAAGGTTAGTAAAATTAGCCGTTTGGATCGCGACTTAGCTCGCTCTTTATCCGCCATTAGTGTGCGAGTAGTGGAGGTTATTCCTGGTAAACCTTATATCGGGTTAGAGTTGCCAAATACGCGCCGTGACACCGTGTATTTACGTGAAGTGATGGACAGTAAAGCGTTTGCCGATAGCAAACACCCGCTTACGCTGGTGTTAGGGCAAGATATTGCCGGTGAACCGGTTATTGTGAATTTGGGCAAAATGCCGCACGTCTTGGTGGCAGGTACTACGGGTTCCGGTAAGTCGGTAGGCGTGAACGTGATGATCTTGTCCATTTTGTATAAGGCCACGCCCGAAGAAGTACGCTTTATTATGATTGACCCCAAAATGCTGGAATTATCGGTGTATGAAGGCATTCCACACTTGCTGACCGAAGTGGTCACCGATATGAAAGATGCCGCCAATGCACTGCGCTGGTGTGTGGGTGAAATGGAGCGACGCTATAAGTTGCTGTCGGCGGTAGGCGTGCGTAACCTGCAGGGCTATAACACTAAAGTGCAAGCCGCCATTGATGCCGGTGATCCGATACGTGATCCCTTGTGGGATCCAACACAATCTATGGACACCTCTCCTCCTGCATTAGAAAAACTGCCGCACATTGTGGTGGTGATCGATGAATTTGCCGACATGATGATGATAGTGGGCAAAAAGGTAGAAGAGTTAATAGCCCGAATTGCGCAAAAAGCGCGAGCGGCAGGTATTCACCTGATTTTGGCAACGCAGCGACCGTCGGTGGATGTGATCACCGGCCTCATTAAGGCCAACATCCCTACTCGAATGTCATTTCAGGTATCCAGTAAAATAGACTCACGCACTATTCTCGACCAACAGGGTGCAGAGTCACTGCTTGGTATGGGTGACATGCTGTATATGCCCGCGGGCGAGAGCACGCCTACTCGAGTACATGGTGCTTTTGTGGATGATCATGAAGTGCATAAAGTAGTGGCAGCGTGGAAAGCGCGCGGCGAGCCTAATTATATTGAAGACATCTTAAGTGGTGATGTGGGTGCCGATGGGCTGTTACCTGGTGAAGTAGCTGAAGGCGGCGACCAAGAAGACGACGCTTTGTATGACGAAGCGGTAGCTTATGTCGTAGAGACGCGTCGTGGCTCTATCTCTGGGGTGCAACGTCAGCTTAAAGTAGGATACAACCGCGCCGCTCGACTAATAGAACAAATGGAAAGACAAGGTATTGTTAGTGAGCCTATGGGCAGCGGCCAACGTGAAGTATTGGCACCTCCGCCAGTTAGGGAGCGAAATTAAATGAACAAGATAGCCGCGTTAAGTATTTTATTATGGTCAGTTAGTGCCACTGCATTGGCCGATGCACGAGCCGAGCTACAACAAAAGCTAGCTACCTTTGACCGTTTTTCTGCCGACTTCAGTCAGCAGGTATTCGATGAGCAAGGTGAGCCGATGCAAAGTGCTAATGGCACCATGGCATTGGCGCACCCCGATCGTTTCCGTTGGCATACGAAGTCACCAGATGAAAGCGTGATTGTATCTGACGGCAACAGCGTGTGGATGTATGACCCGTTTGTAGAGCAGGTCAGCATAGCACCGCTAGAAGAGGCGATTCAGAATACGCCTTTTCTATTAATCGCTGGGGGCGATGGCAAGCGCTGGCAGCAATATGACGTGTCACGCAAAGGCGATGCCTATGTGGTGACCAGTAAAGATCCCGGTGAACTGATCAGTCAGTTTAGCCTGAGCTTTGACAATCGTAACCGTATTCAGCGTTTTACGGTGCTGGAGTCCGGTGGTCAGCGTAGTGAATTCAGCTTAAGTAAGGTAAACACCACGCCGCAGACAAAGGTTAGCAACTTCACCTTTACGCCCCCCAAAGGCGTAATGATAGACGACCAACGCTGAAGACAAAGCTGTCAGCGGTAAGCTTAAAGCTGGAAGAAAAAACGGTGCCAAGCAAAGAATGATAACACGGCCAAAATCGGTCGAATAAATTCGACACTACAAAAGGCCAGCCAAACCCTAACCTTCGTCATTGCGAGGAGTGCAACGACGCGGCAATCTATGTTTGAGCATTGCACGAGCTTACAGAATGGATTGCCGCGCTGCGCTCGCAAAGGCGGGATAAGGGCATAATAAGAGAGCCTGAGCGGTGTAAAACTAACGCAAAATCTTGACGGCCAACAGAATATCAACAAAACAATGTAGGCTGGACGTTTTGTTTACGTGGAGATGAAATGACATGAGTACCTTGAGTCTCGACTTTGAACAAGACGACTTTCGCCCGCTAGCGGCGCGCATGCGCCCACAGCGACTCGAGCAATATCTGGGGCAAGCCCATATTCTTGGGCCAGATAAGCCGCTGCGCCGGGCGTTGGAAGCAGGGCATTGTCATTCCATGATCCTGTGGGGCCCGCCAGGCACCGGCAAAACCACCTTGGCCGAGTTAATTGGCCATTATTGCGATGCTCAAATAGAGCGGGTGTCGGCGGTGACCTCGGGTGTGAAAGAAATTCGCGCCGCTATTGAACGAGCTCGAGAGCATAAACTGGCCGGTCGGCGCACTATCTTGTTTGTGGATGAGGTGCATCGTTTTAATAAGTCTCAGCAAGATGCTTTTTTACCACATATAGAAGACGGCACCGTGACCTTTATTGGTGCCACCACCGAAAACCCCTCCTTTGAATTAAACAACGCCTTATTGTCTCGGGCGCGCGTTTATTTGCTAAAGCGCCTAGAGCCACAAGACATAGAGCAGATGATAGCGCAGGCGCTCACTGATGAACGAGGCCTTGCCGAACAGGGCATTGAGCTGGCTGATGGCGTGCAGCGTGCATTGGCCGAATTAGTGGATGGTGATGGTCGCAAGGCGTTAAACTACCTAGAGCTACTGGCAGACATGGCTGAGCTACAGGGCGATGTGCGCCACATCGACCTTCCCTTGTTAGCCGAGGTAACCGGTGAGCGTTTGGCGCGTTTCGATAATCAGGGCGATATGTATTACGACTTGATATCGGCGATTCATAAGTCGATTCGAGGGTCTAACCCCGATGCGGGCCTGTATTGGTATGCGCGCATGATCAGTGCCGGTTGCGACCCCTTGTACATTGCCCGTCGCCTGTTAGCTATTGCATCAGAAGACATCGGCTTAGCCGATCCTAAAGCCATGGAAGTGGCATTAATGGCTTGGGATTGCTTTACTCGAGTGGGGCCTGCGGAAGGGGAACGGGCTATTGCTCAAGCTATCGTCTACCTTGCCTGTGCACCCAAAAGTAACGCCCTGTATACCGCCTGGAATACCGCTTTAAAAGAGGCGCGCGAGTTGCCCGATTACGATGTGCCGATGCACCTTCGCAACGCCCCCACTAAGTTGATGAAAGAGCTGGGGCACGGGTCTGAGTATCGCTATGCGCACCATGAGCCGGGCGCCTATGCCGCGGGTGAAACTTACTTGCCTGAAGCATTGGCAGGGCGGCGCTATTATCAGCCTAACGATCGTGGCTTCGAGAAAAAAGTGAAAGCCAAGCTCGATTATCTAGATAACCTCGACCGACTATCCAAAAAGCCTTGAGCTTAGTTGGCTCTGCGTCGGGCGGCTGTTAAACTTAGGCATAATTTAGTGGCTTTAACGCTGCGCGTTTATAGGCAAGCACTTAACATAGGTCTTAACGCCGCATTTAACACGACACTTAACGCACACATGCATTTAATAAGGTAACTCATGCTGGATTCCAAATACTTGCGCGGCGACATTGCCGACACGGCGGCAAAGCTTGCCAGCCGAGGCTTTACGCTCGACATTACATTGTTTAATCGCCTTGAAGAACAGCGTAAGTCGTTGCAGTCTCGCACTCAAGAATTGCAGGCCGACCGCAACGCACGCTCTAAAGCCATTGGCTTAGCAGCGCGTAACGGCGAAGACATAGTGCCATTGAAGGCGGCAGTAACCAGCATTAATGACGAGCTAGATGGCTGTAAAGTCGAGTTAGATACATTGCTTAACGAGATTGAAGCTTTTAATGCGGCCCTGCCAAACCTGCCCCATGAGTCGGTACCGGTAGGCAAAAACGAAGACGATAACGAGCTGGTACGCGTGTGGGGAGAGCCTACGGCATTTGATTTTGAGCCCAAAGATCACGTGGCGCTGGGCGAAGCCTTGGCCGGATTAGATTTTAAAGGCGCAGTTAAGGTTTCAGGCTCTCGCTTTGTGATCATGCAGGGGCAAATTGCTCGTATGCACCGTGCATTAGCACAATATATGCTGGATTTACACACCCTAGAGCACGGTTACACCGAGTGCTATGTGCCATATCTGGTGAACAGCGACAGCCTGTTTGGTACTGGCCAGCTGCCTAAGTTTTCTGCCGACTTGTTTCACACCGCCATTGAAGGCGAAGGCGACGAAGCCGGCAACACACGTCGTTTCTCACTGATCCCAACGGCGGAAGTACCACTGACGAATATTGGCCGCGATGAAATTTATGAGGCCAGTGAATTGCCGCTGAAATTGACTGCTCATTCTCCTTGTTTTCGCTCCGAAGCCGGCTCTTATGGCCGTGATACTCGAGGCTTGGTGCGTATGCACCAGTTTGACAAGGTAGAAATGGTGCAGCTGGTGCATCCCGATACGTCGTGGGACACCCTAGAAGAAATGGTCGGCCATGCCGAAAAAGTACTGCAGGGCTTAAAGTTGCCGTATCGGGTAATGGCGCTATGCACCGGCGATATGGGCTTTGGTGCCGCTAAAACCTATGACTTAGAAGTCTGGTTACCGGCACAAGATACCTACCGAGAAATTTCTTCAGTATCAAACTGTGGTGATTTTCAGGCGCGCCGCATGCAGGCCCGCGTACGCGGCGCTGATGGCAAGCCACAGTTGTTGCACACGTTGAATGGTTCAGGACTGGCCGTTGGTCGTACTCTGGTAGCTGTACTGGAGAATTACCAGCAGGAAGACGGTCGTATTGCCGTTCCCGAAATACTGCAGCCGTACATGGGTGGCTTGCAATTTATCGGTTAATAAACAACCGTTAATATCTAGCAAGCACTGCAGTTATTGAATAAAGCCGCAGGCCAGCAACCTTACCGTTGTCTGGCTTGCGGCTTTTTTGTTGGGAGTGAAGAGAAGCACGCTGTCTACAGACCATTCGCTGCTCACAGACAACTCGATGCTTATAAAGAGGTAACAGAGATGGCCTCCGCGACCGTGACATGCCAAGGATGGCATGTCCGAGCTTACATGGGTGTATTCGTAGCGTGTCATGGGAGGCGGCTGTGTTACCTCAGACGTTCCGACCCAACACCTGACCAAATATTTAATGTGATTGGTATTACTTGATTGTTAATCGTTGCGCCAGCCGTTGCAAATGCGGCGCGCCGACCAGCATTAACATAAACGCCACTGGCCAGGCGACATAAAAAGCCTGCCACCAGCGCGATAAAAAACCGTCATTAAGCCCAGTATTCACCCCTGTGACCAAACCAGTCATTATCGTTACCATATAAATAGACATCAGAATCGGAAAAACCAAGTTGGCGAAGCGGCGGGGAAAGAGCATGAAGTAATCCCTGAATTTTTATACGAATAAAGCTCATTGTAACCTGCATTACTGCTTGCGACTAAACCGAAAGCACACAATAGTTTCATGAAATTACCAGATGTTAGTCATATTATTTATAAAAATATAACAATTTAGCATCATGTGTCATTGATGAACTTTCTTCTCTGTGTATAATCCACCATCATTTTTTGATATGCCAGCATTACCATTCGTCGATAAGTATTCAGGTGGTTTTATTGTCTGTTAATTCGGTTGATGGTTGTCTGATCTGTTTGTCTGGCTATGCCGGATGCTTGGTTTTGATGGAGAAAAAGACATGACGTCGCGTTCAACTGAATATAAAGGTGCTCCCCAGAGTGGAGCTGACAAAAAAGGTGGGTTTACCCGCTTTTTGGATACCGTTGAATGGTTAGGCAATTTATTGCCGCATCCCATTACTTTGTTTGCCATTCTCTGTGCCGTTATTTTAATCGCATCGGGTATTGCCGGATATTTTGAACTGAGTGTGGCTGACCCTCGCCCTGAAGGCGTAGCGGGGCGAGCCACTGATGGCATGATCCAGGTGGTGAGTCTGCTAAATGGCGAAGGCCTGTCACGTATTGTGGGCAGCCTAGTGAGCAACTTTACCGGCTTTGCTCCCTTGGGCACCGTACTGGTCGCGCTGCTGGGCGTGGGCATTGCCGAGCATTCCGGCCTCTTGTCTGCCACCATGCGCGGCTTGGTGATGAATGCGTCCAAGCGTATGGTTACGGTAACAGTGGTGTTTGCGGGGATAGTCTCCAACACCGCGTCTGAGTTGGGTTATGTGGTGCTGATCCCGCTGGCGGCGATGATCTTTCATTCACTCGGGCGTCACCCTCTGGCAGGGTTAGCGGCGGCGTTTGCCGGTGTGTCGGGTGGCTACAGTGCCAACTTGCTATTAGGCACGGTTGATCCGCTGCTATCGGGTATCACTCAAACGGCGGCGAACATCATTGATCCCGAATATGTGGTGGGGCCAGAAGTAAACTGGTACTTCATGTTTGTGAGTACCTTTGTTATTGCCGCGTTAGGCGCGTTTGTTACCGAGAAAATCGTCGAGCCTAAGCTGGGTAAATATAATGAGGCCGACGCTGCCGGTGATCTCGATATGACTGGCATGGGGCGGGTGACACCGGCCGAGAAACGCGCCCTTAAAGGGGCGGGTCTGGCTGCTCTGGCAGTGTGTGCATTACTGGCGTTGACCATAGTGCCCGAAAACGGTGTGTTACGTCATCCGGTAACCGGCGATATTGCCGGCTCCCCGTTTCTAAAGGGCATAGTGGCCTTTATTTTTGTGTTTTTTGCCATTCCCGGTTTTGTATATGGTCGTATGATCGGCACCATGAATAGCGATCGAGACGTGATTGATGCCATGTCGAAAAGCATGAGCTCTATGGGTATGTACATAGTGTTGGTATTTTTTGCCGCTCAGTTTGTCGCGTTTTTCAGCTGGACCAATTTTGGTACCGTAGTGGCAGTACAGGGAGCCACCTTTCTACAGAATATAGGGCTGACCGGCCCCATGCTGATGTTGTGTTTCATCGTACTGTGCGGCTTTATCAATCTGATGTTGGGCTCGGCGTCTGCCCAGTGGGCAGTAACGGCACCTATTTTTGTGCCCATGCTGATGCTGGTGGGCTACTCGCCAGAAGTGATCCAAGCGGCATATCGCATTGGTGACTCGACCACCAATATCATCACGCCCATGATGAGCTACTTTGGTTTGATTATGGCGGTGGCGGCCCGGTACAAGAAAGACTTGGGCATAGGCACCCTGATGGCCATGATGCTGCCCTATTCGATAGTATTTTTGTTAGGATGGAGCCTGCTCTTCTTTTTGTGGGTATTTGTATTCGGCCTACCAGTGGGGCCTGGTGCGGCTACTTTTTATAACGGTTTGTAAGTTGACCTGTTAGACAGATTATCTTGTCATCTTAGTCAGGTCATCACTCAGAGACGTTCGGCGCGGGTAACTGCGCCGAACCTTTTTTATTTAACAAGGCTTAGCAAAAGAATAGTTTGATGTTGAACGAAGTTTATCCGTTTTTCTTTCGCTTTTTGGCATCGTCCTTTGGTAGAATACGCAACATTAACGAGGTCCTCGGCAGCAGATGATGGTTTGGATAGATTATGTAATTCTAGGCATTATCGGCCTCTCGGCCGTCATTAGCCTGATCAGGGGTTTCGTAAAAGAAGCGATGTCACTGGTCACCTGGTTTGCCGCTTTCTTTGTTGCCAGCCAGTTTTATGCAGATTTGAGTACGTTACTCGACATTTCAGATCCTCTCGTGCGCAATGGTACCGCTATTGCCATCCTATTTGTGTTAACCCTCATCCTGGGTGCGCTAGTCAATTACATCGTCGGTGAGCTGGTCACAAAAACCGGACTGTCAGGCACAGATCGTGTACTGGGAGTGTGTTTTGGTGCGGTGCGTGGTGTATTGATAGTGGCCGCTTTAATCTTTTTTATCGATACCATGACAGCTTTTTCTCAAAGTCTGTGGTGGCAACAATCCCGGTTAATTCCGGAGTTCGGTATTATTATCCAGTGGTTCTTCAGCCTGGTGCAAAATTCATCCAGCTTTTTACCCCCCAAGCCATAATGAATTGAGGAAATTAGGACATGTGTGGGATTGTCGGAATTCAAGGTACGACTCCAGTAAATCAGGCGTTATATGACGCCCTAACCGTACTGCAACACCGAGGCCAAGATGCGGCCGGGATCGTGACCATAGATGGTGATACGCTGCGCCAGCGTAAAGCCAATGGCTTGGTGCGAGAAGTGTTTGAAGAACGCCACATGGAGCGTCTAATTGGCAACGTCGGCATTGGCCATGTGCGTTACCCTACCGCAGGCAGCAGCAGTGTGGCACAGGCGCAGCCTTTTTATGTTAACTCTCCCTTTGGTATTGCGCTGGCACACAACGGTAATTTGACCAATGCGCGCGAGCTCAAAGAAGAGCAGTTTCGCGTTGCTCGCCGCCACATCAATACCAGCTCCGACTCTGAAATTTTACTTAACGTGCTAGCGCACGAGCTTGATCAGCAAACACAAAACTTACACCTCGAACCTAAGCACGTGTTTGCTGCTATCAGTCAAGTACATGAAAAAGTCAGAGGCGCTTACGCGACGGTGGCGGTTATTATTGGCCATGGCATGCTAGCGTTTCGTGACCCTAATGGTATTCGCCCGCTAGTATTAGGCAAGCGCGATTGCGAACAGAGCGGCACCGAATATATGGTGGCGTCAGAAAGCGTGGCACTGAATTCGGTAGGCTTTAGCCTGATCCGTGATGTAGCACCCGGAGAGGCCGTCTATATCACTCAGGACGGCGAGCTATTTACCCAGCAATGCGCCGCCGCGCCACAGCACCAGTCCTGTATTTTTGAATATGTGTATTTTGCTCGTCCAGACTCTTTCATTGACAAGGTCTCGGTATATGGGGCTAGAGCAAAAATGGGCCAAAAACTGGGCGATAAAATAGCACGGGAATGGGAAGATTTAGAGATTGATGTGGTGATCCCTATCCCTGAAACCTCGTGCGATATTGCCCTCGAAATAGCCCATAACCTAGACTTGCCTTATCGGCAGGGCTTCGTAAAAAATCGCTATATTGGCCGTACTTTTATTATGCCCGGCCAGCTACAACGTCAGCAGTCGGTACGGCGCAAGCTTAATGCCATTCCGTCTGAATTTGCCGGCAAAAATGTGCTGCTAGTGGATGACTCCATTGTACGAGGCACCACCTCGGAGCAAATTATTAAAATGGCCCGCGAAGCCGGTGCCAAAAAAGTATACTTTGCGTCTGCCGCCCCCGAGATCCGTTTCCCGAATGTGTATGGCATTGATATGCCCTCGGTTAACGAGCTGATTGCGTATGGCCGAGAAGTGGATGAAATCTGTCAGTTGATTGGTGCCGACGGACTTATCTTTCAGGAGCTAACAGACTTGGAAGATGCGGTACGTCATTTCAATCCTGATCTGCGACATTTTGAAACCTCGGTCTTCACCGGCGAATACGTTACTCAAGACGTGAATCAAGCGTATTTAGACGAGCTAAATGCGATACGTAACGACAATACCAAACAATCTGACTGCAGTGACAATAGTCATCTTGCTGTTTACAACGAAGGTCAGCCATAACGGCGCTTTAAGCAATAAAAAGGGGCCGAAAGGCCCCTTTTTTGTATCTAATAAACGCGTTAGTGGGTATATACGGGGCCAAACCCTATGCTCCATACGATGACCGACCCAACCATAATACACACCAGCAATACCAAGCCGGCCGTCACCACTGAGCTGGAGTAGATAAAACCTCGCTCTTCGGGAATGTGCATGATGATGGGAATGCCAGAGTACAGTAGATAAACCGAGTAGGCGACCCCGGCTAATCCCACGGCCATCAAAAAAATAGGCTCAGGATAAAACAGTGCTAAGCCGGTCATAAATAAGGGGGTCGCGGTATAGGAAGAAAGCTCAACTGTGTGGCTAAAGCTAGGATTAGCACCAAAGGTTTTTGCCATCCAGAACATCAAATAAGAGAGGGCAAATACACCGATAATCAGCGTAAAATACATACCGACGGCCATTACTAGCGCGCTCTCGTGCGTCAACATCGTATTATTAGTGTGGCTGTATCCTAGGTTCCAGCCAATGAGTGTCGTTGAAAAGTAGGCGCACACCGAGGGGATTAGCGCGATAAGCGCCAAGTGTATCAAGCTGTGGCTAAAACTTTCGTGGTGATTGTCTATGTTGCGCCATTCGGTTTTAGGGCGCGCATACAAACCCCAGATACGATTGAAAATCATAGGCTGATACCTCTTCATTATGGCCTTCACGATGGGGTTTATCTTGGAGTAACTCAAGATAGCGGATCGTTATATTTGCATAATGACCGGCCACTAAGCGTTTAAGCATCTTACCTGTGGCTGTTATGCTGAACTAAGTATAAACCACATATGTAGCTCTGCCTGTTTGTGACAAATAAAGTATGGCTCATAGACTGTTTATTTTATGGCGCAAGATATTTTTTGTTGTGGCTTTAAAAGTAATAGAAGGTTACTTATTTATTTCATCTGGATATAACGAATAGTGGAATGCTACACTGTGGCTCTAGATGTACTATGCTTAACCACCATTTAGGTCAGTGGCGGCTTTCATCAGCGTGCATTCCATAAACAGAGCAACTGTAATCTTCCTATGCTGATATCTATTATTGAACAGGCCATTCTTATACTTGCCTCTGGTTGGCTATTGACCATGAACGTACGGGTAATGCAGCTATTTCCTCGATTACTCCCGTTAACCACCGGGCTTTGGTTTGGTATTGTCACCATTGCTTGTGTATCGGCTCCCTTTAATATTGGGCCGGGTGTTATGCTGGATTTGGCAGAAGCGGTGATGTTTGTAGCGGGCTTATTAGGGGGGGCTCTTACCGGCAGTGTGGCCTTTATACTGGCGGCAGGGTTTCAATTTTTGGTAGATGATTCAGGATCCTCTGTAAGCATCATTAGTACGACACTGGCCTTATTACTTGGCTTATTTGTACGTTATTGTCATCAACGAGGTTGGCTTACGTTTCATATACGCCACCTCTTACCTGTCATTTTATTACTGCACGTTATAGGTATTGGTTTGCTCTACGTCACCGTAGAGACGCAATTAAAACTGCATTTATTATCCATGACGATACCGTTTCTTATTGTGGCGGTTCCGCTCACTTTAATGTTAATTTTTATCATTAAAGATGCGGAGCGCCGTCAGCAAGAGCAGCAGGCATTACGCAACAGTCAGGCTCGTTTACTGGCGATAACCAGTGCTTTGCCCGACATGATGAGCGTCATTGACGACAACGGTAATTATCTCGACGTTATGGCCGATAATTATATTTTTCCCTACGATAAAGATATGAGGGTAGTTGGGAATAATATTCGAGATGTTTATGACACATTGCATGTCGAGCGCTTAATGCATTTTATCACCGACACCATAAGGCAGAAAAAGGTCACTCATATGGTGTTTGAGCTGAAGGTTGGTGAACAATGGCGGACTTTTGAAAGTGTGGCGCAAGTATTAGAAAGTGACTTGGGTGGGCACCGTGCAGTTGTAATATTAAGTCGAGATATTAGTGGACGCATTAAAGATGAAACCGATTTGCGTATTGCAGCCGTTGCTTTTGAGCGTTTTCAGGGCCTGCTAGTTACCGATAAAAATAATTGTATATTGCGTGTTAATCGTGCATTCACCGAAATAACCGGTTATAGCGAAGAGGAGATGCTTGGTAAAACACCTGCCATGTTTAAGTCTGGGCTGCATGGCAAAGCCTTTTACCGTGATATGTGGCATGACATTAATATTCATGGCCACTGGCAGGGCGAAGTGTATGACAAGCGAAAATCGGGAGAAGTCTATCCGCAATGGCTGTCGATTAGTGCGGTAAAAAACCATCAAGGTAAAATCAGTCATTATGTCGCGGGTATAACAGATATTAGCGCCCAGAAAGAAGATGCTAAAAAAATTCACCACCTAGCATATTATGACAGCTTAACTGGACTACCTAACCGCCGCTTATTGCTCAATCGTATTAAACAAATACAAACAGACTGTACTAAGAGAAGCACTTTGGGTGCGGTTATTTTTATCGACCTAGATCACTTTAAAAATGTGAATAATTTGTGGGGGCATGCAGTAGGCGACAAACTGTTGTTACATGTAGCCGATCAGTTATGCGGTAAATTAACTGAGGAGGACAGTCTTGCTAGATTAGGCAGTGATCAATTTGTGCTTGCGCTTGGAGCACGAGCCAATAATGAAACTCAACTCATTGAACAACTAGATCATTATAGCCAAGTATTGTTGAATCTCCTTGATCAGCCTTATACCCATGGCGAGCAAAGTTTGCGTAGCAGTGCTTGTTTGGGGATTGCCGTGCTAGACAGCTCAGAGCAGCCGCCTGAAGAATTACTGCGCCAAGCTGAGTTAGCCATGTATGCCGCTAAGGCAGGTGGTAAAGGCGAGCGTCGCTTCTTTAGCCCACGCATGCAAGATGTGATATCAGAGCGTTTATTGCTAGAAGAAGACATCAACCGCGGTGTGGCAGCACAAGAATTTTGTGTATATTTTCAGGCGCAGTTCAATAGCAATAACGATCTAATTGGCGCTGAAGCGCTAGTGCGATGGCAACATCCTATTCGAGGCCTGTTAGCCCCCGGTGCCTTTATTGGCGTAGCCGAAGCCGCGGGTATTATGAGCAAAATAGACCGTGTGGTGCTGTTACGTTCTTGCGAACAAATGGCAATCTGGGCACAAACTCCGATTTTTAAAGACATAACGGTATCAGTCAACATCAGTCCGGCTCAACTGTACCAGCAGGGTTTTGTTGAGGAAGTGCTTAAAGTTGTACAAGAGACGGGTGCTAATCCTACATTGTTAAAACTAGAGTTAACCGAGTCAATGCTCGTCACGGATATGCATCAAGCTATTGAGCGTATGCGGCGATTTAAAGAGGCGGGTATTCGTTTTGCTATTGATGATTTCGGTACCGGTTATTCATCGCTACAGTACTTGCAGCAACTCCCGCTAGACCAACTTAAAATAGATCAATCATTTGTACGACGCCTACCCGAAGACAACAGCAGTCTGGCTATCATTCGCGCCGTTATTGCCATGGCAACCAGCCTCGGGTTAGAAGTGATTGCAGAGGGGCTCGAAACTAAAGCCCAGCGCGATATGTTGTTGGCTAACGGTTGTCGTTTATATCAAGGCTATTTATACGCTAAGCCGCAACCCGCCGATCAAGTGAAAACTTTGTGCGAGATTAAGTAGGTTAAGACTAAGGTGTGATGTTGCCTGCGGTGACTGTGCGATTTCGCCCTTGCTGCTTAGCTTGGTACAAAGCTTGATCTGCCTGTTTGAGTATCGAGTTAATGATAACGGGATCGCCAGGCCAATAAGCAATACCTAATGAGATGGTGATAAACCCAGCCGTTGGCATATTAAATTCGGCCACTTGCAAGCGTAGTCGCTCAGCTACCGTAAGGGCAGTGCTTAGTGTGGTGTCTGGCAAAAATATTATAAACTCCTCCCCACCACTGCGGCATAAAGCATCTTCTTTACGCGCATTATTTTTCATCAGGGCTGCCAACGCTTTAATCACCATGTCACCCACATCATGACCGTAGCTGTCATTTACCCGTTTAAAATGGTCGATATCCAGCGTAACCACGGCAAAAGAACGCTGTTTTTCTTGATATTGATCCAGCATCTGCTGCATGCCTCGTCGGTTGAGTAATCCGGTCATTACATCTGTGTGGCTATCGGTATGCAATTGGCTAATTTTATCGTTGAGCAAGCCCGTGCCTTTTAGAATTGCTAGCTTAAGTTGAGCGGCTTCAAAGTACCAAGAGCGGACGCTAGAAATATTTCCCTGCGCCTCTTTTTTATCGATTAATTGGGCGTTATACGCCAGCTGCCAAAGCGGTCTAGAAATAAAAACAGCGGATAGCCAGATACCGAGCAGTGTAAGAAAAGTAAGGGGCAGAGCTTTTATAAACACACTCACAATATGGCCGTCTAGCCCTGCCAAAGTGGCTTGTTTGGGTCGTTGTGCAACCACTCCCCAGCCAGCTCGCTTAACAGGAGCAAAGCCGGCTAACATTTCAATTCCTTTAGAGTTGAACAGGGCATGAGCATCTTCTTTACCCGCAACCACGTCATCGATAGCGATGTTGTTGGCTATCTTTTGGCCGATACGCTCCTTATTAGGATGATAGATAAGTGTTTTATTACGGTCGACCACATAGAGGTAAGAGCCGTCATGGTAATAATGCTTGCCTAGAATAGCGCCCAGTATGTTGTCTTGTTCTAAATAGATAGAACCCCCAATATAGCCTTGGTAGTCACCATTAGCGGAAAATATTGGGTGCGACAAGTTGATCATATAATTACCTAGGGGCGAAACATAGGGGTCAGTAATTAATGGTTGTTTGGCTTCAAGATGCTGCGGTGCGTTAGTCGAGTTAACCTTAACCCCTTTTAGATCGAGGGTTTGCGGAGATGCCGCTATCACAGTCCCTGTTGCGTTGACGACATAAACCGAGTTAAAAGTGCCAGATTGTTGATGCAGACGACGCGTCTCGTCCATCAGAATGTCATTGTTATCCATCTGAGAGCTCAAAAAATTGGCACTGTAGGAGAGATTACTCTGTGTGGTCTTGAGAAAGGCATCGGTCACTTCGGCCAGCTTGGTTGCATAGACCCGGTTGGCTTCTAAGGTATTATTGATAAGTAATGTTCGCTGAACCTCGTAGGTGGCGTAAAAGCTGTTACCTGAGGTGATCAGTACACTCAGCACTGCCAACGAGAGAATAAGAGTGCGAAGATTAATTTTTGTAAGTGAACGAAGCAACATATGGGCAAGAAAACCTATGGAAAGCAGCCGAGCAAGGCAATAGTGGCTGTATTGCATATAAAAAAGGCCACCCTAAGGTGGCCTTTTCCAATCGATTGGTGGAGCTGGCGGGATTTGAACCCGCGTCCGAAAAACCTACATCGTCGGTACTACATGCTTAGTCAGTCATTACATTCGCCATCTGCTGCGGACAGACACGCCACAGAATAACTAGCCTAAATTGGTTTTAACGCTTCCACCGTCAGGCACGATATCCACGCGATTCTGTGAAGTATGACCTTCCAATTCCCTAAGTCACAGACAAGCTAGGGCAGAAGGGCTCTATCAGGTTATTAAGCTGCTAGTGCGTAGTTTTCGTCGTTTGCGACTATTTTTTTGCGATTTTTTAACGAGGCCTATCGCACCTCGGCATGCACCTAGGAGTTCGAGAATCTCGTCGAATCCAGAATCAGCCCCAAGTCCGTTTATGGTATGGCAATTCAAACCAAACCACAAGTATTAACGATTTTTATGTTTCATCATGCGGTCTTTTTCGCGTTTCCAGTCACGCTCTTTAACGTCTTGGCGCTTGTCGTGGTCTTTTTTACCTTTTACTAGGCCAATTTCAATTTTAACCCAAGACTTAGACCAGTACAGTGCAAGTGGAACCAGCGTATAGCCTTCGCGATCAAGCTGGCTGGCTAGGCGATCGAGTTCACGGCGTTTAAGCAATAGCTTGCGTGAACGCATGGGGTCACACACTACATGAGTAGAGGCAACGTTGAGTGGGGTGATGGTGGCGGCAAACAAGAATGCTTCGCCATTACGTATAAATACGTAAGAATCGGCGATATTGGCTTTGCCAGCCCGCATCGCTTTTACTTCCCATCCTTGTAGTTCCAGCCCGGCTTCGAATTTTTCTTCTACATAATATTCGTGCCTTGCCTTTCTATTAAGGGCAATGGTGCTGGAACCGACTTTTTTCTTGGCTTTGTTTTTTGTCATAGTACATCCATTATACGGGTCCTTGATGGCCTTGGGAATTGCCAAGACTGCAACTGCTATTTTTTTGTTCGATTTATTCTCTATTCAGCGCGGTTATTGCTTAAGCGACGTGTCAGTCGTGAGTCCTGCTGAGATTAGTGTTAAAATATGGGCGTTTCGCTGCCAGGAGAAGTTATGCCGAGTATTACTCGCAGTGCGTTAGTGATGTTTAGCGCACAACAAATGTATGAATTAGTGAATGATATTGACTCATATCCGCAGTTTTTGCCTGGTTGTGTCGATAGTCGCATTGTTTCTGAGTCCGACAATACGATAACAGCGGCCTTAGATGTAGCTAAGGCAGGCATTCGTAAGACCTTTACGACGCGCAATGAACTCACACCGCATAACCATATCAGGGTGGAGTTAGTTGATGGCCCTTTCAAGGCTTTAAATGGTGGTTGGACCTTTACACCACTGGATGATGATGCCTGTAAAGTTGAACTGGAACTCTATTTTGAATTTACTTCTCGCCTTATAGAGTTGGCGTTTGGCGGAGTCTTTAAAGAGCTGGCCAATGCAATGGTGCATTCTTTTAGCGAGCGAGCAAAAGAGGTGTATGGTGGTGAGTCTTATTCAAATTGAGGTGGTGTACGCCTTACCAAATAAGCAAACAGTGTTGAGTCTCAAGGTATCTGCAGCAGATAATGTCTTACAGGTGATTGAGCAGTCGGGTATTTTGCAGCAATTTCCTGATATCGACTTAGACTGCAATATGGTGGGTATTTTTGGGCGACAGGTTAAGCTCGATCACGCTCTGCACGATGGCGACAGAATTGAAATTTATCGGCCTTTGTTGGCAGATCCTAAAGAAATTCGCCGTCGGCGAGCCGAACAAGCTAAAGAAGAAGGGCGAGCAGATAAAGTAACTGGTGGAAGACCTTCTGAAAATCGCGCTAAACCAAAGCCCCTGAAAAGCGATAAATCGTAAAGAGCAAAAATAACAGCTACCCATTAGATGCTTTGATTCATGCCTCACTCTTTACGTCTAACAGTGGCCATAGATTGGTATGGCCACACGTTTTTTATAGCCCTTGGCTGAAAGAGGCTGAAGCTTGGTAATCACCAGTAATTGAAGTTAGCGCCCCATTAATAAAGTCTAAAATCAATTGTTTTTGCTCTGGCTCACCGTGACCGGGTTTAAAGTAATAGAGGTAGACCCAGCGGTCGTGATTAAAGCTATCTAGGTTCATGGGGTTGCCCAACAAGAAGCGCACTTGCTCTTGGCTCATGCCTTGGCGAAGTTGCTCAACCTGCTTTGCTTCAATGTAATTGCCTTGTGGTATATCCACCTTATAAACCAAGCTGCAGCCGGTTAAAGGAAGAGTAAACAATAAAGGTAAAATCAAGGTTTTGAGTTGCATATACGCATTATATCCCTGTGTGACTTGCCGCCATAATAGCGGTTGGCGCCGACCTTGTACAAGCCGATGCTTGGCTAATATTTGGGTTTGTTCGTTGACTAAGATCGCTACGATGGCAATCTGACCCACTATTGAAGAAGAGGTTCCGTGATACGAGTTACTGTCATCTTGGATCCGCTGTTCTATCATACTATTTTTTACGTTGTTATTCGGGAGTAACTCATGGCTAAGCACGTTTTTCACTTAGGAATAACCGATGAGGATTTGCACGGTGCCAAGCTGGCTATTATTCCTGGAGATCCCGAGCGGGTGGCACGCATTGCCAGTCAGTTGAGCAATGCGCGTTTGTTAGCGACTAAGCGGGAGTTTACTTCTTGGTTGGGTGAGCTGGATGGCAAGTCGGTAGTCGTGTGCTCTACCGGCATAGGAGGCCCCTCTACTTCGATCGCGGTAGAAGAGCTTGCTCAATTGGGGGTGACGACGTTTTTGCGTATTGGTACTACTGGCGCTATTCAGCCCCATATTAATGTAGGAGACATAATTGTCACGCAAGGCGCGGTGCGCTTAGATGGTGCTAGTCGTCATTTTGCGCCGCTAGAGTTTCCTGCGGTTGCTCATTTTGATTGTAGCTGTGCGTTAGTTGATGCGGCGCGAGAGCTGGGGCTTAGTCCTCATGTAGGGATTACGGCGTCGTCTGATACTTTTTATCCGGGACAGGAGCGCTACGACACGTTTTCTGCTCGTGTACCACGTCACCTGCAGGGCAGTATGGAAGAATGGCAGGCGCTGGGAGTGCTGAATTACGAAATGGAGTCGGCCACTTTATTTACCATGTGTGCCAGCATGGGTCTTAAGGCGGGCTGTGTAGCCGGCGTTATTGTTAACCGTACCCAGCAAGAAATCCCTAACGAAACCACGATGCAAAACACCGAGCAGCAAGCCATTGAGATCGTCATCGGCGCCGCCCGCCGACTGGTGTAAGCTAATACCGTCCATCTCTTTGCAATCACTTTTTTTGGTATTAATGCGATAAGTCAGGAAGGGCACCACTCCTCCGACTCGCCGTAAACCCCTCCCTGGGGGCTCAGCCGCGCCATCCTTGGCGCAGATGGTCGGCTGAGCAGATACCCTCTGCCCTCCTATAAGCTGTAGAGTTGCCTGTGAATGCCGTCAGCCGACAATTTCGATGCCTAAAGAAGAAGCCGCTGGGATAGCCTCAGCCGACCATCACATGACAGGGATGTCATGTGTTTGAGCGTCACAGGGAGGTGCTTGCAGCGTGTCGGAGGAGGCTACCCAGTTGCGTCTGAGTGCTGAGATTATTTGTGACAGTAGAGACACGCTAACCGCTTTATTTACGCTTCACTCACCAATAACTCTCGGGCGTTGGCTAGGGTGTTCTCGGTAATTTTATTGCCACCGAGTAATCGCGCTAGTTCGTTTAGGCGGCTATCGTTATCCAACTCTTGCATACGGGTTTGGGTCACATTATCGGCACTGTCTTTGCTGACAAAGTAATGCTGATGACCATTGCCTGCCACTTGGGGCAGGTGAGTGATCACCAACACTTGTGTAGAGTCACCTAACTGGCGTAATAACTTGCCGACGACTGCTGCGGTTGGGCCACTGACACCGACATCTACTTCATCAAAAATAAGAGTGGGGGTTTCAACTTTTTGCGCGGTAATAACTTGAATAGCCAAGCTAATACGTGACAGCTCGCCACCGGATGCCACTTTCGCCATTGGGCTCATGGGTTGGCCTGGGTTCGTGCTAACCAAAAACTCAACCTTATCTATTCCCAAGGGAGAATAACCGGCAGTTTTATCGGCGGTGACTGTCATTTCAAAGCGCCCATGCTCCATGCTGAGTTGATGAAGGCTGGCGGTAATTTGTTTATTCAGTGACAGTGCATAACGCTGCCTGCTTTGGCTCAATCGTTCGGCGGCTAATAAAAACTGCTCTTTTGCGTATTCTACTTCTTCGGCTAGCTCTTGCAGACGACTGTCATTGTGATCCATTGCTGCGAGTTGGGTGGCAATGCTTTGATGAAAGCGATGCAACTCACCAGGAAGTACATGGTGCTTGCGTGCCAGCTCCATCACCTTTGCCATACGCGATTCCACCTCGTGCAGGCGTTCGGGATCAAGCTCTAACCGGTCTAAGTAGCGGCTTAATTCACCATGGCCTTCTTCAAGCTGTATTTGGCTGCTTTCGAGCATCTCTTGTATGGCTGATAAGCGAGCGTCCATTTGGCAGAGTTCGGTGACGAGTTTCAAGCCGTGGCGTAATTGTTGTAACGCATTGTTTTCTTCACTATCGGCTAGCACATTCAGTGCCAGCTGGCAGTCGTTAAGCAATTCGGCCCCGTTTGCCAGTCGAGTGTGCTCGGCCTCTAAGGTAGGAAATTCCTCCGCATCGAGTGCCAGCTCATCCAGCTCAGCCACTTGATACTCCAGCAGTTGGCGCTGTGCTTGCCATTGAACTTGATCGTTTTGCAGCTGTTGGCGCTCGTTGGTCAGTTGACGCCATTGCTGGTAGTACTTACTCGATTTTTGTATTAACTGGTGATGCCCGGCGTAGGCATCCAGCAAACCTCGCTGGTAGTCGGTTTTTTGCAACGCCTGATGGGCATGCTGACCATGAATATTGATCAGTAATGCCCCCAGAGCTTTTAGCTGAGCCAGTGGTACCGGTGTGCCATTTATGTAACCACGAGAGCGACCTTCGCGGTTTAAGGTGCGGCGCAGAATGCATTCATCTTGCTCGTCCAGCTCTTGTTCACTGAGCCATGCCTTTACTTTAGGTAGCTTGTCGATGCGAAAGCGTGCGCTAATATCGGCTTTATCGGCACCGGGCCTAACGGTGTCGGTATCTGCCCGCTCGCCCAGGGCGAGGGCTAACGCGTCGATGGCGATTGACTTGCCTGCTCCCGTTTCGCCGGTGATGCTGGTCATGCCGGCACGTAAGTCCAACTCAAGAAAAGAGACGATGGCAAAATTACTGATGGTGAGCTGAAGTAACATGATAGAACCTCTGCACAAGGGTTACTGTGTATAAATACAGTATACTGTTGTTTTGTACAGTGGCAAGGCAGTTTTGAATTTTGAGTGTTAAGTTTTTAGTAAAAAGAGAAGGTTAAAATATTTTGCCATGGAAGAGCACGCTTCTTTATTTATGAGAAGCACAGAAAAATTAAGATGAGAAAGGCGGCAAGAACGAAGAGGTTTTATTAGTAAAAGCAAACCGTCGATTGAAGAGTAAAGGGGACAACATGGCCAAAGCAGCTTCGGTATTTCTCTGCTTTTGGCCATGATTTTTTCAACAATCGACACTAAAAAAGCTTACTGCCCCAGCCTAGTTTACTGCGCAGTACTTCAAAATAATTGTGGCCACGTGGGTGAAGTAGCTTGAGTTTATGGGGACTCTTGTTGATATGAATTTCATCGCCCGGTTGCACTGCCAGCGATACGTGGCCGTCGCAACTTACTAGCATTTGCCCGGTTCTATTGTTAGGAGACAGCACCAGCTTTACGTGAGAGTCGGCGTCGATAACAATGGGCCGACAACTTAAAGTGTGCGGAAACATCGGCACTAACGTAATAGCATTAAGGTTAGGGGTCACAATGGGGCCACCGGCAGATAAAGAGTAGGCGGTAGAGCCCGTAGGGGTGGCCACAATCATGCCATCGGCGCGCTGGCTGTACATAAAATGACCATTAATGTACACCTCAAACTCAATCATATGGGCGATTTTACCCGGGTGTAATACGGCCTCGTTCATGGCGGTATTACTGGCCTTTAGCTGGCCGTGTCTGTGTACTTGGGCTTCGAGTAAAAAGCGATTTTCGGCTTGATAATCACCGGCTAGTAGGCGGTCAAGGGGCTGCTCAAAGCTGTCGGGTGACAAGTCGGTTAAAAAGCCGAGGTTGCCTCGGTTAACGCCCACCACCGCCACATCAAATCTAGCTAGAACACGTGCGGCACCCAACATATTACCGTCGCCGCCGACCACGATGGCCAAATCGGCGCGTTCCCCTAGCTCAACCATTTCTAATAGCTCAACATCGTCAAGCCTTAGCTGCTCGCCTACTCGTCGCTCTATAACAACGTTAATCCCCAAACCAATAAGGTGCTTATACAAGGCAACCAGAGTTTGGTTGGCTCCCTCATGATCGGGTTTGCCGATAAGGGCTATGGTATTAAATTCGGTATCCATCGATATATAGACCTAGCTGAAGGGTAAGGTAGGCAGGTCGGCCAGTACTTTCTTAGCCGTGTTATGCCTCATTCTAATTAACACTGTGTCTGAGAGCGAGCGAGTGATCAAGAATTGCCAACATATTCTCTTGAATTTTGATCTCGCCTCCCCCATATAGGCTGCAGGCAAGAATTTATATATGGGAGATCACATGAGCGATAAACAACATCAGGTTGATACAGAGCAGGCTGCTGAGCAAGAGCCGCTGACCGTAGATACAAATGCTGAGGCATCGGAAGAGGCAGAGCAGTCCTTGCCGGATGCAGCTTATGTAGCCGAACTGGAGCAACAACTAGCGGATGCGACCAGCAGCGCCCAGACGGAAAAAGATAATGCATTGCGCGCGTTGGCTGAAATGGAAAACTTGCGCCGCCGTGCTGCACAAGATGTAGAAAAGGCACGAAAGTTTGCATTGGAAAAGTTTGCCAACGAGTTATTACCCGTTATCGACAGCTTAGAACGCGCCCTTGAGCACACAGATAAAGAAAGCGATGCCTTTAAAGCGGTGTATGAAGGGGTGGAGCTGACGCTGCAGTCTCTGTTAAGCACGGTAGAAAAATTTGGCGTATTGCAGATAGACCCTACTGGCACGCCATTTGACCCGAATAAGCATCAGGCCATGAGCATGGTAGAAAGCAACGACGTTGCGCCTAACTCAGTCGTGGCAGTCATGATGAAAGGATATGAGCTTAATGGCCGCGTACTGCGCCCCGCCATGGTCATGGTGGCCAAAGGGCCGGCCATCGATACCCAAGCTTAAGGTACTCAAGCCTAATATAAGTAGGCTTAAAGCACTCCAGTCGCAAACCGCAGACGTAAAATGGCGGTTTTCATTAAAAAGTGTGAGCTATGCCTTGAAAGTCATCATCGGCAGCCGCATATATAGATTAAAGCAAAATACATAATGCTTACTATTTAATTCAAGATATTTAGAGAGGATTTCATGGGTAGAATCATCGGCATCGATTTAGGTACCACCAACTCTTGCGTCGCTATTTTAGACGGAGATAATCCACGAGTAATAGAAAACGCCGAGGGTACTCGTACTACTCCCTCCATCATCGCCTATGCCGATGATGGCGAAATATTAGTTGGCCAGCCAGCTAAACGTCAGGCGGTGACCAACCCGCACAACACCATATTTGCCATCAAGCGTTTGATTGGCCGTCGTTTTGAAGACGAAGAAGTACAGCGTGACCTAAAAATCATGCCGTTCAAAATCGTTAAAGCCGACAACGGTGATGCTTGGGTAGAAGCCAAAGATAAAAAAATGGCTCCCCCACAGGTATCTGCAGAAATACTGAAAAAAATGAAGAAAACCGCCGAAGACTACTTAGGCGAAGCAGTGACTGAAGCGGTTATTACCGTGCCTGCTTACTTCAACGATGCACAGCGCCAGGCAACCAAAGACGCCGGCCGCATTGCAGGCTTAGACGTAAAACGTATTATCAACGAGCCCACTGCGGCGGCGTTTGCTTATGGCGTAAACAAAGCCAAGGGCGATCGCAAGGTTGCAGTATATGACTTGGGTGGTGGTACATTCGATATCTCGATCATCGAAATTGATGAGATGGACGGCGAAAAGACCTTTGAAGTACTCGCCACTAACGGCGACACCCACTTAGGTGGTGAAGACTTTGATAACCGTTTAATCAACTATTTAGTCGAAGAGTTTAAGCGTGAGCAAGGTTTCGACCTGCGTAACGACATGCTGGCACTACAGCGCTTAAAAGAAGCCGCTGAAAAAGCCAAGTGCGAACTGTCTTCTGCTCAGCAGACTGACGTGAACTTGCCCTATATTACTGCTGATGCATCAGGCCCTAAACACCTGAACATCAAGCTGACTCGCGCCAAGCTGGAGTCACTGGTAGAAGACATGGTGAAGAAGTCGTTAGAGCCCGTTAAAACGGCACTAAAAGACGCAGGCCTGTCGGTATCAGAAATTGATGACGTTATTTTGGTCGGCGGTCAAACCCGCATGCCATTAGTACAAAAAGCGGTAAGTGACTTCTTTGGTCAAGAGCCACGTAAAGACGTTAACCCAGACGAAGCCGTTGCCGTAGGTGCCGCGATTCAGGGTGCCGTATTGTCTGGCGACAAAACTGACGTATTGTTGTTGGACGTAACACCTCTGTCTTTGGGTATCGAGACGATGGGTGGCGTAATGACGGCGGTGATCGAGAAGAACACCACTATTCCAACGCGCAAGTCTCAAACGTTCTCTACTGCAGACGACAACCAAGCAGCCGTGACCATTCACGTATTGCAGGGTGAGCGTAAGCGCTCAGGTGATAACAAGTCTCTGGGTCAGTTCAACCTAGAAGGTATTCGTCCTGCACCGCGCGGCCTGCCACAAATTGAAGTGACCTTCGATTTGGACGCCGACGGTATTCTGCACGTATCTGCGGCCGATAAGGACACAGGTAAAGAGCAGAAGATCACCATTAAATCCTCTTCTGGTCTAAGTGACGAAGAAGTAGAAGCCATGGTGCGCGAAGCGGAAGCAAACGCGACCGAAGATAAAAAGTTTGAAGAGCTAGTGGGCGCACGTAACCAAGCTGATGGCTTGATTCATGCTACTCGCAAGCAGCTGGAAGAAGCGGGCGATGACTTGGCCGCCGATGACAAGAGCGCCATTGAGTCTGCATTGAGCGAGCTAGAAACTGCCGCTCGTACCGAAGATAAAGATGACATTGAAGCCAAACAGAAAACGCTGATGGAAGTGTCACAAAAGTTGGCTGAAGTTGCTCAGGCCAAGGCCCAAGCTGAAGCTTCACAAACTGCGGGCGAACCACAAGACGCATCAGCCAAAGGCGATGACGATGTAGTTGATGCCGAGTTTGAAGAAGTAAAAGACGACAAAAAGTAATTTAAACCCAGCGTATTAACGCGCCTAGTGCGGGTGTTGGGATCCCAACACCCGCCTTTGTGTTAACAGGACTCAGGTAAGTAATCAGCCTATGTCAAAACGAGATTATTATGAAGTGCTTGGCGTCTCTAAAGGAGCCGATGAGCGCGATATAAAGAAAGCTTATAAGCGGATGGCGATGAAATATCATCCCGACCGTAATAAAGCCGATGCTGACGCCGGTGATAAATTTAAAGAAGCGTCTGAAGCCTATGAAGTATTGACCGATGCGCAAAAACGCGCCGCTTATGATCAGTTTGGTCATGAAGGGGTAAATGGTCAGCAGGGCGGCCATGGTTTTGGTGGCGGCGGCGGTGACTTTAGCGATGTGTTCGGCGATGTGTTCGGCGATATCTTCGGTGGCGGTCAGCGTCGTCAGCAGCGTGCGGCCCGTGGGTCTGACTTGCGCTACAATATGGAGCTGACGCTAGAAGAAGCCGTGCGGGGCGTGACCAAAGAGATCAAGGTGCCAACACTGGTAGGTTGTGATGTCTGTGATGGCAGTGGTGCTAAAGCGGGCACCCAGGCCAATACGTGCTCTACCTGTCATGGTCATGGTCAGGTGCAAATGCGCCAAGGTTTCTTCACCGTGCAGCAGCCTTGTCCGCATTGTCGTGGTAAAGGTAAGATCATTACCGACCCCTGCCATAAGTGTCATGGTGACGGCCGTTATCAAAAAACGAAGACGCTGTCGGTAAAAATACCGGCGGGTGTAGACACCGGCGATCGAATTCGGTTATCCGGCGAAGGCGAGGCAGGTGAATCAGGTGCGCCGGCGGGTGACCTTTATGTACAGATGCACGTACGCGAGCATGAAATTTTTGTTCGGGACGGCAACAACCTGTTTTGTGAAGTGCCGATAGGCTTTAGTGCCGCGGCTCTGGGCGGCGAAGTAGAAGTGCCGACCCTAGACGGACGGGTTAAGCTAAAAATACCGGCTGAAACGCAAACCGGCCGTAGCTTCCGTCTTAAGGGCAAAGGGGTACGTTCGGCTCGCAATGGTCAAATGGGCGATTTGGTATGTAAAGCCTATATTGAAACGCCGGTTAACCTAACCGAAGAACAGAAATCATTATTACGTCAATTAGAAGACTCTTGTGGTGGTGTTGCAGCCAACAAACATCAACCCAAGACGGAAGGCTTTCTCAATGGAGTGAAGCGCTTCTTCGACGATTTGACCCGCTAAGTTAGCTGTATTAATCTGGGTTGCTACATAGCAGCCCAGCGGCTGACACGGAATGTATAATATGAGCCCTGTGCTGATGTTCGGCAGGGCTCTTGTTGTTTTATTGTCTGAAAGGAACTGGGTTTTATTATGGCACAAACTCCTATGACGGTTCTTGGCGCACAAAAGCTGCGTGAAGAACTGGATCACCTCAAGTCGGTATTACGCCCCAGAATTATTGCCGATATTGCTGATGCCCGTGAACATGGCGATTTAAAAGAAAATGCCGAATACCATGCGGCGCGTGAAGAGCAAGGGTTCTGTGAAGGGCGGATTCAAGAAATTGAGGGCAAGCTGTCCAACGCTCAAATTATCGACGTGACCAAGCTGCCTAATACTGGCAAAGTTATTTTTGGTACCACGGTAGATTTGTTTAAGGTAGACGACGAAAAAGAAATCACCTATCGCATTGTGGGTGACGATGAGTCAGACATCAAAGCGAACCTGATTTCGGTGAACTCGCCGATTGCTCGCGCGCTTATTGGCAAAGAAGTGGATGATGTGGCGGTAGTAAAAACGCCAGGTGGCGAAGTAGAATACGAAATTCTTAAGGTCCAGTACCTGTAATTTCGGCCACACGACTCAGTACGAAAACGAAAAACGGCAGACGCTATAGCGCCTGCCGTTTTTGTATCTGTTCTAAAAAGCCACGAAATACAAAGTCTGACAAGGTGCCCTTGTCGGCACTGTTGAGTGTAAAGCTCACCGTTGTGAGCCAAAATTGCGGGCCTTTACGTTGGCGAACTAACGTAAGTTGCAATGCCAGCTGCTGCTCTTGGCCCAGCACCAACCATATTTTTTTATGCGCTTGTTGGCTGGGTGCAGGCTTAAATAATGGGCGCTGTGATACCAAGCGCATACCATTGATAGACAAGTCACGAATTTCGGCAGCCAACAGTTGTCCATTTGGGCGTTTAAGCTCAATATCTTGTGGATGAGGTAAGCGCCAAGCTCGAGGGTGTCCGCTGTGGCTAACAATATTAGGTGAGCTGAGTGCGGCTTGTTCTTGGCTTGCGACCGGGTGGTTTAGGGCGACAGGAAAGCTAAGTTTTACTTGGCCTAGTTCAAGTTTTAGTTCGAGGCCTGTTGCTTGTTCCAATAAAGGTCCTATATTGGCATCCATCACTAATGGCAGCGTTAGCAATGCATTTTGGCCGTCAGCTTGGTAAAGCTCGTTAAGCAGGGCAAGCTCTTCGTCGGTTAAATAGGGATGGTCAGACATCACAACACCAAGGTAAATAATTATACTTATAGTGTAGTGGTACTAATGTGTAGCAACACAGAAAAGAGGGCCAAGAAGTTAAAAGCAGAGGGCCTGCTTACTTGGCCCTAATGCTTAAGCGCGGGGTAAGCTGATTTTTTTCTCTTCGCTGCTGCGGTATAGTGTCAGCATGTGGCCGATACTTTGTACCTTTAACGCGCCTGTTTCACGGACGATGGCATCCATGACCAGTGCTTTAACTTCCCTGTCTTCGGCGGCAACTTTGACCTTGATCAATTCGTGAAAATTAAGGGCTAAATCGATCTCAGCCAACACGCCTTCGGTCAGGCCATGTTGGCCCAGCAATACCACTGGTTTAAGGCTGTGAGCCAATCCTTTGAGGTATTGTTTTTGCTTATTAGTCAGAGTCATTGCAAAATGCTTCAGTTAATAGGTTGAAAGGGGGCTATTGTACCCCCATCTACACTGTAATGGTAATAGCAGAGCGATAATTTAATGGCGAACAAAAAACGCTCGGGCAGCTCAACGCGCTGGCTTCAAGAGCATTTCAACGATAAATATGTACAAGAGGCGCATAAAAGAGGCCTCCGCTCCCGAGCCGTGTTTAAATTAGAAGAATTGCAAGGGCGCGACCGTTTGCTCAAACAAGGCATGACGGTAGTGGATTTAGGCGCCGCCCCTGGCGGTTGGAGTCAATATTGCGTGGAGCAAGTGGGGCAAAAAGGTCAAGTGATTGCCTGTGACCTACTGCCGATGGACGCCATCGCAGGCGTCGACTTCCTACAAGGAGACTTTAGAGACGAAGCGGTGTTGAATGCACTGCTTGAGCGGGTAGGTGAAGACAAGGTTGATGTATTACTGTCTGATATGGCGCCAAATATGAGTGGCACCCGAGAAGTAGATCAGCCTAAATCCATGTATTTGGTGGAGTTGGCGCTGGATATGTGTCGCCAAGTATTGACACCTAAAGGTAGTTTTGTAGTGAAAGTGTTTCAAGGGGCCGGTTTTGATGAGTTTTTATTGGAAGTTCGTCGGTCTTTTAGTTCGGTAAGAGTAAGAAAACCCGATTCGTCGCGACCGCGGTCGCGAGAAGTGTACATTGTGGCTACAGGTTATAAACTGTAGTACTCTCAGAATCATAAACAGTCAGCCGGTGAGGTTAGTAATTTGAGTGACATGGCGAAAAATTTGATCCTGTGGTTGGTCATAGCCGTGGTGTTGATGTCGGTATTCCAGAGCTTTAGCCCAAGCGAGCCGAGTGGAAGCCAAACGGACTACACTACCTTTGTACAGGAAGTAGCCCAAGGGCAAATTCGAGAAGTACGCATCGACGGTAAAACCGTTAACGGTGTTAAGCGCAGTGGTGATCGATTCACGACAATTTTGCCTGCGCAAGATCCACAATTGTTAAACGATTTGTTGAATAACAACGTGCGAGTCGTGGGCGAGAAACCAGAAGAGCCCAGCCTGCTGACCTCTATCTTTATTTCATGGTTCCCCATGTTGTTATTGATTGGTGTGTGGGTGTTCTTTATGCGCCAAATGCAAGGCGGTGGCGGTGGTAAAGGCGCCATGAGCTTTGGTAAGAGCAAGGCGCGCCTCATGGGCGAAGATCAAATTAAAACTACGTTTGCCGATGTAGCCGGTTGTGATGAAGCTAAAGAAGACGTAGCCGAGCTGGTTGATTATTTGCGCGACCCAAGCCATTTCCAGAAGTTGGGTGGGCGTATTCCTACCGGCATTTTGTTGGTGGGCCCGCCTGGTACCGGTAAAACGCTATTGGCCAAAGCCATTGCTGGCGAAGCTAAAGTGCCATTCTTTACCATTTCAGGCTCCGACTTCGTTGAAATGTTCGTCGGTGTAGGTGCATCCCGCGTGCGCGACATGTTTGAGCAGGCGAAAAAGTCTTCACCCTGCATTATTTTCATCGATGAAATTGATGCGGTTGGTCGTAAGCGTGGCGCTGGTATGGGTGGCGGTCACGATGAGCGAGAGCAAACCCTTAACCAGATGCTGGTTGAAATGGACGGCTTTGAAGGTAACGAAGGCGTAATCGTGGTGGCGGCAACTAACCGTCCCGACGTATTGGACTCGGCGTTACTGCGCCCTGGTCGTTTCGACCGCCAAGTAGTAGTGGGGCTGCCTGACGTACGTGGCCGTGAGCAAATACTTAAAGTACACATGCGTCGCGTACCCTTGGGTGATGATGTTAAGGCGAGTGTTCTTGCCCGTGGTACTCCGGGCTTCAGTGGTGCGGACTTAGCGAACTTGGTGAACGAAGCGGCCTTGTTTGCGGCTCGTTCTTCTCGACGCGTAGTGTCGATGGATGAGTTTGAAAAGGCAAAAGACAAGATCATGATGGGTGCTGAGCGCCGTTCTATGGTGATGTCTGAGTCTGAAAAAGCCATGACTGCGTATCACGAAGCAGGTCACGCTATTGTGGGGCGCATGGTGCCAGAGCATGATCCGGTTTATAAAGTGTCGATTATTCCTCGTGGTCGCGCCTTGGGTGTGACTATGTATCTGCCCGAGCAAGATCGCTTTAGTTACAGTAAGCAGCTGTTAGAGTCGATGATTTCTAGCCTATATGGTGGCCGGTTGGCCGAAGAGATTATCTACGGCTTCGATAAGGTAACTACAGGTGCGTCTAATGACATCGAGCGTGCCACCGACTTAGCGTACAAGATGGTGACGCAGTGGGGGTTGTCTGAAAAGCTAGGACCTTTGCTGTACGCGGAAGAAGAGGGTGATGTGTTCATGGGCGGCTCTGGGGGCAAGGTGAAACACATGTCAGATGAAACCGCTAAGGCGATAGACTCTGAAGTGAAAGAACTTATTGAGCGTAACTTCCAACGTGCCAAGAAAATATTGCTGGATAACGTCGATATACTGCATGCCATGAAAGATGCGCTAATGAAGTATGAAACCATCGATGCCAAGCAAATTGATGACTTGATGGCACGTCGCGAAGTTCGGGCTCCAGCCGATTGGATTGAAGAGTCCGACGATAAGCCACAAGGACCTACCGCGACTTCGGATGATGAAGCAACGGACAAAGAAGCGGATAAAAACCCGCAGCCTAAGTCAGAAGCGCCTGATCTGAATAAGCCAAGTGATATCACCGGTCATTAATATTTTGTGATAAATTAAGCCCCGAACATCCCCTGTTCGGGGCTTTTTTATTTGAAGAGAATGTCTTGTTATGCTGTTATCGAGCTCATCCAAAACGCTAGATTTATCTACTCCTTGCATCATGGGAGTGCTTAACCTGACTCCAGACTCTTTTTCTGATGGCGGCCATTTTGTTGCTCAAGACGCCGCGTTACGCCATGCCGTGCAGATGGTTAACGACGGTGCCGTCATTATTGATGTGGGAGGGGAGTCGACACGTCCAGGCGCAGATGCGGTCGCTGAGCAGCAAGAACTAGACCGTGTCATTCCCGTGATAGAGTTATTACGCAAAGAGCTGGACTGCTGGATATCGATTGATACCAGCAAGGCAACAGTCATGCTGGGTGCAGTAACAGCAGGGGCTGACTTAATTAATGATATTAGAGCTCTTCGTGAACCTAATGCGTTGCAGGTTGCCGCACAAAGCGGTGCTGCTATTTGCCTGATGCACATGCAAGGGCTGCCTAGAACTATGCAACAGGCACCAAATTATGATGACGTGACCGCAGAGGTGGCCGCGTTCTTACAACAGCGGGTGCAAGCTTGTGAGCAAGCAGGAATTAGCCGGCAACGGCTTTGCCTTGATCCTGGCTATGGTTTTGGTAAGCAGCTAGCGCATAACTATGAATTATTGGGTAAGGTCGGGCAGCTGCATCAGTTGGGGCTGCCTTTGCTGGCGGGAATGTCGCGCAAGTCGATGCTAGGGCAGTTATTGAGTCGAGAAGTCGACCAGCGTTTAGCGGGAGGTCTGGCAGCGCATTTATTTGCGCTAAGTCAGGGCGTACAAATACTGCGGGTTCATGATGTAAGAGAAATGGCTGATGCCATGAGAGTATGGCAATACGCCAAGCATTATCAGGGATAATATAATGAGCAGAAAATATTTTGGTACCGACGGTATACGCGGCCGAGTCGGTGATTACCCCATCACTCCCGAGTTTGTGATGAAATTGGGTTGGGCTGCGGGTAAGGTCCTGTCAAAAACGGGCACCAAAAAAGTACTGATTGGTAAAGACACGCGAATTTCTGGCTACATGCTCGAATCTGCACTGGAGGCGGGATTGTCAGCCGCAGGTCTACAAGCGGCTTTGCTTGGGCCGATGCCAACGCCTGCGATTGCCTATTTGACGCGTACTTTTAGGGCGGAAGCCGGCATTGTGATCAGCGCATCGCATAATCCTTATTACGATAACGGTATCAAGTTTTTCTCTCATGACGGTACCAAGCTGCCCGATGAAGTAGAGCTGGCCATTGAAGCTATGCTAGATCAGCCCATGGATTGTGTGGCCTCAGAGCAGCTGGGCAAGGCGAGCCGTATTACTGATGCGGCGGGCCGTTATATCGAGTTTTGTAAAAGTACCTTTTCTTCCGAAATGCACCTAGATGGCCTGACCATAGTGATAGATTGTGCTCATGGTGCCACCTATCACATAGCGCCGGCAGTATTTAGCGAGCTGGGTGCTAAGGTGATCCGCATTGGTTGTGAACCTAATGGTGTTAATATTAACGATAAAGTGGGCTCTACCGCTCCCGAGGCGTTAATTGCCGCAGTGCAAGAGCACGGTGCCGATTTAGGCATTGCGTTTGACGGTGATGGGGATCGCTTGGCCATGGTTGATCATACCGGCGCTTTGCTCGACGGAGATCAGCTACTCTACATAATGGCGCAAGATGCCATTAAGCGTAACGCCTTAGGGGGCGGGGTGGTCGGCACATTAATGACCAATATGGCACTCGAGTTAGCATTAGCGAAACAAGATATTCCCTTTGTACGGGCTAAGGTCGGTGACCGCTATGTGCTAGAGCAATTAAAACTACACGGCTGGAAGTTGGGTGGAGAAAACTCAGGACATATTATCAGTCTGGATTACAACACCACCGGGGATGGCATTGTCGCCGCCTTACAAGTACTGCGGGTGATGGCGTCTGGCGGTCAAAGCTTGCAAAGTTTAGGGCAGCTGTTACCCCTTTATCCTCAAGTGCTAAACAATGTGCGTTTTCAGGCAGGTACCGATCCGCTTAATAACAGCGAAGTAAAACGCCGAGTGGCCGTTGCCGAGCAAGAGTTAGCAGGAGCAGGACGAGTATTATTGCGCAAGTCTGGCACCGAGCCGCTGATCCGCGTCATGGTAGAAGGGGCAGAGCTAGAACAAGTGAGTCGCCTAGCGCAATATATCGCCGACGCAGTTGAGTAATTGAATGTGAGGGGTGAGGCGAAAAGAGTGTGGAGTCCCTACTCTTTACACTTTACCCCTCACTGTTCCCGTTTATTTGGTGATGGAATCTTCTTTTTTGATGGCTTTTCGCTCATTCGCGCTGTTTTTTGAAAATTGCGCTTGTATCCGGTGAGTCGTCTCGCTAGTATTAGCCCCGCTCCGGACAGCAGTCTGATGCGGGGCTCAGACGTCAAGCAAGGGTAGGCTGATGTACGAAATTCTTTTAGTGGTGTATCTGCTTATCGCGCTAACCTTAGTTGGTTTAGTGCTGATGCAGCAAGGTAAGGGTGCCGATATGGGCGCTTCCTTTGGAGCAGGTGCCTCCAATACAGTATTTGGCTCAGGTGGTTCAGGTAACTTTCTTACGAAAGCAACTACGCTACTAGCAGCCGGTTTCTTTGTAGTGAGCTTGGCGTTGGGTAATTTATCCAGCAACAGCAGCACTCAGGGAAGCGAATGGGAAGACCTTTCTGTTCCCACAGTGGAAGAAAGTGTTATCCCAGGTAATGCTCCTGTTGATGTTATTAAAAACGAAAACAGCGACGTACCAAAATAAAAAGTTTTTGCCGTGGTGGTGGAATTGGTAGACACGCTATCTTGAGGGGGTAGTGCCTGTATGGGCGTGCGGGTTCAATTCCCGCTCACGGCACCAAAATTGAGTTAAGTTGAGTTTAAAACCCAAATTGACTATAATTTTTACGTTTTCGGACGCGGGATGGAGCAGTCTGGTAGCTCGTCGGGCTCATAACCCGAAGGTCGTCGGTTCAAATCCGGCTCCCGCAACCAAATCCTCACATTTATTGCAGCTTGTTACTATTAGGCTTTTGTAATGGTTAGTGTGATAAGTGGTTGTCGCAAGGCAACAGTCAGGGTCCAGGTGAATAGCCCCGATTTGAAGATCGGGGCTTTTTTTTATCTGCACTTTAGTACCAATATTATATTGGTGCACATTCACTGGGCTGCGAGCCCTTTTTTTGTTTTCGGAGGGGTAGCTTTGGCTACATTGGAACAACGACTGACCGAGATGCTAACAGAGCCGGTTGAGGCTCTTGGCTTTGAATTGTTGGGGCTCGAGTATATACGTGCCGGGCAGCATTCGACCTTACGTTTGTATATCGACCATGAAAACGGTATTGAAGTATCAGATTGCGCCGATGTAAGTCGGCAAGCAAGTGCCGTGTTAGATGTGGAAGATCCCATTTCTACCGAATATGATCTGGAAGTGTCTTCTCCGGGTATGGCTCGCCCCCTGTTTAAGCCGGCTCATTATCAGGCCATTATTGGTCAGCAGGTAGAGTTATCCCTGCGTATGGCGGTGAACAACCGTCGTAAATTGAGCGGACTTCTGGTGGCGGTAGACGACACCATGATCAGTCTGGAGGTGGAAGGAACCGTGTTTCCCGTCGCCTTCGCTAATATCCAAAAAGCACATCTGGTTCCGAACTTTGACTAACGAGGCGGTCGGACATGAATAAAGAAATATTACTGGTGGTTGATGCCGTTTCTAACGAAAAGGCAGTACCACGCGAAAAGATTTTTGAGGCGCTGGAAACAGCGTTGGCTACGGCCACCAAAAAGAAATATGAAGGTGATATCCTAGTACGAGTCGAAATTGACCGTAAAAGTGGTAACTTTGAAACCTTCCGCCGTTGGCAAGTAGTGGAAAGTCAGGAAGTTCTGACCAATCCTTACGCCGAGATTACGTTGGAAGCTGCACAAATTGATGAGCCGGAAATCCAGCTCGGTGAGTTTGTAGAAGATGACATCGACTCGGTTACTTTCGACCGCATTACCACCCAAACTGCGAAACAGGTTATCGTACAAAAAGTACGCGAAGCCGAGCGCATGCAAGTGGTTGAGCAGTTTAAAGACCAAGAAGGTGAAATTATTACCGGTGTAGTCAAAAAGGCGACGCGTGAGAACGTCATTTTAGACTTAGGTAATAACGCTGAAGCCGTTATCTTCCGTGAAGATATGCTGCCTCGCGAAACTTTCCGCAGCGGTGACCGAGTACGTGGTTTACTATATGCCGTGCGTCCAGAAGCACGTGGTGCTCAGCTATTCGTTAGCCGTAGCAACCCCGACTTCTTGAAAGAGTTGTTTCGCATTGAAGTGCCAGAGATTGGTGAAGAAATTATCGAAATCATGGGTGCTGCCCGTGATCCAGGCAGCCGTGCCAAAATCGCCGTTAAAACCAACGACCGACGTATCGATCCTATCGGCGCTTGCGTTGGTATGCGAGGTGCCCGAGTTCAGGCGGTATCTGGCGAGCTAAATGGCGAACGTGTTGATATCGTGCTGTGGGATGATAATCCTGCGCAACTGGTGATCAACGCCATGGCACCGGCTGACGTTGCTTCCATCATTGTGGATGAAGATGCCCATTCCATGGATATTGCCGTGGAATCTGGCAATCTTGCCCAAGCGATTGGCCGTAATGGTCAAAACGTGCGTTTAGCCGCCCAGCTTACTGGCTGGGAACTGAACGTAATGACGGTAGAAGATTTGCAGAGCAAGCATCAGGTTGAAAGCGACAAGATCATTAATCTGTTTATCCAGCACTTGGATGTGGATGACGATTTTGCAGCCTTACTGATGGAAGAAGGTTTTTCTTCATTAGAAGAAATTGCCTATGTGCCGGTCAGCGAGCTGTTGAGCGTAGAAGGCCTAGATGAAGAGATGGTGGAGGAGCTGCGTAACCGTGCCAAGGCTGCCCTGACGACTCGGGCGCTAGCGCAAGAAGAATCATTCGAAGGGGTTGAGCCAGCAGAGGAACTGCTCGCACTGCCCTCCATGACCCGGGAGCTGGCGTATGCGCTTGCCGCCCGTGGTGTTGCGGAACTGGAACAACTAGCAGAGCAGGGCATAGACGATCTTGAAGGAATTGAAGATCTGAGTGAAACCCTAGCTGGGGAGCTGATTATGGCAGCCCGTAATATCTGTTGGTTTGGAGACCAGACCGAAGAATAAGTTCAGCGGAGGTAAATGAATGGCAGAAGTTACATTATCGCAGCTCGCCAGCGACATAGACACATCAGTTGACCGTCTAGTACAGCAGTTTCGCGAAGCCGGTATGGAAAAATCAACCGGCGATATGGTATCGGAAACCGAAAAGGCCGATTTGCTGACACATTTGAAAAAACAGCATGGCGCTGAGGCAAACGAACCCAAACGGATGACGTTGCAGCGCAAAACCATGAGCACATTGAATGTGCCCGTGGTGGGTGGAAAGAGCAAGGCTGTTCAGGTTGAAGTGCGAAAGAAGCGTACCTACGTAAGACGCGATACTGCTGAAGAAGAGCAGCAGCGTCAGCAGGAAGCAGAAGAGCAAGCGCGTCTGGAAACAGAAACGCAGGCTCGCCGCGAGACCGAAGAGCAAGTTAAACGTGAAGCACAAGAAGTGGCTAAACGTGAAGCGCAAGAAAAAGCCAAGCATGACGCGGAAGAAAAAGCCCGCCAGGCTCAGCTGCAAGCTCAGAACACCAAAGAGCAGGGGAAAACAGCCCCCAAAAGCAAAGAGCAGAAAAAGGTGGACGATATGGCGAAGAGCGAAGCAGAAAAATTGAAGCAGCAGCGTGAACAAGAAATTTTGCGCAAGGCCGAGCAAGATGCCAAAGAAAAAGCGGAAGAAGTGCGCAAACTGGCTGAAGTAAACGAAAAACGTTGGGCTGAAGAAGCTGCAGCGAAGAAGCCAGAAGATGCCGACTACCATGTTATGACTAACCCTCATGCCAAGGCCGCGGAAGACGAAGCAGATAAGACTGAAGAAAATAAAGCACGCCGTAGCACCGGTGGCAAGAAACGCAAAGGCGGTAAGAACAAAGAAGACCGCGAGAACCGTGAAAGCCGCAACGAGCGTCTGCGCAAAGGCAAGCGCGCCAAAGTAATGATGCCCAATTCAATGAAGCATGACTTCCAAAAGCCTGCTCAAACGGTTAACCGTGATGTTGAAATTGGCGAAACCATTACTGTAGCCGAACTGGCTAACAAAATGGCCGTTAAGGGTACAGCCGTCATCAAGGTGATGATGAAGATGGGCGCTATGGCGACCATTAACCAGGTTATCGACCAAGAAACCGCGCAGTTAGTGGCGGAAGAAATGGGACACAAAGTGATTCTACGTCGTGAAAACGAATTAGAGCAGCATGTGTTGTCTGACCGTGATACCGATGCCGAGCGTCAAACTCGTGCGCCAGTGGTGACTATCATGGGTCACGTTGACCACGGTAAAACCTCTACACTGGACTATATTCGTCGCGCTAAAGTAGCGTCTGGCGAAGCCGGTGGAATTACCCAGCATATTGGTGCCTACCACGTAGATACCGAGAATGGCTCTATCACTTTCCTGGATACCCCAGGCCACGCGGCGTTTACGTCAATGCGTGCTCGTGGTGCCAGTGCAACCGATATCGTTATCTTGGTAGTGGCGGCGGATGATGGTGTAATGCCACAAACCGTCGAGGCTATTCAGCATGCGAAAGCGGCCAATGTGCCGTTGATCGTTGCTGTTAACAAGATGGATAAGCCCGAAGCGGATATCGATCGCGTTAAGAGTGAGTTGTCTCAACACGGCATCATGTCGGAAGACTGGGGCGGCGAAAACATCTTTACCTATATCTCGGCTAAAACCGGTGATGGTATTGATGATTTGTTAGAAGCGGTATTGCTGCAAGCTGAAGTATTAGAGCTGAAAGCGATATACGATGGCATGGCATCAGGTGTGGTCATCGAGTCTCGCCTAGATAAAGGCCGTGGCCCAGTAGCAACAGTACTGGTACAGGAAGGTACGCTGAACCAAGGCGATATAGTACTGTGTGGCCTAGAGTATGGCCGAGTGCGTGCGATGCGTGATGAGTTAGGTCGCGACGTTAAAACTGCCGGTCCGTCTATTCCAGTAGAAATTCTGGGCTTGTCGGGCGTACCTTCTGCTGGTGATGAAGCCACAGTAGTACGCGACGAGAAGAAAGCACGTGAAGTAGCGCTGTATCGTCAAGGCAAGTTCCGTGATGTGAAACTAGCGCGTCAGCAGACCGCTAAGCTTGAAAACATGTTTGCGAACATGGAAGAAGGCGAAGTGGCTGAAGTGAACTTGGTACTGAAAGCAGACGTACAAGGTTCTCTTGAAGCGATTGCTGAGTCGTTGCAGAAACTGTCTACCGACGAAGTTAAAGTGAAGATCATTGGCTCTGGCGTAGGTGGTATTACCGAAACTGACGCCAGCTTAGCGGCAGCTTCGAATGCTATTATCTTGGGCTTTAACGTACGTGCCGAAGCTTCTGCTCGTAAGATGATTGAAGCTGAAGAAATCGATCTACGTTACTACAGCGTTATCTATGAATTGCTGGACGAAGTGACACAGGCCATGACTGGCATGTTGGCACCTGAGTTTAGACAAGAGATTATCGGTTTAGCCGAAGTACGCGACGTGTTCCGCTCGCCTAAGTTTGGCGCAGTGGCCGGTTGTATGGTTACCGAAGGTAACGTTAAACGTAGCAACCCAATTCGGGTATTGCGTGATAACGTGGTAATTTACGAAGGCGAACTAGAATCGCTGCGTCGTTTTAAAGACGATATGCAAGAAGTGCGTAATGGCATGGAATGTGGTATCGCCGTTAAGAACTACAATGATGTACGTGTAGGCGACCAGATAGAAGTCTTCCAGATTATAGAAGTACAGCGCACCCTATAAGGGAGACGCCGACCTAGCACCGCTAGCGTCGAAAGGGCTTGCAGCCCGCTTTAGGGCTGCACTCTTTTGTCACCTAATTTGATACTAAGGGGCCTAAAGGCTCCTTTTTTAATGGGAAAACAGCATTATGGCTAGAGAATTCAGCCGTGCCCGCCGGGTTGGGCAGGAATTGCAAAAAGAAATTGCGATGATCCTGCAGCGGGAAATTAAAGATGACCGTCTAAAATTGGTTACGGTATCCGGTGTCGACTTATCTAAAGACTTAAGTACTGCTAAAGTATTTGTCACCTTTTTAGAAAACGATCCAGCAAAAATTACCGAAGGCATGAAGGTCTTGAAAGATGCCAGTGGTTTTATTCGCACCCTAGTGGGTAAAGCGATGCGCCTGCGTGTCACGCCTGAGCTGCGCTTTGCCTACGATCAAAGCTTGGTGGAAGGGGTGCGTATTTCTACCCTGGTTTCTAGCACCATTGCCGAAGATAAGCGTCGTATACAAGAAAGCGGTCGCAGCGGCGAAGAGCAGGCTCAAGACCAAGAACAAGAACAAGATCAAGAGAAAAAGGATTAATAATGGGGCGTCAACGTCGATTTCGTGGTCGTGAGGTAGACGGCATCTTGTTGTTAGATAAGCCTGAGGGCATTACCTCTAACGATGCCTTGCAACAAGTTAAGCGCATTTATGCTGCGGCCAAAGCGGGGCACACCGGAGCACTAGATCCATTAGCCACCGGTATGTTGCCCATTTGCTTAGGCGAAGCCACTAAGTTTTCTCAGTTTTTGCTGGAAGCGGATAAACGCTATCGCGTGGTTGCCAAATTAGGACTGCGTACTAACACCAGTGATGCCGATGGCGAGGTGGTTGAAACCCGTCCGGTTAATGTGACTGAGGAGGCATTAATTGCGGCGCTGGAGCCATTTCGTGGTCAGAGCCAGCAAGTTCCCTCCATGTTCTCTGCGCTTAAATATCAAGGTAAGCCCTTGTATCAATATGCCCGTGAAGGCATAGAAATACCGCGAGAGTCGCGTTCTATCACTGTGTATGAGCTCACGCTGATTCGCTTTGAAGGAGACGAAGTGGAGCTGGAGGTTCACTGCAGCAAAGGCACCTACATTCGTACCATCGTTGATGATTTGGGTGAAGTGCTGGGCTGTGGTGCGCATGTGGCGGTGCTGCGCCGCTTAGCGGTTGCGACGTATCCCGCCGAGCGGATGGTGACTCTTGAGCAGCTGGAATGCATTCTTGAAAACTGCCGCACGCAAGAGATTGCTCCTCGCCTTGAGCTAGATCCCTTGTTGTTGCCGATGGAGACTGCCGTAGCTAGTCTGCCAGAAGTACACATGTCTGAGTTGGTGGCCGGTTATATCAATCAGGGCCAAGCGGTTCAGGTCTCGGGTGCGCCTACAGACGGGCAGGTAAGAATGACGGTGGGAGAGCAACACCGGTTTATTGGCGTTGGCGAAATTGACGACGATGGCAAAGTGGCACCTAAACGCTTAGTGCGTTAATAGCGATTAAAGACTTCTTTGCCACGGAAGAAACACGGAACGCACGGAAAATTAAGCTGAGATAAGAGCGAAAATTACTAAGATATTTTATTGGTAAGAGCAAGCCATTAGGGTAGCGTGTAGCTGAGTGTTGGCAGGTAACCAAGCGGTCAGCGCTAAAGATGACAAAGAGCTATATTTGATTTGGCTTCAGGCTTAGCGCTATATTTTAGGTCTTAAAAATAAAATATATTTCCGAACTTATCTTTATTTTTCCGTGTTCTGCTGTGGGTTCCGTTGCAAAATCTTTTTGAACCTTGCGACCGTTAAGTCATTCTTTTGTTGGCAACGCCATTTTCTGGTTGCCAACACTGGCTTAACTGATAGAATGCGCGCTCGCTTTCCGGCTGAATTAGTGATCGGCTGGAAAAAACATTCATCTCTTTGGAGTACAAAAGATGTCACTAAACGCTGAAACTAAAGCCCAAATTGTTGCTGACCATGCACGTGGCGAAGGCGACACAGGTTCACCTGAAGTTCAGGTTGCCCTGCTGAGCGCACAAATCAATCACCTGCAAGGTCACTTTAAGCAGCACATCCATGATCACCACAGCCGTCGTGGTCTGCTGCGCATGGTATCCCAGCGTCGTAGCTTGCTGGACTACCTGAAGCGTAAAGAAGTAACACGTTACAGTGCACTGATCGCCAAACTGGGTCTGCGTCGTTAATCGACACATTCAGTTTAATAAAAAAGGGCCCTAGGGCCCTTTTTTGTTGCCTGATTTTCACCGTAAGGCATGAACCGTGAGGTAGAGAGGAGAACCCTCGTACTTTTGGACCGGGTGGGCTACGTCTCATTCTTCACGTCTTATACTTCACCTGCTTCGCGCTGTGCTTTAATCCATAATAAAGTATACTGTTGAGCTAAATTAAAAGACCAAGCATATTAAGGAATCTACAACGTGAATCCTATCGTGAAAACCTTCCAGTATGGTCAACATACGGTAACTCTTGAGACTGGCGTAATGGCTCGCCAGGCGAGTGGTGCTGTTATGGCCAGCATTGGTGATACCGCCGTATTAGTAACGGTTGTTGGCAAGCGTGATGCAGATGAAAGCAAAGACTTTTTTCCGCTAACGGTTAACTACCAAGAGCGTACCTATGCCGCCGGTCGTATTCCTGGCAGCTTTTTTAAACGTGAAGGCCGTCCAACGGAAGGTGAAACACTGACGTCGCGGTTGATTGACCGCCCAATTCGTCCGTTGTTTCCCGATGGGTTCAAAAACGAAGTTCAGGTTATTGCGACCGTGGTTTCGGTTAATCCTGAAATTGCCCCTGACATTGTTGCGCTGTTGGGTACATCCGCGGCCTTGGCTATTTCTGGGCTGCCGTTTGCAGGCCCGATTGGTGCTGCGCGCGTAGGCTACATGAACGGCGAATACGTACTTAACCCAAGCATCAGTGAGCTAGAAAACAGCGAACTGGACTTAGTGGTTGCCGGTACCGAAAATGCAGTGCTGATGGTTGAGTCTGAAGCGAATATTTTGCCAGAAGACGTAATGCTAGGTGCGGTAGTGTATGGTCACGAGCAGCTAAATACTGCGGTACAGGCCATTAAAGAGTTTGCCGCAGAAGTGGGTACGCCCTCTTGGAACTGGCAGCCAAAAGCTGAAAACGAAGCACTGAAAGCCCAAGTAGCGGAACTGGCGAGTGATGAGTTGGGCGAAGCCTATCGCATTACCGATAAAACCGCGCGTCGCGATGCAATCAGCGCTATTAAGGCGAAAGCATTAGCCGCAGTCTTAGTGAGCAACCCCGAGCAAAAGGCCAAAGAAGTACAAGAGCAGCTGGGTAAGCTTGAGAAGCACATAGTGCGTGGTCGTGTAGTACGTGGCGAGCCGCGTATCGACGGTCGCGAACCCGATATGATCCGTGCACTTAACGTAGCCACCGGTCTATTGCCGCGTACTCACGGCTCTGCATTGTTCACCCGTGGTGAAACTCAGGCGTTGGTTGCGGCCACTCTGGGCACCGAGCGTGATGCACAGATGATTGATGAGTTAACAGGTGCCCGCACCAACCGCTTTATGCTGCATTATAACTTCCCTCCCTATTGTGTTGGTGAAACCGGTATGGTTGGCAGCCCTAAGCGTCGTGAAATTGGTCACGGTCGTTTGGCTAAACGCGGTGTTGCAGCCGTTATGCCAAGTGCTGAGGTGTTCCCATACACGGTACGTATCGTTGCCGAAATTACCGAGTCTAACGGTTCGTCCTCTATGGCTTCTGTATGTGGTACCTCACTGGCACTAATGGATGCCGGCGTACCCATTAAAGCGTCTGTGGCCGGTATTGCCATGGGCTTGGTAAAAGAAGGCGAAGACTACGTGGTACTGTCCGACATTCTGGGTGATGAAGATCACTTAGGCGACATGGACTTTAAAGTAGCCGGCACCACGCAAGGCATTACTGCTTTGCAGATGGACATTAAAATTGAAGGCATCACTAAAGAAATCATGGAAAAGGCGCTCAAGCAGGCTCGTAATGCCCGTTTGCACATCTTAACTGTGATGGACGATGCGTTGCAGGCGCCACGTGAAGAGATTTCTAACTTTGCACCGCGCATTCATATCATCAAGATCAATCCTGAGAAGATCCGTGATGTGATTGGTAAAGGCGGCGCGACTATTCGTGCACTGACCGAAGAAACCGGCACCACCATCGAACTAGATGATAACGGTACCGTTAAAATTGCCGCAGTAGATGGCGAAGCCGCTAAACTTGCTATTAGCCGCATTCAGCAGCTAACTGCAGAAGTGGAGCCGGGCACTATTTATCAAGGTCAGGTCGTTCGTTTAGCCGACTTTGGTGCCTTCGTTAACATCCTGCCAGGCAAAGATGGCTTGGTGCACATTTCTCAAATTACCGAAGAGCGTGTTAAAAACGTATCGGATCATTTGAGTGTGGGCGACACCGTTAAGGTGAAGGTATTAGAAGTTGACCGTCAGGGTCGTATTCGTTTGTCTATTAAAGAAGCGAAAGATCCTGAAGTGGCAGCTGAAGCACCAGCCGACGTGGCACCAACTGAAGCTGCACCAGCAGCCGCTGAAACAGCAGTGCCTACTGAAGCAGCTAAAGTAGCCGCGCCAGTACAAACTGCAACACCAGCTCCTGCTCAGCCAGAAGCTGCAGCACCTGCTAACAATGACGAGAAGCCAGCTGAGTAATTAGCCTTTCGTTATTGATAGCCGCAAAAAAGCCGAGACAACAGTCTCGGCTTTTTTATGGATGCAATTCAGCGCCAAGCATCAGGCGCCCGACGCTCAGCTAAAGATAAATACCGCTTAGTGAAAGCGGTAAGCCGTCAGCTTTCAGCGATCAGCGATCAGCTACAGATAACATCAAAACCGGTTCCGTGTTTTGTTTTTACCTGAGGGCTGAAAGCTTACCGCTGACAGCGGCAGTTCGCCGCCTTACCGGGCTCGCCCCGATATCTGCTTTTATGTATTAAACCCTCAAGCAGATCCTGATCTACGTCAGGAAGACGGCATGAACACAAACCCCGTTCTTGTTGGCTCTTCGCCCTATGCCGTCTTGCCGGGCTCGCCCCGGTATCTGCTTTAGGATTGATTTAAAGACTTACAGCGAATGACGTAAAGCGTACGGCCGTTTTTATCTGACAGCTATTAATGCGGTTATTTTAAATGGCGTAACAAAATCGCGAAGTCGGCATTTATGTCTTGGGCTAAGGGTATGTAAACTACATGGCCGCTGCCGGGCGCGACGTCTACTAGCTCACCTTTGCGGTTTTTAATCTGCTCTAGGGTAAAGGTAATATTACCGGCCGGCGTCATTAGCTCTAACTGATCGCCTACCATAAACTTATTTTTCACCTCAACCTGAACCCAATCACCATCGCGCTTGGTAATGTCACCCACAAACTGCTGGCGGGTCGATACCGAATGACCGATTTCGTAGTTCTGATAATCACTGTGGGCATGACGCTTTAAAAAGCCTTCGGTGTAACCACGGTGCGCTAGGTTCTCTAGTGTACTCATTAAGCTGGCATCAAACGGCTTGCCGGCAACGGCATCGTCGATGGCCTTACGATACACTTGGGCGGTACGAGCCACGTAATAAAACGACTTAGTACGGCCTTCAATTTTTAACGAATGCACGCCCATTTGCGTTAAGCGCTCTACATACTGCACCGCACGTAAGTCTTTAGAATTCATGATGTAAGTGCCGTGCTCATCTTCATAAGCCGCCATATACTCACCCGGGCGGTTACTTCCTTCCAATAATACCGGGTGTTCATAAGGCGCACCGGCGCCCAGTGTGGGGGTAATAGTTTCTTGTGCGGGGTCGATTTTTTGCACGGCAATTGGCTCTTGCTGATGCACAATTTGGCCTGCATCGTCTTCTTTGGCGTCGTGCACTTTATATTCCCAACGACAGGCGTTAGTACAGGTGCCCTGATTAGGATCGCGCTTATTGATGTAGCCCGATAACAAGCAACGGCCAGAGTACGCCATGCATAATGCACCGTGTACAAACACCTCGAGTTCTACTTTGGGGCACTGGGCGCGAATTTCTTCAATTTCTTCTAGGGATAGTTCCCGCGATAAAATCACGCGCTCAATACCGTAATCTTGCCAAAACTTCACCGACGCCCAGTTAACCGCGTTAGCCTGCACCGACAGATGAATGGTCGCGTCAGGGAAATGCTCACGCACCAGCATAATCAGCCCCGGATCGGACATAATCAACGCATCTGGGCCCATCTCGATTACGGGCTTCATGTCACGGATAAAGGTTTTTAGCTTGGCGTTATGGGGCTGAATGTTCACCACCACATAAAACTTTTTGCCCAGCGCATGGGCCTCATCGATACCTATTTTAAGGTTTTCGTGATTAAACTCGTTATTACGTACCCGCAGCGAATAGCGCGGCTGACCGGCATACACGGCATCGGCACCATAGGCAAAGGCATAGCGCATGTTTTTAAGGGTGCCCGCAGGCGAGAGTAGCTCGGGAGTAAACGTAGGGGATGCGGCGTCGGACATTAATATAAATCTCTGATATCAGGTCAGCAAGCCACCAACTCATGGCGGCCGAATCCAACATTTTACTATGCCAACGATTGAATATCGAGACTAGTATTTGGCGCTCAGCAGCAAGCTAAAGATAAACACGGTGTATTGTTGAGCTGGGTGGAAGGTGAAGAGGGAGGTAGGGCTTAAAAGATAAATCTAAAGCTCTGTTTGCCACGGAATACACGGAAGAAGAGCTAACAAGGATATTTATTGTAAGGGCTTAACCCATCAATCACTTTTATCTTGATTATTTTTCCGTGTCCTTCCGTGTATTCCGTGGCGAGAGAGTCTTTGGTCTCGGTCTTTTGTTGAGCTGGGCGCCGGGCGCTTGGTGCTCGGCGCTATTAGTTAGTTACTTCGAGATGTGTGCGATCAAGTCTAGGGTTTTGTGTGAGTAGCCCATTTCGTTATCGTACCAAGCCACTAACTTTACGAAGTTCTCGTTAAGGGCGATGCCCGCACCGGCATCAAATACACAGGTGCAGGTTTCACCTAAAAAGTCAGTCGATACCACGGAATCTTCGGTATAGCCCATAATGCCTTTCATCTCGCCTTCTGCGGCTGCCTTAATCGTGGCACAAATCTCTGCATAGCTGGCGGACTTTTCTAACCGTACCGTTAAGTCGACGACAGACACATTGGGCGTAGGTACGCGAAACGACATGCCGGTTAACTTGCCATTCAGTTCAGGGATCACCTTACCCACGGCCTTGGCTGCACCGGTAGAGGAGGGGATGATGTTTTGGCTGGCACCACGGCCACCACGCCAATCCTTTTGTGAAGGACCATCAACGGTATTTTGAGTCGCGGTAATTGAATGCACCGTGGTCATTAAGCCCTCGACGATGCCAAAATTATCATTAATAACCTTGGCCAGCGGTGCTAAGCAGTTAGTGGTGCAGGAGGCATTAGAAACAATATCTTCACCGGCATAGGTGTGCTGGTTTACGCCCATTACAAACATCGGCGTCGCGTCTTTAGATGGACCGGTAAGCACCACTTTTTTAGCACCCGCTTGAATGTGCAGACGAGCCTTTTCATCGGTCATAAAAATGCCGGTGGCTTCTGCTACTACATCGACATTGACCGCACTCCAGTTAAGGTTGGCTGGGTCGCGCTCAGCGGTCACCCGCACCGACTTGCCATTCACCATTAATTGTCCGTCTTCTACCTGCACATCGCCTTGAAAACGGCCATGAGTAGAGTCATATTTCAACATGTAGGCCATATAATCAACATCTTGCAAGTCGTTAATGGCCACTATTTCCATGTCGTTACGCTCGCATGCGGCACGAAACATCAATCGACCGATACGACCAAAACCGTTAATAGCTACCTTAATTTTCATGTTTGTACTCTATGCTGAAATATATCAAAGTGAATACAGACTAACGTTACAAAAAAAACATAAACCGTCAATCTGATTGTAAGCCAATCCCACATAACATTGTGCAAGATCAGTTAATTCACTCGATGCTGGGCGCTTGAAATTTTCCCTGTGTCAATTGCTTAAAAATATGTTCTACCTGCTGCTGCATTTCTTGCTGCTGTGCCGCATCAAATGTTGAATAGACATCGAGGCGGGCTAACTCAATATTTTCTTCATGATTCAATTTACTCAATACCCGAGACCAAAGCCAAACCTCTTGATAGCGCTGCTGGCGAATATACAAAGTGAGTAAGTTGGCAATAATATTACTGTCTAGCGTGTCACCTTTCTCATAGAGGCTTAGCGCGTAAAGCAACTTCTGCTCAGCCGCGGCACTATCACGAATCATCAATAATTTAGCTAAGGTATTTTGCAAGTCTGGCGTTTGCATTTCAGCTCTATCTGCGAGCTTAATAAATCTGGCTTTAGCCCTTTGGCTTCCTTCATGTTGCCAGTGCCATAACAGCAAATAAGGATAATCTGAATCTACGGTGTCTGCGGCCAGTTGTGTCATGGCTTCTTGTGCATGAAATACTGCATCCACCTTATCGGTTTTACGTTCTTTACGTTGAGTGTATTCAATAGCCAGTAGTGGGTCTAAACAGCCATGATATTCTTTTAATGTAGTGAGCAAATCGTAATTATTGGGATCACTTGGCTGGGTTGCTTGCAGCTTACGTGCACGGATAAGCGCTGTGCGCTCAAAGCGACACCAGCTGTCTGCGTGTAATTCTTGACAAAATTGAGGAGTGTCTTCACAAACATTAATGATGCGATCTCGGTCACAGGCTGCTAAAAAGAGAGGGGCGAGTAGCATCAAAAAAGCATGCTTGATGTTCATTTGAGAACCTTGTTGGCTGTCCTTAGTCTAGTAATCATACCCTCTATCAACTAAAATAGGCGCACTTAAAATAGAGCTAAGCGGTATTTATCGGTTCGTTTAAACACCATACCTGCTTCAGTACTCATGATAGTTACCCGAAAAAAGGATCCGGTCGATGACCCACGAGAGTTACCTGTCCGCCTGGCAACAAAGCCAGGAGCTGGCGGAGTCTATGCAGCCCCTGATTGGAAAATTGTACCGTGATCAGGGCGTGGAAATTTGCGTCCATGCGCGTCCACTGTTAAATGCCTCTACCATTGAGATTATCAAGGCTCACCGTGTAGTAAGTCGCCACGAAGGCAAGGCACTGTTAGTCAGTCAGAGTCACCCGGTGTTGAAAGCACTGAGTGAACTTGATTTGGCACCGGCCAGCATCGATTTAGGTAAATTATCGGTACGCTACTGGCAGACTCACCAAGACGAATCTGGCTTGGTTGATTTCTTGCGTAACGAACTGGCACCGGCTCTTGATACAGACCATAACAGCCAGCCTACCGATGTGGTGTTATATGGTTTTGGCCGTATTGGTCGTTTATTAGCTCGTCTGCTAATTGAGCGTTCGGGTGGTAATCACGGCCTACGCTTACGTGGCATCGTGGTACGTGGCTCGTCAGACGACCTAGAAAAGCGCGCCAGCTTGCTGCGCCGCGACTCGGTACATGGCCCGTTTAATGGTTCCATTGAAGTAGACATGGAAAACCATGCCATTATTGCTAACGGCACTTATATTCAGGTGATTTACGCCAATAGCCCCACCGAGATTGATTACACTCAATACGGTATTAACGATGCGTTAATCGTTGATAACACAGGTATTTGGCGCGATGAAGAAGGCTTAGGTCAGCATCTTAAAGCCAAGGGTGCGGCTAAAGTACTGCTAACGGCTCCAGGTAAAGGCGATATTAAAAACATCGTGTTTGGTGTAAACGACAACATGATTTTATCAGAAGATTTGATCATATCGGCGGCGTCTTGTACTACTAACGCCATCACTCCGGTGTTAAAAGCGGTAAGTGATAAATACGGCATTAAGAATGGCCACGTTGAAACTGTGCATTCTTACACCAACGACCAAAACCTAATTGATAACTTCCATAAAGGTGATCGTCGGGGCCGTAGTGCGGCGCTAAACATGGTGTTAACCAGCACCGGTGCGGCCTCTGCCGTGGCTAAGGCACTACCTGAATTGAAAAATAAGTTGACCGGTAATGCGATTCGCGTGCCGACACCTAACGTGTCTATGGCGGTGATTAATCTGAATTTAGATAAGCCGACCAACGCCGACGAGCTAAACGAGTACCTGCTAACCATGTCGCTGGACTCACCTTTGCACCAGCAAATTGATTTCAGCACCAGCAGCGAATTAGTATCAACCGACATGGTTGGTTCTCGTTTTGCCGGTATTGTTGACTCGCTGGCAACCATTGCTATAGACGATCGTGCTGTACTGTATGTATGGTATGACAACGAGTTTGGTTACAGCTGTCAGGTTGTACGAGTCATGCAAAAAATGGCCGGGATTGAGCTGATAGACTTGCCTCAGTAACGGCTAGCATAAGGCACCGTAATGATGCCGTTAGTGTGTACGAAGGGCGGCCATGGGCTGCCCTTTTTTATGGCTGCGGCGCTCGCATCAATACTTATAGCGGTACTCATTTAGAAGCTACCGACAGGAGAAACAAGATGTCATCATTTCAGCAAGCTATTGCCAACATGCCAGAAGATGTTTATTTACGTTTAAAAACGGCGGTTGAATTAGGCAAGTGGCCAGACGGCTCTGTGCTGACGACAGAGCAAAAAGAAAACAGCATGCAGGCGGTGTTGTTATGGCAGGCACTGCACAATGATAACCCCGAGCACATGACCATAGGCAAAGGCGGAGAGCTCGTTATAAAAACTAAATCTGAACTGCGCCGCCAGTTTAGTGATGAAGTAGAAATCACCCGCCAAAAGCTAGACTAACTGCTTTCAAGTGAGTGGTGAAAGGTGCGGGGAAATAAAGCGCTCAGCACATGATATCTCTGTCATGTGCTGGTAGAAGGAGACTATCCCTGCCGCCTCTTTCTTAGGCTTAGAGTCGTCGGCAGACGACATTTGCAGATGACAGAGGATGTCTGCTCTGCTGGCAACTCCGTGCCCTAAACCAGCGGTTGGCCCATTTTGTCTTGCGCAATTAAACGTACCACATACGCCAGCTTAAACAGCGCGGCACTAATTACCAAGGTGATGTGCATAAACACCGTCATGCCCAACGATACTTTCTCTTCTTGAAGATAAGCAATACTCAAGGCGGCACAGGCCACCACTAAAAATATCACCATTGAGATGTTAGCAAGACGCAATAGACGATGATGAGTCATAATATGCACTCCAAATGCTAGTTATGTATATCCTATGCTTACCTGACTATTTGGTCAATAAAAAACCACCGTTAAAGTGAGCTGTTTTGCTCTGATTTAGATCATAAAACATAGCTATACGCCTTACGCGATACGCCTTAAGTTAAAGGCGAGTGCGGTCTCTCTTTACGTACGTATGGCGTACAACGTACAGCTGATCACTTATGGCTGTTTCAGTTTCGGGGAAGTTGCTATGCTGAGTCTCTACTCTATTTGATATGGAACGTCATTCATGGCAGTAAACAGAGCAAAACAGTGGCTCACTCGGCATAAAAAGTGGGGCGGAGTGTTACTGGTATTGTTAGTACTGCTATTTTGGCTATGGCGTGGCGAACTGTATCAAGCTCAAGACGCAGACTCGGCGGCGCCCGTTACCGAGTCTGGTCAAACAAAAGAGGCTGAACGCTTCTATGTTGAAGTGCGCCAATTTCACGCCGAGCCTTATCAAGCCCGCGTGCTGCTGCAAGGGCAGCTGATGCCTGCACACAGCTTGGTATTGCGCGCTCAAGTGAGTGGTACCTTGCTTAAGCGGCCGGAATTAGGCCAGCAAACAGCTGCTGATGAAGTACTCATTACTCTCAGCGACGATGGTCGCAAGGCAGGCTTAACTCAAGCCAAAGCGGATGTTGTTTTACGCCAAGCAGAAGTGAATGCCGCCACTCGGCTACGTCGCAGCCAACATCTATCTGAAACCGATTACCTATCAGTAAAGGCGGCCGCAGCCGCCAGCAAAGCCGCATTGGCCCGTGCTCAGCTGGCGCTAGTGCATACGCAGATCACCGCGCCTTTTGCCGGCAGCATAGATGCCTTGCCGGTAGAAGAGGGCAGCTTCGTGCAAGCCGGTGACGAGCTGCTAACGCTGGTCGATGCCTCCTCCCTTAAGTTATCTGCCACCGTACCCCAGCAACAGGTGGCCGACTTAACCGTGGGCTTGCCGGTAACGGCGGTATTGCTGGACGGGCGAGAATTATCTGGTCAGCTTAGCTTTATTGCTCAAGCCGCCGATCAACAAACCCGCAGCTATGCACTGGAAGCCAAGCTGGATAACTCAGACGGTTGGCGGGTAGCTGGAGCCAGTGCCGGTTTGCATATTCAACTGCCAGCGCAACCAGCCTATCGGCTGTCGCCTGCGCTGCTGGCGCTGGATGATAACGGTCGACTGGCCGTAAAGGTCGTTGATGACCAAAACCGCATGCAACGGGTAGCGATTAATTTGCTGAGCATTACCCCAGATGAAGCATGGATCAGTGGATTAGCGGATTCGGCGCGTATTATTACGCGGGGCGCAGGCTTTGTAAGCGAAGGCGAACACGTCAATATTCGTCAGCAGGAGCCTAAGCTATGAGGGGGCTGATTAGTGCGGCTGTGTATCGCAGCCGTGCCACGTTAATGGCGTTTGTGTTTTTGCTACTCGGCGGCTACGGCGCTTATCAAGCGATCCCTAAAGAAGCCAATCCCGATGTCACCATTCCCATGATGTATGTCTCTATGGGATTAGAGGGCATTAGCCCAGAAGATGCCGAGCGTTTGCTGGTGCGGCCCATGGAGCAAGAGCTGCGCACGTTAGCGGGGGTAAAAAAAATGACTTCCACCGCCGGCGAGGGCCATGCCTCGGTGATGCTGGAATTTGATGCCGGCTTTGATCCTAAGCAGGCGCTGCAGGATGTACGCGAAAAAGTAGACTCCACCCGTAGCAAACTCCCCCAAGAAGTGGACGAACCCGTGGTTCACGAAATTAACGTGTCGTTATTTCCGGTGTTGTCGGTGGCGTTATCGGGCCCCTTGTCTGAAGCCGAGTTGGTGATGATAGCGCGGCGGCTAAAAGATGAAATTGAAGGCATTGCCGAAGTGCTGGAAGTGGACATCGGCGGCGACCGCGAAGACGTATTAGAGATTTTGGTCGACCCGCAAGTGCTCGACAGTTACGGCATCGATTACACCCAGCTGTTTAACCTGGTCTCGCGCAATAATCGACTGGTGGCCGCCGGTAGTTTAGACACGGGGGCGGGCCGATTGGCCATTAAGGTGCCCGGCATTATCGAGAACCTAGACGATGTCATGGGCATGCCGATCAAGGTTGATGGCGATAAGGTGGTGACCTTTGGCGATGTGGCAACTTTGCGCCGTACCTTTAAAGATCCCGCCGGTTTTGCCCGCATTAACGACCAGCCCGGCGTGGTGTTGGAAGTCAGTAAACGGGCCGGTGCCAATATCATTGACACTATTGAGCAGGTTAAAAAGTTGCTGGCAGAGGCGGTACCTTTGCTACCCGATGGTGTGGCCATTGATTACATTATGGATCAGTCCACTCAAGTAGAAAGCATGTTGTCGGACTTGCTGAATAACGTACTCACCGCCGTGGTGTTAGTGCTGATTTTAATTTTGCTTACTATGGGGTTGCGCTCGGCGGTGATGGTGGGGTTGACCATTCCCGGCGCCTTTTTGTCCGGTATTCTGATCATCTGGGCCATTGGCTTTACCATGAATATTATCGTGCTGTTCGCGCTGATTTTGGTGGCGGGTATGCTGGTGGACGGTGCCATTGTGGTATCGGAACTAGCAGATCGAAATTTGCATGAAGGGCAACCACCTAAACAGGCGTGGATTAACGCCGCCGATCGCATGAGTTGGCCGGTGATTGCCTCCACCATTACTACGCTTGCGGTGTTTGCGCCGCTGTTGTTTTGGCCCGGCGTAGTGGGGGAGTTTATGAAATACCTGCCGGCCACGGTGATCATCTGTCTGCTGGCATCCCTCGCCATGGCGCTGGTATTTTTACCGACCATGGGTGGACTGACACGCCAGCAGGCAGCGAAAACGCCGGTTAAGGTGCTGGGTTTAACGCAATACCGCGCCTTGTTAAGCCGCTTACTACAGCGCCCCGGGTTAACCCTAATCGGCACGCTGGTGATTATTGGTTTGGTGTACGCCGGTTATGCTCGCTTTAATCACGGGGTGGAGTTCTTTCCCTCTATTGAGCCCGACAGTGCTCAGCTGCAGGTACGCGCTCGAGGCGATTTGTCGGTGTATGAAAAAGACACCATTTTGCAAGAAGTAGAACAGCGCCTGCAGAGTTTGACCGAAGTAAAAGCATTGTATGCCCGCAGTTTTGCCCTGGCCGATAATCAAATGGGCAGCGACGTGATTGGCGTGCTGCAATTTCAGTTTGTGGACTGGCATCAACGCCGTCCCGCCAACGCCATTAAAGACACCATGCTGGCGCTAACGGCGGATATTCCCGGTATTATTCTCGACTTTCGCCAGCAGCAAATGGGCCCAGGTGGCGGTAAGCCGGTTGAGCTCAGGCTCAATGGTCAGAGCGAGGCGAGTGTGACTCAGGCTACCGAGCTGTTACGTGGAGCTATGGCGGAGTTGGGTGGGTTTATCGACATTGAAGACGATCGCAGCCTGCCCGGCATCGAATGGCGACTCACGGTCGACCGAGAAGCTGCCGCCCGCTTGGGGGCTGATGTGCTGAGTGTGGGTAATGCGGTGCAGTTAGTTACCAACGGCTTAAAGCTGGCCAGCTATCGGCCAGAAGACGCCACAGATGAAGTCGATATTCGGGTACGGGTGCCGGCTAATTTTCGCTCGGTTGATCAGTTATCTCGGCTAACGCTTAACACCCAGCGTGGCCAAGTACCCTTGAGTCACTTTGTTACTCTTAGCTCCGCCCCTAAAGTGGGTACCCTGCATCGAGTAGACGGCAAACGTACTATTACCATCAAGGCCGATATCGGAGAAGGCTATCGGTTAGATGAACGTTTAAGCGCACTGCGCGAGCAAGTCACCAGCCTGCCCGAGGGCGTGAACTTGGTGGTAGCAGGGGAGGATGCCGATCAACGCGAAGCGGGGCAGTTTTTGATAAGTGCTTTTGCTGTGGCCATTCTTATGATGACCCTGATTTTAGTGACGCAGTTTAATAGTCTCTACCAAACCGCCTTGGTATTGTCGGCGATTGTGTTCTCTACTGCCGGGGTCTTGATAGGGCTGCTGCTGAACGGTCAGTCGTTTGGCATCGTGATGGTGGGCATGGGCATTATTGCCTTGGCGGGCATAGTGGTGAACAACAACATTGTATTAATCGATACCTTTAATCAGCTACGCGCCGATGGCATGACTCCCACTGAAGCGGCATTAGAAACCGGCTGTTTACGCTTAAGGCCAGTATTACTCACGGCGATTACCACCGTATTGGGCTTAATGCCCATGGTGTTGGGCGTTAACGTCGATTTGCTCGGACCCAGCCTCGGCATAGGCGCGCCCTCTACCCAGTGGTGGACCCAGCTGTCGAGTGCCATCGCCGGCGGCCTCACCTTTGCCACCTTACTCACCTTGCTACTCACCCCCTGCATGCTGGTACTGCGGCCAGGGCGCGCCGTGAAGAGTAAAGGGTGAAGGAAAAACACCGAATTTACAGATTCGGTGTTTTTCGGGTAATTATGCTTTGCAGTCATCCTGACGAACGTCAGGATCTTGATGAGATTAGAACGTCATCTGCACAAAGATGCTGAATCAAGTTCAGCATGACGATCTCACATCGCGTTCTGACCATATCCAAGACTTAAAAACCTAATATTTGCCACGGAATCCACAGAACCCACGGAAAAATAGTAATCAAATCTGAAAGTGAACTTTATGGTAAGAGCCAAACACAAGTACATCACAGGAGGGGGCTCTTACCCATCAAAGATTTTTAGGCTCTTGTCGCACGTGAACTACGTCAGTGGGTTCCGTGGATTCCGTGGCGAGAAAATCTTTTTAGTTTGGTGTTTTTCTTACAGCTGAAAGCTTACCGCTGACGGCTGTGTCTTAACCAAATACCGCTAATTGCTCGCGATAGGGTGTTAAATCGCCGATGTGCTCGGCTACCCACTCAGGGTTGTAGTAAGTGTCTAGGTAGCGTTCGCCGCCATCACACATTAAGGTGACCAGAGAGCCGCGTTCGCCGTTTTCTTGCATGCGTTTGGCTAGCTGTAACACACCCCACAAGTTAGTGCCGGTTGAGCCGCCGGCCTTGCGACCAAAAATATGCTCTAACCAGTGAATGGTGGCGATGCTGGCGGCGTCTGGCACCTTGATCATCTCATCGATCACTTCGGGTAAAAACGAGGCTTCTACCCGGGGTCTGCCTATGCCTTCTATACGGCCACCGGCCTGGCTTATCAAGCTGGCATCGCCGCTTTGATAGCTGTCATAAAACACCGAGTTTTCCGGGTCGACTACCACCAGCTTGGTATCCAACCCTAAATAGCGGCTGTAACGACCCAGAGTGGCAGAGGTGCCGCCGGTGCCGGCGCTCATTACAATGGCGTGCGGAATCGGGTGGGGCTCTTGGGCAAGTTGCTGAAAAATACTCTCGGCAATATTGTTGTTGCCTCGCCAGTCGGTGGCGCGCTCGGCAAAGGTAAACTGGTCCATGTAATGGCCATTACTTTCCAGCGCTAGCCGCTCGGCCTCGGCATAGACTTGCGCTCCGTGATCCACAAAGTGGCAATTACCCCCTAAGCGTTTTACTTGCTCTACCTTTTTGCAGGTAGTGTGGCGCGGCATCACGGCGGTAAAAGGCAAGCCTAATAGCTTGGCAAAATAGGCTTCCGACACGGCAGTGCTGCCTGAAGAAGCCTCAACGACGTGGGTGCCTTCATTCACTTTTCCGCTGCAAATAGCGTGTAAAAATAAAGATCGCGCCAAACGATGTTTAAGACTGCCAGTAGGATGCGTACTTTCGTCTTTCAGATAAATATCTATACCGCTAAGGCCCGGTATATCAAGCAAATACAGGTGAGTATCAGAGGTGCGTAGTTGATCGCTAGACAAGGTTTTAAGGGCGGTGCGAGTCCAATTGTTCATGGTAAAATCCGGCGCTATAGGCATAAGAGAAATGAGTGGATATGAGAATTATATCCCCTATTAACCAGTAAGTTTTTGCTATTTATCTACCTTAAATGCTATTTTTTAGTAAATATTTCTAACTTTGTGAGGTTTTGTAGGTGGATGTTTTCGATAGGCAAATTCTCGCACTATTACAACAAGATGCCACACTGTCGCTAAAAGACATTGCCGAGGCGGTTAATCTGTCCAGCACGCCCTGTTGGAAGCGAGTAAAAAAGTTGGAAGCAGCGGGGCTTATCCGAAGCCGAGTGGCGCTGTTAGATGCCGATAAGTTAGGGTTAGGGCTGTCTGTTTTTGTACAGCTTAAAACTCAGCATCACGATAACCAGTGGCTGGCGCAATTTGCTAACACCGTTACCGACTTTGAAGAGGTGGTCGAGTTTTACCGTATGTCTGGTGAGTGGGACTATATGCTAAGAGTCGTGGTGGCCGATATCGCCGCGTTTGACCGATTTTATAAGAAATTGATCGCCAGCACTTCTGGGCTATCGGACATTACCTCGAGCTTTGCCATGGAGCAGATCAAATACACCACGGCCCTACCGCTTTAAACGCCTAGCTGAGTACTAATACCAATCCCACTAAACAAATGGTCTGATTTTATTTCATGTAAAGGTCGAACAAAGGGTCTACTCCACCGACACGCTGCGGATTAATGACACTCACGGCTTCAGCCTACTGCGAACATTCACGGGATGTTCGCAGTAGGCTGAAGCCACTCGTCACGGCGAGACAAGCTCGCCCCCCTGTGCGCTCAATGGCATGTGTAGCTTACATGGATGTACTCGTAGCGTGTCATGGGAGGCGGCTGCGTTACCTCTGACGATCCGACCCAACGCCTGACCAAATACTTAACGTGATTGGTATAAAATGTTGCTGTGGTTGGCAATAATCTGGATGTCTGGCCAAATAGCGACAGCCCAATATGCCGTACCCCTTACGCGGCAAACGTAACTGCAGGTAACGATGTTGGTCTTTAACTGACGGCGTACCGCGTAAGTCGTATAGCTGCTCTTGCCCTTTAGCGACATCACTGGTTCGAATGGCGTGAACAGCCAGTCAACTTTAGGGTACAGTCATGGCCTAAGCTTAATTGGAGACTCCTGATGTTGGGTTATTTACGCCTACTATTTGATAACTTCACCTTAATTCTATTGGCAGTGGTCGCCACGGCCACCCTGTTACCCGCGCAAGGTCAGGGGGCCGAGCTGTTTCATTGGCTGACCGTTGCCGCCATTGCCCTGCTGTTTTTCATGCACGGCGCCAAGTTGTCCCGCCAAGCCATTATTGCTGGCGCTACCCATTGGCGACTACACCTGCTGGTATTCGGCTGTACCTTTGTCATGTTTCCCATACTCGGGCTATTAGCCAAGCCGGTGTTACTGCCCTTGCTGGGTGACAAGCTATATATGGGGGTGTTGTTCTTGTGCGTGTTGCCCGGCACGGTGCAATCTGCCATTGCCTTTACCTCCCTAGCGGGGGGCAACGTACCGGCGGCGGTATGCAGTGCCTCGGCCTCCAGTATTCTGGGCATTATTCTTACTCCCTTGCTGGTGGCCTTGTTAATGCAGGTGGATGCCAGTGAAGGAGCGTCGCCATTGCACTCTATTGGCGCCATCAGCATGCAGCTATTACTGCCCTTTGTGCTGGGGCACAGCATGCGCCCGTTGATCGGCCGCTGGGTAGACAAGTACAAAAAGCCGCTAAGCCGACTGGATCAAACCTCTATTTTGCTGGTGGTATATACGGCGTTGAGTGCCTCGGTAGTCGAAGGCCTGTGGCATACGATATCGCCCATGGCTCTAACCATATTAACGCTGGTGTGTTGCGTGCTATTGGCCGTGGTGCTGTTTTTAACCGGCTGGTTGGGGCGCCGTCTTGGCTTTAGTCGTGAAGATCAGATCACCATTGTGTTTGGTGGTTCTAAAAAAAGCATGGCCACCGGAGTGCCGATGGCGCAGGTATTATTTGCCGGGACGCTGCTGGGCCCGGCCTTGCTACCGCTGATAATTTTTCACCAAATCCAGCTCATGGTGTGTGCAGTGATGGCACAGCACTACGCCCGTCAGGGGGAAGATATCAGGTTAAACTCAGAACAACTGGCTAACACCGACCAACAGCAGCGGTAAGGCGAAGAATACGCCGCCGATATAGGCGGCCACATAGGCCTTATTACGCTGGGCCAGAGTAGCCAGGGTTTCGGCCATGTGCACCGGCACCTGGCGCAGGAAGGGCAGCACATAGATAAGTACAATCGCCAGCAGGTTGAACAGCAGATGCACCAAGGCAATTTGCAGGGCGACCATTGCTGCGGCACCGCTGATGGCGGTGGCGGCCAGCAGAGCGGTGATGGTGGTGCCGATATTGCTGCCCAGCAGGAAAGGATACACCTGCTTCAGAGAAAACACCCCGGTGCCAGCCAGAGGCACGATCAGCGAGCTGGTGGTGGAAGATGACTGCACCAGCACGGTGACTAAGGTGCCCGAGGCCATGCCCGAGACAGGGCCGCGACCTACGGCGGTGTGCAGTATGTTCATGGCTCGCCCCACCATCAGGGTGCGCAGCACCTTGCCAATTTGGGTTACCACCATCAGGATCAGGCCGATGCCAATTAGGATCAGCGCCACACCGGACCAGATACCGGGCAGCCAGGCCACGCTGGCCTTCAGCAGGTCGGAGGCAGGAGAGAGCAGCACCTTCATGAAGTTCATGCCGCTCATGCTGACGCTGGCGTCGCTAACTAGTAGGCCGGCAAGGTACTCGGAGGCTGTGGCCAGAGGGCGAAACAGTAATTCTAGCGGTAGCAGTAGGGCCACGGCCAGAATGTTGAAGCTGTCGTGTATGGTGGCGGCGGAAAAGGCCCGTTTGAACTCGTTGCCATCGCGAATATGGCCGAGGCTGACCAGAGTGCTGGTGAGTGAGGTGCCGATGTTGGCCCCCATTATCATGGGAATAGCGATGGCAATGGGCAGGCCACCGGCGACCATACCCACGATAATGGAAGAGACGGTGCTGGAGCTCTGAATAAGCGCGGTAGCCACCACGCCGACTATCAGCGCGATAATCGGGTTGGAAGCAAAGGCAAACAGCTCTTTGGCATTACTGCCGGCGGCGGCCTTAAAGCCGGAGCCGATAGCGCCCACGGCGACCAGCAGTACATAAATCAACAGCGATACTAGCAGCCACGACAGCCAGTTGGACTGTGCATTACTGTTATTTGCGGAGCCGGGAAGGGCGGTAGTTTGAAGGCTCATTATGCATCCTCATCTTAACGTTGGCGCCACTATGCCCAGCCTTTGTGACGGTTGTATTACAATGCGACAGTTTTATGACAAAGTGCCTCATGTGGGTCTTTATTTATCGCGAAAGAGCGATATTCGGGTCATAAATGTGGTCTGACGGCATTGATACCTTTACCGCAATAAACGTAGGGTGACTTTTAGCAGGCGGCCGAACGGCACTGCTCGTTTATCTGGTCACTCTTTAAAGCTGAAGCTAAAGTCACTCGTTGCTAAGTAATGCCGCATAACTTATGTGGTGGATTCTGTAGATAGCTTCGGCTTACTTTAAAGCTAAAGACTTATTCGCAACGGAATCCACGGAACCCACGGAAAAATAAAGATAAAATCAGAATAAAACCTGTTAATGGTGAAGCGTAAAGAGTGAAGAGGACAACCTAACTGACGCCATCTGACTTCTGTTTACTTTACCAATAAGATATTTTGGACTTTTTCGTTCTTATCTCAGCTTAATTTTTCCGTGTTCTTCCGTGGGTTCCGTTGCAAAAAATTATTGGTGTAAGGCCTTTAAGAGGCAGCAGTAAGCCTGATCTATGTTTCCACATCTGTTACGCCGAACTACTTATGCGTGATTACTTATATAAAATAGATAGCCAGTCAGAATATATTAATAGAAACTTGACATATCAGATCCTAAATAATGTTAAAGACGGACAAAACCTGACGCTTATATTATGTGTATTTGGAAGGTATATTATTTCAGTGATGTTTATATATGGACATTACATTTGCAGGTTGTTGTTATTATTGATGTAAGTTGCTGATATTACTTATTTTTTGTTTGTAGCCTATTTTATATTATACGGGTTTGACGATTTCAGCCTAAAATTAAATTTACATTTTTATTATTTTTAGGGTTGAAGTTGTTTTCGTCTTACGCTAGAAATAAAAGGGCAGGAAGCGAAAAGTTCTAATTTTTCGTTTCAATTACAATGTTATAAACCCATTGTTCAAACCGCAACATAAGGAAAGAAAAATGAAAAATACTAAATTTTCATATTCGATGATGGCTGTTGTGTTGAGCTCCGCTTTGGCCAGCGGCGGTGTACTTGCGGAAGATACTATGTCGGATAAAGCCAGCATGATGTCGACCAAAGCTGAGAATGCGGCCGAGCGGACGGGTGATAAACTGGATCATGCTGCCGACAAGGCGGGGAACGCCGTCGATAATACCGTCGACAAGGCCGATAATCTAGCCGAGCTTACTGGTGATAAGGTCGAGCGCGCTGCCGAAAAAACCGGTGACTTTATGAACGACAGCCTGATCACCACCAAAGTGAAAGCTGAGCTGTTGGGTGATGACGCAGTAGAAAGCGGTGATATATCAGTAGAAACTGAAAATGGCGTGGTCACACTCTCGGGCTTTGTTGTTAGCCAAGAAAATGCAATGTATGCCATAGAAGTCACAGAAAAAGTAGAAGGTGTGCAGTCGGTAAGCGACAAGCTTAAGGTGAAAGGCGATGACGAGCAGTCGCTAAAAGAATATGCCGACGACACTATGATCACCAGTGCCGTTAAAGCCAAGTTACTCACCGATGACAAAGTACCTTCATTGGGAGTATCAGTTGAAACTCAAGACGGCGTCGTGCAACTGACTGGCGAAGTGGAAAGTGCGGCTCAGTCAACGCAAGCAGAAAATATTACCAAAGGGGTTGATGGCGTGAAAAGCGTTAAAAACGACCTAACAATTAAACAGTAAATGAACTTCGCGTAACCTCGTGTTTAATACCATAATAATTGCTATGGCTTTTGCATTAAGCCGCAAGGGTCATAGTAAGCACCGTAGAATAACCATCGTTTGCTAGGGTAATAAAGTCGATGGCATGAGTTTCCACTATAGTAAGGAGCAGTTTATGTTTCGTTGGGGCATTATATTTTTAGTAATTGCACTCATTGCCGGGGCCTTGGGCTTTGGGGGCATGGCGGGAACGGCTGCATGGGCGGCAAAACTGGTCTTTGTAGTTGGTATCATCATCTTCATTATCAGTTTGATCAGTGGGCGAAAATCACCCTAAGATAGAACTCCTAGAGTAAGCAGAGTTCGCACTTTACCTCGCTACCAAGGCTGTTAAACTGACTGTGTAAACAAACAGCATAGCGCGGCGCCAAGGTAGCAGTGAACATGACAAACGACACAGATAATAGCGAGACTCAGTCTCGCTATTATCGTAATGGGCCCAATCATGCGGCAGGCCTGCACATCGACTTTGTGCAGGTTAGACGACGCTTCGATTTTTGCAGCATTGAAATTGGCCGCTGGGTTACCCGAGCCGAGCGCGATCGTGCGGCGGGTCTTTTTTTTGATGCGCTGTGCGATCTCATGCTGATCTTACAGGGCCCCGAAGCCCTTATCTCACTACGCGGCAGCTTGTCATTGCAATATGGCATTGGCGGTCGACCTGGCGTTTCGGCGCACTATAATCCCGCCACGCGCAGCTTTTCACTGGCTAAAAACGCCGGGCCGGGCAGCATTGCCCACGAATGGTTTCATGCCTTTGACCATTATATAGCCAGAAAAACCATCGCTCATTCAGGCTCGCGCACCTTTGCTTCTCGCGCTTGGCTAGACAATGCGCCAATTATCGAACATCCGTTGAACGATCTGCTGTTTGACTGTTTTCATGCCATTATGCTTGATGCTAGCGGCACTCAACCCAGCTCCTTATTTACGGCCTCAGCTGCCGCCGACCGCCAACTCAATACCCTGTATTATAGCCAGCCCGAAGAGCTGTGCGCCCGCGCCTTTGAAGCCTTTGTGCAAGACGCCGCCATTAAAAACGGCTTCTTAGTAAAAGGCACTAAGGCCACCAAAGAAGCCGAACTGGGTTTATACCCTGAAGGCGCGCAACGCCAGCAAATTAACGCCGCCTTTAACCGCTATTTTCGCACCTTGGGTAGCGCACTTATCCACCAAGGTTAAGCAGCCACTCTTTTATCCTAAAAAGCATTAAGGAACATCATGAGCGATAACAACGACACAAACCGCGAACAGGTAAAAGCCGAACGTCATCAGCAACGCCAGCAAAAAGTGAAAGAAGCGGTCGATGCCAAAGTGGCCAGCGCCCAAGACGAGCGGGGCGTGCTTATGGTGATCACCGGCAACGGCAAAGGTAAAAGCACCGCCGGCTTTGGTACCGTTACCCGAGCGGTAGGGCACGGCAAAAGTGCCGCCGTAGTGCAGTTTATTAAAGGTGGTTGGGAATGCGGCGAGCGTAACTTACTGCAAAAAGTCGGCGTGCCGTTTGTGGTGATGAACACCGGCTTTACTTGGGATACCCAAGACCGCGAGCAAGACATGATTGCCTGCGAACAAACTTGGTTACCCGCCGAAAAAATGCTCGCTGACCCCAGCATCGACATTGTACTGTTAGATGAGCTGACCTATATGGTGGCCTACCATTATTTGGATTTAGACCGCGTGCTCAGCGCACTTAAAAATCGGCCAAGCCACCAGCATGTGATCATCACCGGCCGCGGCTGTCACCGCAGCATTATTGAGTTGGCCGACACCGTCAGCGAAGTACAGTCAGTGAAACACGCCTTTGAAGCCGGCGTAAAAGCGCAGGTAGGGTTTGATTACTAACATAGATCTTTAAGGTGTTTTTGCAACGGAATCCACGGAACGCACGGAAAAATTAAGCAGAGATAAGGTCGAAAAGGTCCAAAAAATCTTATTGTTAAGCGCAAGATATAGCACCCTGAGTAGCTAGGCGCTATTACGTTTCATTTATGCCGGTAGAGACTGCAAGAGCACCACCTAGTACGATAAAAACACTGCCTACAGTACGGTTAACTCGGTTTATATTACTCGCTTTAGATAGCCAAGGGCTTATCTTTGAGCCAAGCCCTGTGTACATAAACATAGAGGCACAATCGATAACAAACCAAGTGCTCGCGAGTATTAGATATTGCTCTAGCGGTGGTAATTCAGCACTCATAAAACTAGGAAATAAAGCGATAAAAAACAAAATATCTTTCGGATTACTAATGCCGACCATAAATCCTTTTCGAAATAGTGAGTAGCATGAGTAACTTATCTGTTTAATGTTACTGTTCGCCGTGTTTTCTATTTTAGTGCCATCTTCATTCCAAGCGCTCCAACCTAAATAGATCAAATAGAGGGCACCCGTAATTTTTACAATAAAAAACAGTGTCTCAGATGCGACTAAAATCGCCCCAAGTCCAACCGCTGAAATGGTCATTAACACCAGGGCGGCAATGGCTCCACCAAGAATGGTCGGTAGGGTTCTCTTACTACCAAATTTAAAGCCATCAGATATACATAATAAAGCGGAAGGGCCAGGGCTTAATATCAAGATGCTAATCACACTTATGTAAAGTAACCATGTACTGAACGCCATACATACCTCATTTTTTATATCAAACTAACTAAGTAGCGGATTAACGACACTCACGGCTGCAACCTACTGCGAGGCTTCACTGGATGTTCGTTTGGGCCGCAGCCACTCGTTACGGCGAGGCAAGCTCGCCCTATGTGATGGTCGGTGGAAAACCTCTTTATCCAACCCTATGTTACAGAGCCGTCAGTGGGCGCGCTTTACAGCTAACTCTACTTCGCAAAGTCTGAGGTTTCGTATACTATGCGCCACCCCAAACGCTTCGGCTCATACTATCAGGCTAACATGTCCGCCAACGCACTCTATACCGACCTTTCTGGTTATTACGATTTAATGTGTGCCGATATCAACTATCAATCTCAAAGCCACGGCATTCGCCGGCTACACCAGATTTTTGGTGGTGACGGTAAAACACATCTTGATTTGGCCTGTGGCACGGGCCCACATGTACGTCACTTTATTGATCTTGGCTATCAAAGTATGGGGCTGGATATTAATCAGCCGATGCTGAACAGGGCCAGCATTCGTTGCCCAGAAGCGCAGTTTTCATTACAAAACATGAGTGAGTTCAGCGTGGCTGAACCCTTGGATTTAATCACGTGCTTCTTGTATTCCATCCATTACAACGATGGTCTTGAAAAGTTAAAAGCCTGTATCGCCAGCGTGCACGCCGCGTTAAAAACGGACGGCATTTTCTGTTTTAACGTGGTAGATAAAAACAAAATAAATAACGACTTATTTGTGCAGCATAACGCCCAGCAAGATGGTGACTCATTCACTTTTCGTTCGGGCTGGAATTACGGTGGCGAAGGCGACAAACAGTCACTAAAACTGAGCATCGAAAAAACCAATGCCGCAGCAACGCAAATATGGAATGACGAACACCCCATGGTCGCGTTCAGCTTTAGTGAGTTGCTAGAAACCCTAAAACCTTACTTCGACGTTCATGTTTTTGAACATGACTACGAAAAAATCATCCCCTGGGACCAGACCTCAGGCAATGCCATCTTCACCTGCGTGAAGATCTAACTAGCGATTTGTATCATTCACTGGTGAGCTGAGCAGGTGCAATGCAAACTCATCCCCTCTAATACAAACAGACTAAATACCTGATCTATTTAGCTACTATGTAAAGACCGAATGAAGGGTCTCCTCCACCGACACGCTGCAAGCACGCTCCCTGTGGCGCTCAAACACATGACGTCCCTGTCATGTGATGGTCGGTGGAGGAGATCCCTTCATCCGGCCCTATGCTGCGGAGTCGCCGGTGAGTAAGACCTACAGATAATTCTGATGCCTCTAGTATCCTCCTTGATACGCTGGAGATTTTACTGGCATTGAAGACAGTTTACTTACAATATAAAAACTAACATGGGTGTCTCGTTAAGAATTTTAACATTTTCTTTTAATTAGAATACAGGCTGATCCCCAAGCATTGTCCTTAATTTCTTCGTGAATATCAGATTTGTGTAGACTTAGATCAAACTGGTTTGGAAAAATGCTATTAATTTTATCGAAAATTCGGTCTATTTTATCAGCCACTTTTTCTATAGCAGATTTTCTTGTTCCTGAAAAAGCTGAATCATAAAATGCAAAAATACCAAACTGGAGGGATGACTCGTGACTATTCTTTTTCAAAAAACTACAAATTCTTTTGATGTCATTCTCATATTGAGAAAAAGAGAAAATTTGATTTTTTATTTCAATAATAGCTCTCGGTGATCCATTAGCCCACCATAGCAAAATGTCTACCCTACCTTTCTCTCTTATATCTTTAGATAGCCTTCCTCTGCCCCTTGCTCAGGGCGAACGCATGAGTGTTTAATTTTTAGCCATCGAGGATATACCGGCTATTAACACCTTCTCAAGATGCTCTGTTTTCATCCAGCATCGTCTCTGTTTACCTGCAATGCTGAGCTTGGTTGGCTCTGCTCTGAGCATATTTAACGACATGTGCCGTAAGCACGCCAAGTTTTCAGCCGCATTGTCTTTGTAAATTTGGCAAGCATCTTCCTGCATGCTGACATCGAGCACCCAATGCATGGATTCAATGGCCCAATGTTCACGAGCGGCCTTGGCTACTTGCTCTGCAGTCATCTTTTTTGAACTGATGTAATAGCGATATCCAAGTTGTACTGACTTACCTTTTTCGGTGCGATAACTTTCAACCATGGCGATGGTGTTCAGCTCTGCCCAGCGCGAGAAGTCACCGTCCAATACCTCGGCATTCAGTACGTAACAACGCCGAGACTCGACACGGCCATGGTGTATTTCGGTCTCTAACTTATTGCCTTCTAAATCAGCAGTACGTTGAGCGCTGAAGGCGTTTTGAACCGCTTTGGATAGCGTGCTTTGATTGCCTTTGACAGCCAGAAAATAGTCACCACCTTGAGCCACAATCGTCTTAGCTATCTTGGTCTGGCACGCTATCGCATCAATAGACACTAGGGCGCCACGCAGGTCGAGCATTCTCAGTAGCTCTGGAATGGCGGTGATTTCGTTGCTCTTGCTGTCCGTTTTTAGCTGACCCAGCACCAGCTTATTCGCTGAGGAGTACGCACTGACCATATGAATAGTGGCGTTACGATCTTCTCGACTGTAGGAACCGCGTAATGTCTTGCCATCAATGGCTACTAACTCACCATCGGTGAGTTGATGTACTGACTGCATCCATTGTAAAAAGCACTCTCGAAACAGCTCTGGTTTGATGCTCGATATAATGCGAGCAATAGTGTCGTCTGCAGGCACGCCCCCTTCGAACATGCCTTGCTCGACAAACCATTCGTGCTGTCCCAGAAGGTATTCGCGGATATCAAACCACCCCTTGGCGCCTGCAATAACAGCGCACAGCGTTCCGAATAGCACATCGAATAAGGGATAGGTTACTTTTGCGCTTTGCCGTGTGTCTTCAACAGGCTGGAAATGGGCTTTAAAGGTCTCGATGTGCATGGAGTTCTCCCTAAAAGGGAGTATAAGATCATAATCAATATATCTCGTCAACTAGAGCGCTATTCAGAACTCAAGTTGCTCAAAAAACGTTCACGATCTCGCCCTGGCCCCTTGCTCCTGCATCTTCAAGCGTTTTTGTTGAGCCATTTTCTAGTGTAATAAATTTTGAACCCTCAATTTCCGAAATGTTTTTAGCTACAGTTGAGCAAATAAGGTATTCAGGTGCTTCCCATAACCATGAACCGCCAGACCATTCTTGGTAGTTTTTTTGAGAGTCTTCAAAACCACTAAGAATTGCATTGATTACAGATGGAATGGAGATTTGTTTTGACATTTAATTTCTCTTTTATAATATTGCATTAAGCTGACTAAAATTGTTGAGGCTCGAAACATAGCCAACTATTTAGTTTCGTTTAAGCGCCTTGTGTACGCCCAGCATGGGCATGAACTAATGAGGTGAAAGTCCTCTGTAGGAAGGTCACCATCTTTAGCGATTTATAATCGATATTAGATGCGAACTACTAGCAAATGGCAAGGGCAGCTCCGCAAGGGTCTGTCTGAAGGAAGCCGGACGCCGCAGTTGCCTGCGTTATTACCAGCAAAGGCCCATGGCGCAGCTCTAAAATTCCGGGGATTAATCAAGCATTATTGAATGCTTATCTAAAATCTCAGGGGCTGTATGAGTTACGCGATGGTTGGATTAAGCTTCCCCATTGCCCTGTGCGGAGCAGCCGGCCCGACGCCTCGGCGCAGGGTGTTGTGGGGGCTGAGGGTTAGAAACCTTCGGCTACCCGATTATGCGTGTCTTATAAACAGAAAACCTTTTCTACCCATTCATCTTTTTCAAATGGACCATGAATTGATTTAAAGCAACCTTTGCTTTCTTCAATGTTTCGATCCAAATCAGTTGCTACCCAATCGACAGTGCAAATAACTTTATCTGTATCTAAAATCACACCTTTAACCACGCCAAGATGAAATATTTTTATGCCTGTTTGACCGCCACCTTTCATACGTTTGATTGCGATTCTATCACCAGCTTTAATTTGTGATGCTTTTTTATATTGTGCTGGTTGATCATTTTCTTTCCAGCCAAGCATCCATATTCCTTGCTCAATGAATTTTTTATCTTGATGCTCAGTTCCACCCCATGATGCACCAACTACCCAATAATGATTCATTACTACTCCGTTGTTTGATGATGAAAATACATAACGCCGCGCTTTGCGGCAAATTTGAAGCTTTGCGGAAAATTTGTCCAGCAACGTAAGCGCCCTTAAATCAGCACTTTAGCGCTTAAATACACATTTCACGAGCACGTTAGCTTAACTT